>JAFZFQ010000021.1 GCA_017555825.1 Bacteroidaceae bacterium | reverse complement strand
TGAAACCTATCCATGCGTACATGCCCTTGGTGTAGCGACATTGTTCGCGCAGGGTTCTCAGTGTGTCGATACACTTGCGGTCGAGTAGACGGAAGTCGCCCACATCGGGTAGCACGTCGATGTCGCTGGTGTGTTGTAGTAACGAATAGTATGCACGTGATAGCATTTTGCGCAGCTTAGAGTTGTCGCCACGGCTCTTGCGACGGGCAAACACGTCGTCGTAGCCCTCCTCCCAATATTGCAACATCTGTGGTATCGCCGACACGGGATGTTGCAGGTCGGCATCGAGAATGATAGCGCAGTCGCCCGTAACGTAGTCAAATCCTGCCAACATAGCAGCCTCTTTACCAAAGTTGCGCGACAGCACTACAGTGGCTATGCGTTGGTCTTGTGCTATAAAACCGTCGATGATGGCCTCGGTGTTGTCTCTACTGCCGTCGTTGATAAAGAGTACCTCCCAATTGTACTGCTTGTGCGACTCCATCAATTCGCACAGACTATTGTATAGAGCGTGTAGTGACTCTTGCTCGTTGTATGCAGGGATTATAAGCGAAACGGTTTTCATAGCTTTGACGATTTAAGAACAATGCGTACCAATATAAAATTGATGGGTACAACTGTGACAAACATGGGTATGGGAGCCCAAGTCTCGGGTACTCCTATCCACATATAGAGGTTGAGGAAAACAATCTGCAACAGATAGTTGATGCCGTGACTTGCCATAAATCCAATGCCTTTCTTTACGGTGGGGCGAGTCTTGAATGTGAAATAGTTGGATAGGAAAAAGTTGAAAACAAAACTTATGATATAGCCTATGGTGAGCGATGTTGTAGCACCCCATCCGACAATGGCATTGAAAAGGTAGTATATGCCATACTGTATGAGTGTGGCCACAACACCTACAATGCCAAATCGCACCACTTCACGAACTCGTGAAGAGTGCCATAGGTTGCCTATTTTTTGCTTGATGCTCATTGCTGTTGCTATGTGATAATGTGCCGTAAAGGTAGTGAAAAAGTTGGTGTAATACAATCTTTATCGGCTACTCTCGATATATACCCATTCTACTCGGCGGTAGGGTGGCTTGTGTAGTATGATATAGTATTTGTCTCCTATGGCAAAAGGCAAGGCGGGGTTGGCACTGTAGTTTTCAGCGATAAAGGTCGTAGGATAGCTTCCCGGGGCTATCTTGCGCCTCAACTTACCCATGAGGTTTATGTCGGGGTCGAGTTGCGATGGCGTGTGTAGGTTGAAGATATATTGCCCTTGCGTAGGTAGCGTGTCGCATGGCATTACCAAGAAGTCGATGCTGTCGGTGGTGTAAAATGGCAATCCTTGCTGCAAGCGATTGCTGTCGATACACAATGTGCCATCGGTAATGAGGCGGTGTGCTTGTGCGGGCAGTATCCTGAATGTGTGCCCATGTATGGCCGAGAATGTGGCGAAGTCATATTGCTCGATCCAAAATTGGTTGTTTGACAAGATTGTCGCTGCAGTAATTTTCGATGGTTGCTCTATATCGGATATGATATAGTCGTTACCCGATTTATTCTCGATGTATCTCTCTATAGCATTATTTATAGGGGTGTAGATTTTCTTCCAATCGCATGCATAGCATGTCTCGTAGGCAATGAGTAGGACAAGTGCGGGAAGCATCCATTTGATAGGTGCTGTGTTGAGCCTCGGCGCGAAAAACGACAAGAAACGTAGTATGACGATAAAGGCCATGGTCTCGGCAAAGAAAGTGGCACGACCACCTACGCCTATTGTCATGCAGAAGAGCATGTTTACAACAGAAGAGATTACAAGGAAGCGGTTGCGTGCGACAAACTTGAAGGCTTTTTCTTTATCTCTTATATATCCATAGCACAGCATGAGGGCCAAGGCAATCATCATCTTGAATTGCACGGCTGTAGCCAAGGCCAATATGATGAATGATGCACCCCCTCCTTGCTTGGTGGCTGCGAGCTTGACAAAGTTGCCCGGTGCTACAAACATGATGCCATAGCCTATGAGTAGTCCGGCCAATATAACGGTGGGTAATGGGCATTTGTATTGCTTTTGCAAGATGTATTCGACAATTGTGGCGACTATTATGCCCGTAATTAAAGTTTCGTGCGACCATCCTATGAGTACACTCATGATGAAGTAGAGTGGATAGAGATATGTGGCGCAGTGTGTGCGATGCCGGCGGTAGATAAAGAGGAACGAGAGTGCGGCTACCGACGTCCAATAGTAATTGAAGCTACCCGATGCCCAGAAGGCCAGATAAGAGCTGTTGGCCGATAAAAATCGCAAGTAGATAATAGCCAATATCCAATATACCCATGAGCGGTTGTTGCGCTCGGTGGCATATATTACTATCATAGCGAGCAGTGTGGTCCACACACCGGCATTGAGTATGTTGAAGAGCTGCTTGTGTGGTGATAGCCATAGTATAAACTGCTCTATGGCATGTATGATACTGCGACCATTGATGTTGTTGTAGTGCAGATATTGAGAGTAGATAATATCTTTGACCGACGTGATGGGATGGTCGAGATTGTACATGACGATATATCGATAGAAAAAATCGTCGTTGATATAGGGAAATAACCCATTGAGCCACACTTGATATATAGTGTATGCAATGAGCACTACCGATAGGGCGAGGGTCGATTTTTTCATGAGCGTCTTGTACTATAAATAAGAAACGACCCAATTGTTTAGTGATAAACTATTGGAGTCGTTTCTTTGATTCTTATCAATGCTTAGTCAATAAAGTCCGATACATCTTCAATAGGCAATTGGCGTTTGAAAACTTCCTTGAAAGAGATAAGACTCTCGGTGCGAGCCAATCCAAGGGGTTGCAATTTCTTGTGGATGATGTCGAGCATGTGGCTGTTGTCGCGAGCATAGAGCTTTATAAACATGTCATACTCGCCGGTAGTGAAGTGACATTCTACAACTTCGGGTATCTGCTTGAGTTGATCTACAATACCCGAAAAGTCGCCGGGCGATTGCAAGTAGAATCCGATGTAGGCACATGTGCCAAATCCGATTTTGTTTGAGTCGAGTACATACTCCGATCCTTTCAGCACACCGAGATTGGTGAGTTTTTGTACGCGTTGGTGTATGGCTGCGCCCGATACGCCACATTCACGTGCTACTTCAAGAAATGGTATTCTCGAGTTGGACGCGATGAGTTTTAAGATTTTATAATCTAACGCGTCTAATTGATGGTGTCCCATGGTGTAAATATTTAGGTTTTTCGATTAAGGTTTCTGCAAAGTTATAATTCAAATTTAAAATTGCAATAGAAAAGAACGGCTTTTTTGTGAAAAAATTTACTTGGTTGTTTCAATTTGCAACTTTTTGGCTGTTGCTATATCGCTTTTTATTTGTTAATTGGCTATGATATTGCAGGTTGGTTGTAGGTTAAAAACTGCATTGCACCTCTTGTGATGTAGCGCTATTTCTATTAATTTCGCATCGCTTGTATGAATACCCCTTGCAAGATACTCGATTATGATTTATAATAAGGTGCTCAATATATGTTCGCCCGAGCTTGAGTCGGTGCGAGAGATATACGAAAACTCGTTTCCTGTAGATGAGCGACGCGACTGGTCGTTGATGCTCGAACTCATTTCTTGCAATGATGCTTTCATTTTGGAAGCAATCTGTCGCGAAGACTCTGTTGTGGGTATGCTTTCGTGGTGGCAACTCGATGGTTGGCGATTTGTGGAGCACTTTGCTATCGATACGAGTTGTAGAGGTCGTGGCATAGGTCGCGAGGTGTTGCAAGAGTTTCTTTTACGCTCGAAACTGCCGGTTGTGCTCGAAGTGGAGCCTCCTACCGATTACTATAGCCGTCGTCGCATTGCCTTCTATCAGAGTGAGGGTTTTGTCTTGCACGACACCTACAGGCATATACAGCCATCGTATGGCGAGGGTCGCGAGGCTATCGAACTTTTCCTCATGACCTATGCTACACCCCTTGGATGCAATCTCGATAGCCTCTCAGGTATGTTGCACTCTCGTGTGTATGGTGTGGAGTGGTAGGTTTCAAATGTTAAAATTAAACACATTCGCTACTTCTTTGTTGTGAATGTTGTACCTTTGAAATCTATATTTAAATCATGCTTACAAGAATATTACATATCATTATTGCTCTTACACCGGTGTTGTCGCTCTTTGTTACGTCATGTACCGGTGTGTCGCACCACGATAAGCGTGTGGTGTCGGTTACGATACAGCCTCAAAAGTATCTGGCCGAGCAAATTGCCGGCGAACACTTCCTTATAAATTGTGTCGTGCCGGCCAATAGCAATCCCGAGGCTTACGATCCTACTCCTATGCAACTTGTAGAGATAGATAAGAGCGAAGCCTACTTGCGTGTGGGAGGTATGCTGGGATTTGAAATGTCGTGGATGGATCGCCTCTCGCAGAACAACCCCGATATGAAGATATATGATACCTCGGAGGGGGTAGATATGCTCACCGGTACTCATTGCCACACGCATGGCAATGGTGTGGTGCATGCGTGCAATGTGATAGACCCGCATATATGGTCGTCGCCGCGCAATGTGCGCATCATGGCGCGCAATATATGCCGTGCTCTCACTGAGATAGATGCCGACAATGCCTCGTATTATCGTGCCAATTGCGATAAGTTGATACAGCGCATCGATAGCGTAGATGCAGTTGTAGAAGAGTTGCTTGCTCCTTGTCGTGGTATGGCTTTTGCCATTTATCATCCATCGCTCAGCTACTTGGCCCGCGACTATGGACTATCGCAATTGTGCCTTGAGAATATGGGTAAGGAGAACTCGGCAATGGCCTTGAAAAATACTGTCGATGAGGCCATAGAACATGGCGTAAAAGTGGTCTTTGTGCAACAGGAGTTCAATCCTCGACAAGTAGAGACCTTTGCACGTGAGTTGAATGCAGAGGTAGTAACAATCAATCCGCTCAACTATGATTGGGCAACAGAAATAATAAATATTGCACATGCCATCGCTCGATAAGAATATCATAGTGAGCCTGTCGGATGTCTCTCTCTCGTATGAGCAACGACAGGTGTTGCAACATGTAGACCTCACAGTGGGCGCTCGCGATTTTGTAGTTATAACAGGTGCCAATGGTGGGGGAAAAACCACGCTGTTGCGACTCTTGCTCAAGCTCATCAAGCCTACAACCGGTGTAGTGAAGTATTATCAGTCCGGAGCCGAAGTGGACGCATTGCACATAGGCTATCTGCCACAGAAGAATATGATAGACAGCCGTTTTCCTGTGACGCTTGAGGAGGTTGTTGCTTCGGGATTGTATACCTCATCGTTGCCTTTGTCGAAGACCGAAAAACGCAATAAAGTAGAGCAACTATTGGCGTTGATTGGATTGGAAGGCTTTGCCCATCGTCCTATAGGGGAGCTGTCGGGTGGAGGGTTGCAACGCACGCTTCTGGCGCGTGCTATTATATCGCAACCTCAGCTCCTTGTGCTTGATGAGCCACTCTCTTATATCGACGAAACCTTTGCGCCTCGTATTTATGAGATGTTGGCACAGCTTGCTCAAGATTGTGCCATAGTCATGGTGACACACCAACCCGACAAGGTGGCCGGCCTGGCTACTCGTATATTGAAAATAGCCAACCAATCACTCTTGGAGTAGAGTTGTTCTATACACAGATACAAATTGCCCTCGCATCCAATGTGATGTGAGGGCAATTTCTTTATTTCTTGGTTATACCCATCAAGGCTGCTTGGTCGAGCATATATTGCCATGCCGCCTCGCGTTCGTTGGGAATGATGCCGTCGAGAATGGCGTTTTTGATGGCGCTTTTCAATTCGCCTACCTCGCGCGATGGGGGTAGGGCAAAGTATTCCATAATCTCTTCACCGCCTACCGGTGGTTGGAAGTTGCGCACGCGGTCTTTCTCCTCTATCTCTTCGAGCTTGCGACGCACTAAGGCAAAGTTGTCGAGGTAACGACGCACTTTCTCGGCATTGCGCGATGTAATGTCGGCTTCGCACAAGAGCATGAGCTCTTCTATATCGTCGCCCGCGTCAAAGAGTAAGCGTCTCACAGCCGAGTCGGTAACTTCTTCCTCGGCCAAGACGATGGGGCGCATGTGTAGCTCTACGAGTTTTTGCACGTACTTCATGTGCTCGTTGAGGGGCAACTTCATGGTGCGGAAGATGCCGGGTATCATCTTGGCTCCTATAAAGTTGTGGTTGTGGAATGTCCAGCCCAATCGAGGGTCGTATCGCTTGGTGCGAGGCTTGGCTATGTCGTGAAAGAGGGCAGCCCAGCGTAGCCACTCGTTGCGTGAGCGCAATGCTACGTTGTCGAGCACCGTGAGGGTGTGGTAGAAGTTGTCTTTGTGTCCGTGTCCGTCGATGGTTTCGCTACCTTTCAGTGCTGCCAATTCGGGGCAGATGTAGGGCAACAAGCCACTCTCGTCGAGGAGGATAAATCCACGTGAGGGAATGTCCGATCGCATTATCTTGCCCAACTCGTCGGCAATGCGTTCGCGAGAAATTATCTTTATACGCTCTTTATTTCTCTTTATCGCATCGAAGGTGTCGGGGTATATGCGGAAGTTGAGTTGTGTGGCAAATCGTATGGCACGCATCATGCGCAAGGGGTCGTCGCTGAAGGTGATGTCGGGGTCGAGCGGTGTGCGTATAATCTCACGCTCTATATCTCCCATACCATCGAAGGGGTCTACCAACTCGCCATAACGGTCGCTGTTGAGGCACAGAGCCAAGGCGTTGATAGTGAAGTCGCGACGGTTTTGGTCGTCTTGCAGTGTGCCATCTTCTACAATGGGCTTGCGAGAGTCGTGCGAGTATGACTCGCGTCGTGCTCCCACAAACTCTACCTCCCACATCTCCTTGCCGTTGCGATACTTGACTTGTGCTGTGCCAAAATTGCGAAATACCGACAAGTGTGCGCGGCGTCCCAGCTTCTTGCACAAGGCCTCGGCGAGTTCTATGCCACTGCCCAATGTCACAACATCAATATCTTTCGATTGACGGCATAGTACGATATCGCGCACATATCCGCCTATCACAAAGCATGGGCGTTGCAATTCATCGGCTACTTGGCCTATGAGTCTGAATACAGGTTGTTCGAGGTGCTTGTGCATAGCTGTTACAAGATTTGTAGGGTTGTATGTTCTATATCTAAAATCAGTCGAGGGGCATAATCTCCTCGGTGAAGTCGGTGAGGTTTTCAATACCATCGGCGGTGATGAGGTATGTGTTCTCGATACCTACAGCGCCTGTGCCGGGAATGACAAATTTGGGCTCAAGGGCTATCACGTTGCCCTCTTCGAGCACGTCGCGTGAACGGGGTGCCAATACGGGCGACTCGTTGATTTCGATACCTACACCATGACCCACAAAGCCGGCTTGTTGGTTGTGGCCCATGAAATACTCGCCGAGACCGGCTTCCTCGGCCATTGTGCGGGTGAGGTTGTAGATGTCGGCAGCTTTTACTCCGGGACGTGCCATGGCTACTACGGCATGGTGTATGTCGAGTGAGCATTGGTGTGCACGTTGAGCCAACTCGCTGAGTGTACCTACCGAGTATGTGCGCGAGATGTCGCTCATGTAGCCGGTGAAGTTACCACAGAGGTCTACCATTGTACTCATACCGGGCTCTATCACAGTGCCGTTGCAACCGCCGGGCAGTGAGCTGTCGAGACCTGCACCACCCATGGCAAAGTCGTAGGGTGAGGGGTTGTCGGCATTGTCGCCACTGATGAGGCTACCCATGAAGACTTCCATGCTGGGGCCTGCTACGCGGAAGATACCCAAGCATCCGGCGCGACGCAAGCGCGATTCTATCTCTATTTGCAATTCGGCATCGGTCATGCCGGGACGGTATATGCCTTGCAAGTTCTTGTATACACTCATGTGACCTTGGGCCGATATGCGTATCTTCTCTATTTCATAGGGTGTCTTGGTAGAACGCACATAGCTCATGATAGCCGAGCCGTTGGTGGCTGTTGCCTCGGGGAATGACTTGGCCAAGCGAGTAACATCGCTATACGACATGAAGTTCATTTCGAGTGCGAGAGTGGCGGGCATGGGTACGCCTGCTTGTTGCAAGAGTGCGGGTATATCCTCGGGCTTGCGTATGTAAGTCACGTTGTCGCCCTTCAAGAGTGCGGGGCGCTTTACATAGTAGTGCATGAAGCCCTCACTATTGATGTATACATAGCCGCTGAATACGCGGCCTGCGATATAGTAGTTGTTTACGTTGGTACCTAAGAGAATAGCATCGGTATTCATAGCCTTGAGTGCGGCTACAATTTTGTTCTTGCGAATGCTTACTTCGGGAGCAAATTCGGGAGTGTACATGATGTGTTTTATTTTAAGGTTTATTACTTACTTGTTGGGTTGTTTGAGTTTGACAAAGTGTTCTACAAAGTCGCTAAAGTGGTCGAACTGTAGTTGCGCCTTGTCTGTAGTGCCAAATCCGTAACTCATCCACACAAAGGGAACGCCGGCGCGGTGTGCCTCGTTGCAGTCGCCATCGGTATCGCCTATGTATACGGGGTGTTGTAGGTGGTACTTCTCGGCCAGCAGACGCATGTTCTCGGCCTTGCGAAGGCGTGTGTTGCCGTAGGCAATGGTGTCGGTTATGTGCGACTCTATACCGGCATATCGCACGAAAATGGGTAGTTCGAGCTCGTCGCAGTTGCTCAGCATAAATAGCTTGTAGTGCTGCGCAAGCGTGGCGATACCCTTTTGCACGCCTTCATACAGCTTGCCTCCCAATCGGGGCAGTTGGGTCACAACCAACTCGGCTATGACTCGCAATAGGTGTTCTACGCGCTCGGCGGGTACAAAGTGTCGCATAATGTCGTCGATGGGAGTACCTATGAGAGCCAAGAGGTCGTCGCGAGTGATGCGACGTTCTATGCCTTCGCGTTCAAACGCCATGTTCCATATCTCGGCATACGTGTCTACCGCATCCCACATGGTGCCGTCCATGTCGAAAATGAGTGCGTCGGTGTGCTGGTCTATTGTCATGCGCCGGGGTGTTATTATCGGTGCGAAGTTAATACAAAACCTTTAAAAAAACAACATCGACACCCTATTGAGCGTGCCGATGTTGTCTCTATTGTTGCGATAAAATTAGTAAATAACGTACGATGCAAGGGGGGCTAACTCGCCACTGATGATGCCGTCGGCTACAGTAAATGTTGTGTTGTGTACCTTGTCGGTATACTCGCCTGCGGGGAGGGTGGTTGTCATGGCAATGCTTTGTGCCTCCTCGCTGATGTTGATGAGGGTTGCACCCTTGTCGGCGCGCAATACCTCGATAACAGCACCGTTTTCCGATGCTTCTACTTGCTCGGCGCAACCGCTCATAGCCTTGCGGAATGCGATGGCAGCTACAACCTCGGGATGGAAGAACTCGTCGTTACCACGGTCGCCTACGCGGTTGTTGCCGTAGTAGTTGTCGCGAGTGCTACCGGCAGGACGGCTGTAGAACAAGGGTGTGCCGTTTTGACGAGCAGTGAGGAATACATATCCTTGGCGAATGAGCTCGTCGCTGATACCGGCCGACTCATGGCCATTGCAATAGGTGTCGTGCGACTCGACCCATGTTACCAAGCGGTTGGGGGCTACGGGGTGGTGCCATTGAGCCAAGTCGGCAGCGTGGTAGTTGTGTTGTTCGAGTGCATGACGCAATGCACCGCCATAGTTGCTGGCAGTGAGGTCCATATACTCGGCATACTCAAGTTCCTTTACGTTCTTGTCTTGCAACACCTCGCCATAGATAAAGAGGCTGTCGGGGTAGAGCAATGTGATGTCTTTGATAGCCTCGCGACCGGTGGCAATGTCCCAGAAGTTGTTACGCTCCGATTTCTCGTCGGTGGGGTCGCTGGGCAAGCCTATGTGCTTGGCAGTGTCGTAGCGGAAGCCACGAGCGCCACAAGCGATGAGGTCGTTTACATACTTCATGTAGTAGTATTGAAACTCGGGATTCTCGGTATTCACGTCGGGCAGTTTACCCATCATACCTGTAGTACACTCAAAGCGGTCGTTCCATTGAGTAATATCGGTAAAGCCGTTGGCGTGGAACAAGTTCTCATGGCCACCTACTACACTATCAAGAGCAGCGGTCACAGCAGTGTGGTCTATGGCAACGTGGTTGGGCAACACGTCTACAAGCACGCGCACACCATATTTGTGGGCGCTATCGCACATAGCCTTAAATTCGTCGCGCGAGCCCAGCATATAGTTACCAATCTTCCAGTCGATGGGTTGGTAGTAGTAGTACCATTTGCCACGTACGGCATCGCCCTCCTCGCTCCACAGAGCAAGGCCGCCATCCTCACCCACAAAGCATGTTTGTGCAGGCGAAGTTTGCACCATGTCGTAGCCCGCCTCGGCTATCAACTTCATATTCTCGCCAATGGTATTGAACGACCACGACCAAGCGTGCAAGATAACCTCGTCGTTAGTAACCTCGGCAGGAGTTTGCGAGCACTTGTTGCAACAGCTCACAAGGCTCATCGATACAGCAAGCAATGTTGCTGCAGAAAGTAGAATGCGTTTCATACGATTATAAAGTGATTTTAATGTTGTTACCTATATCTGTGTGGCAAAGATAGTGAAAGGTGAGTGAAAAAGAAGCGAACTTGTTCGATTTTCTTTTTCGATGCCACACAGTTCTACTCTAATGTAACAACCCAATCTGCATCACAGAGCCCGTGCCACGTCAGAAAGCCCACGACACTGCACGACTCGCCTTGCCGAAAGCTATATCGTGGTGAAACTCGTCCATGTACTGCTCAATGTCGGTAATCGATCGTATCATCCTCTCGGCCTTGCTCTTGGCAGTGTCGCCAGGCATAGAGTGGATAATGGGCAGCATCGTCTCGTCAAACTCGCCCGCCTTAAATCGCACCGAAATAAAATTGGCAGTATCCACCACCATCCACCAGCCCGCACATTCACTCGGTTGCATCACAAAACGTTCCATTGCAGTCATCATAGCAGTATGTATTTGTCAAGGTTAAACATCGGTTAACACTGCAAATGTACCGCCACACATGTGCAACAAATCGTGATAGGTGTGTTAAAAAGCTTTTATTTCCCGCAACTCGCTCACACAAAAAAAGCGAGAGCAGCATAAATCTACCCCCACTTTAAATGTTTTCACAACGGAATAATCCTTATTGTGAATTGATGAAATTTTATGTTGCAAATATAATAAATTTTCAAACTAAATAATAGTTTAAGACAAATATTTCTTAACTTGCGAAAAATTTAAATTCAATTTTATGAAAACTATTCTCGGATTAGACTTAGGAACAAATAGTATAGGATGGGCTGTTGTAAATGCGAATACTGATATAGATGGTAATACCTATTTAGAGCATATTGAGGATGCAGGAACTCGCATCATACCTTTGGATGCTGCGGTGTTAAGTGATTTTGATAGAGGGAATTCCATTTCACAAACGGCAGAACGAACAAGGATGCGAGGCATGCGCCATTTGCGTGAGCGCGCGCTATTGCGTCGTGAAAGGTTGCATAGAATATTGAATTTGTGTGGTTTTTTGCCACAGCACTATGCAAGTGCGTTGGATCGATATGGTAAGTTTATTAACAATCAAGAACCCAAATTGCCGTGGGCTCATGATGAAAATGGTAATAGTCATTTCTTATTTCAAGAGTCGTTTGATGAAATGTTGTGCGAGTTTGCGTCGAACCACCCACAAATTATAGGAAACGATGGCAATAAGAAAAAAATACCGTATGATTGGACTATATATTATATTCGCAAGAAGGCTTTATCCAAGCCAATAACTAAAGAAGAGCTTGCTTGGATATTATTGAATTTCAATCAAAAACGAGGATATTATCAGTTGCGAGGTGAAGAGGATGAGGCAAATAATGACAAACTTGTTGAGTATCATGCCTTGAAAGTTGTAGCGGTAGAAGATTCGGGTGATAGAAAGGGTAAGGATATATGGTATAATGTCCATTTAGAGAATGGTTGGATATATCGTAGGCCAAGTTCTGTATTTCTCGATTGGGTGGGAAAAACTAAAGAGTTTATCGTTACCACTGATTTGGATACAGACGGTACACCCAAGAAGGATAAAGATGGTAATGTAAAACGCTCTTTCCGTGTTCCTAAAGAAGAAGATTGGACGTTGGTAAAAGAGAAGACGCAAGCAAATATTCAAAGTTCAGGAAAGAGTGTGGGAGAGTATATATATGATGCAATATTGCAAAATCCGACACAAAAGGTGCGTGGAAAATTGGTGCGTACTATTGAACGTAAGTTTTATAAAGAAGAACTTGTGCGAATATTGCAGAAGCAAAAAGAATTTCATCCAGAGCTAAATGATAGAGACCTCTATGCCTCTTGTATAGAGCATCTATATCCCAATAATGTTGCTCATCGCAATGATATTGCACATAGAGATTTTGTTTACTTATTGGTTGATGATATACTTTTCTATCAACGACCTTTGAAGAGTAAAAAATCATTGATTGATAGCTGTCCCTATGAAAGTAGAGTGTCAAGAGATCTACTAAATAATGGTAAAGAAACACGATACGCATTGAAGTGTATTGCTAAATCGCATCCCATATTTCAAGAATTTCGACTTTGGCAGTTTATAAGCAATCTGCGCATTTATAAGTTGGGTGCAACAAAAGATGAAGATGTTACAGCCGAATTTATTAAAGGAGAAGATGATTATGCCGAATTATTCGATTGGCTGAATGAAAGAAAAGAAATCAATCAAAAAGCCCTGCTTGGTAGATATATTGATAAAAAACAACTTGCTCAGTATAGATGGAATTATGTTCAAGACAAGAACTATCCTTGCAATGAAACCCATGCAATAATATTGTCGTTGCTGAAAAAAGCCGATATATCATCTGCTTTTTTGACCAATGATATAGAGGAGAATTTATGGCATATACTCTATTCTGTTACCGACAAAGAGGAGTTTGTTAAAGCATTGACAAAATTTGCTTATAAACACTCATTGAATAGTAGTTTTATTGAAGTGTTCAAGAAATTTCCGCCATTCGACAAAGATTATGGAGCATACTCTGCCAAGGCTATCAAGAAGTTGTTGCCTCTCATGCGTTGTGGTAAATATTGGCGAGAGCAAGCCATTGACGAGTATACCAAGGAGCGTATTGAGAAGTTGATAACAGGAGAATATGATGACAATATAAAGTTGAGAGTAAGAGAGAAAACGATACATCTCAATAATATTGCAGACTTTAGAGGCTTGCCTTTGTGGCTTGCATGTTATGTTGTCTATGGCCGACATGCCGAGTCGGGCGAACTCCATAAGTGGAACACTCCCGAGGATGTAGATAATTATCTAAAATCGTTTAAGCAACACTCTTTGCGTAACCCAATTGTAGAACAAGTTATTACAGAGACGTTGCGTACAGTGCGTGATATCTGGAAACAAGTTGGACATATTGATGAGATACACATTGAGTTGGGCAGAGAAATGAAAAATCCGGCCGATAAGCGCAAACGTATTACTGAACGTGTTATTGAAAACGAAAATACCAATTTGCGTATTAAGGCAATGTTGATGGAGTTTATGAATCTGGAATTCGATATAGACAACGTGCGTCCACATTCTCCAAGTCAACAAGATATATTGCGTATTTATGAAGATGGTGTTTTGAATAGCGTCTCAGAATTGCCCGAAGAAATTAGTACCATTATCAAGAAATTTAGCGAGAGTGATGTTAAGAAGCGTCCGACTCGTAGCGAAGTGTTGCGATATAAATTGTGGTTGGAGCAAAAATATCGCTCGCCCTATACCGGAGAGATAATACCTTTGGGTAAACTCTTTACACCAATGTATGAAATAGAGCACATAATTCCACAGTCGCGTTTCTTCGATGACTCTTTCAGCAATAAAGTTATATGTGAGTCGGAGGTAAACAAACTCAAAGATAATAAATTGGGTTATGAATTTATCAAAAAACATCATGGTGAAAAAGTAGAACTCAGTTTTGGTAAGGTAGTTAGAATTTTTACAGAGGATGAGTATGAGGACTTTGTGAAAAAATACTATTCGGCCAATCGTGAGAAGATGCGTAAGTTATTGATGGAAAGTATTCCCGAAGATTTTATTGCTCGTCAGCTTAACGATAGTAGATATATAAGCAAACTTGTAAAGAATCTAATGTCTAATGTTGTTAGAGAGGAGGGCGAGGAAGAGGCGGTTTCAAAAAATGTAATTGTATGTACCGGAGGTGTAACCGATCGCTTGAAAAAAGATTGGGGTGTGAATGATGTATGGAACAAAATTGTACTGCCTCGTTTCCAACGCTTAAATCAACTGAAAGATACAAATCAGTTTACTGCATTTACAGCCAACGGTCATGAAGTACCCAGCATACCTATAGATTTGCAAAAAGGGTTCAATAAAAAACGCATAGATCATCGTCATCATGCGATGGATGCTATTGTGATAGCATGTGCAAACCGAAATATTGTAAACTATCTCAATAATGAGTCGGCCAGTGCCAAGGCCCAGATTTCAAGACACGACTTACAACAGATTTTGTGCGAGAAGGTCAAGACTGATTTAAATGGCAATTATAAATGGCAACTGAAGAAACCTTGGTTGTCGTTTACCGAAGATGTCTATAAAACCCTCAATGATATTGTTGCAAGTTTCAAGCAAAATCTTCGTGTTATCAATAAGGCCAATAACTATTATACCAAGTACGACCCCGCTACAGGCAAGAAGGTTGTGTGTAAACAAGGTGGTGCGGGAATGCCTACTAATTGGGCTATACGCAAGTCTATGCACAAAGATACAGTGTATGGAGAGGTGAATTTGAGAAAGATAAAGGCTGTTTCTTTGAATGAAGCTCTTAAGCATCCCGAGTGTATTGTCGTGAAAGAGTTTAAAAAGGAAGTCTTGATGTTGTTGGACAAAGGATTGGATGCCAAGAAAATCAAAAAGCATATTGATGAAAATAAAGATGTGTGGAGTGATATAAATCTCTCTAAGGTAGATGTGTATTACTTTACAAAGGATACAAAAGACCGCTATTTTGCTACGCGAAAGGTGTTGGACACAAGTTTCGATAAGAAGAAGATAGAGTCGAGTGTAACCGATAGTGGTATATGTAAGATATTATTGAATCATCTTGAGAACTATGGCGGTAATCCCGAATTGGCCTTCTCTGAAGATGGAATTGATGAAATGAATAGAAATATTCAACAACTCAATGGTGGTAAATTACATCAGCCTATATACAAGGTGCGCGTATATGAAAAAGCCGATAAATTTGCCGTTGGTCAGGTCGGTAACAAAGTAAGCAAGTTTGTAGAGGCGGACAAAGGTACTAATTTATATTTTGCAATATACGAAAACGAGTTGGTAAATGAGGAGACCGGAGCTATTGTGAAGAAACGAACTTTTGCAACAATTCCCTTGAATGTTGTGATGGATAGACTCAAGCAAGGCTTGTCGCCGGCTCCTGCCGACGAGTCTGGCAATAGTCCTAAGTATGTCCTATCGCCCAATGATTTGGTTTACGTTCCGTCGGATGGTGGTGAGATAACCTCGATAGATAAGAGTCGTATCTATAAAATGGTGAGTTGCTCGAAATCTCAAGTATTTTTTGTGCCGGTGAATATTGCCAATCCTATTGCTCAAACTGTTGAATTGGGTAGTAATAATAAATCAGAAAGAGCATGGACAGATGAGATGATCAAAGAAATATGCCTGCCCCTCAAGATTGATAGATTGGGAAATATTTCTATAAAAGGTAGAGAATGATATGATAAAGAAAACAATCTGTTTCAGCAATCCGGCCTATTTAAGCCTCAAGAATAGCCAGTTGGTGATAAAGCTACCTGAGGTAGAGCGCAATGATACTTTGCCCGATAGCTTCAAGCAAGATGCGGTGCGCATGATTCCCATTGAGGATATAGGGGTAGTGGTGCTCGACAACAAGCAGATAACCATAACACAAGCAGTGCTTGAGGCTCTGCTCAATAATAATTGTGCTGTGGTGTCGTGCGACAGCAACCACATGCCCACCGGATTGATGTTGCCCCTCGATGGTAACACGTTGCAGAGTGAACGATTTCGATATCAGATAGAGGCTTCGTTGCCACTCAAAAAGCAGTTGTGGCAACAAACCGTACAAGCCAAGATAAACAACCAAGCCACGGCTTTGCAACACGTAGTGGGGTGCGAGGTAGGCAATATGCGTGCATGGGCGCGCGATGTGCGCAGTGGCGACCCCGACAACTACGAGGCGCGTGCAGCAGTCTATTATTGGCGTACGTTTTTCCCGCAATACCCCGATTTTGAGCGCGGACGTGAAGGTGAGCCTCCCAACAATTTGCTCAACTACGGCTACGCAATACTGCGTGCCGTAGTGGCAAGGGCTTTGGTGGGTAGCGGACTCTTACCCACCTTGGGCATACATCATCACAACCGCTACAATGCCTATTGCCTAGCAGACGATATCATGGAGCCATATCGTCCCTATGTGGATTGTTTAGTGGCCGATATAGTGCGCGAGTGTGGCGATATAACGCAACTCTCGCGCGACATCAAGTCACAACTGCTCACAATACCCGTGCTCGATGTTAATATCGAGGGACGACACAGCCCATTAATGGTGGCTATGGGTCGTACTACAGCATCATTGGCAGCATGTTTCACGGGAGAAGTGCGTAAGATTGCTTATCCTACACTTTAGTCGTTTGTTATGGCCTATTTCAGTGCATATCGTATTATGTGGATATTGGTGTTTTTCGATTTGCCTACCGATACAAAGCAAGACCGCAAGCGGTATGCCGACTTTCGCAAGAAACTTATGAATGACGGATTCACGATGTTTCAGTTTTCGATTTATGTGCGCCATTGTGCCAGTCGTGAAAATGCCGAGGTGCATATAAAAAGAGTTAAATCTTTCATTCCCGAGCATGGCGACGTAGGAATACTATGTATAACGGACAAACAATTTGGTGAAATAGAGATATATCATGCGGCCAAGCAGAAGAAAGCGCCTACGCCATGTCAGCAATTAGAACTATTTTGAAACAACAAAACCGACCTTTACAAGGCCGGTTTTGTTGTTTTACAGACATTTTTTTTATTTCTAATCTGCGGTATATCTTGTTGATATACAATTTGATGCGAATATTGTGTTGTCTGTAATCACATCAAAGATACAAAATTTCATCAATTCACAACGTAGTGTGTACGGCGTGGTTATACTCGGCGTTGTCTGTAATCACATCAAAGATACAAAATTTCATCAATTCACAACGGGTTATCGTTTCTTCAATCCGTCAATGCGTTGTCTGTAATCACATCAAAGATACAAAATTTCATCAATTCACAACGGAAGCGTTCAGCACAATCTTCGTGGTGCGTTGTCTGTAATCACATCAAAGATACAAAATTTCATCAATTCACAACCTTGATAGATGAGGGTTCGGCAAAGTGTAGGTTGTCTGTAATCACATCAAAGATACAAAATTTCATCAATTCACAACAAAGATATGGAGGTATAGAGATAGGTGAGGTTGTCTGTAATCACATCAAAGATACAAAATTTCATCAATTCACAACCTCAATAAATTTGCCATTAGTTAATGGTATGTTGTCTGTAATCACATCAAAGATACAAAATTTCATCAATTCACAACTAATACAAATACTATCTTTTTCATTGTTGAGTTGTCTGTAATCACATCAAAGATACAAAATTTCATCAATTCACAACCAACATTCCGCGATGGTGCAGAACCTCACGGTTGTCTGTAATCACATCAAAGATACAAAATTTCATCAATTCACAACACAATGGTTCGTGGTTGCTTCGGCATATCGTTGTCTGTAATCACATCAAAGATACAAAATTTCATCAATTCACAACTACAAAAAGTGGGCTATTTAATCGCTTAAAGTTGTCTGTAATCACATCAAAGATACAAAATTTCATCAATTCACAACAAAGCAAGTGTTCCAAGCGGTCAATCAGCTGTTGTCTGTAATCACATCAAAGATACAAAATTTCATCAATTCACAACGAGCGGCGAGCTTGAGAGAGTGAAGAGAGAGTTGTCTGTAATCACATCAAAGATACAAAATTTCATCAATTCACAACTTCTGCGTAGTTTATGAGTTCAAATAAGTTGTCTGTAATCACATCAAAGATACAAAATTTCATCAATTCACAACACACCGCTAACGGCTTCGCGCTGATTGTACGTTGTCTGTAATCACATCAAAGATACAAAATTTCATCAATTCACAACACAAATGGGTGCTGTCGATGTTGCCATCGCGTTGTCTGTAATCACATCAAAGAAAGAAAAGTGTTGTTTGGTGCTTACTAGGCAAGGCTATATAGCCACTCTATTTCTTGTGCCCAGAGGGTTTCGTCGGGGGTTTCGAGTATGAGGGGTATGTTGTCGAAGCGCGGGTCTTGCATGAGTAGCTCGAAGCAGCGTGTGCCGAGTATGCCTTTGCCGAGGCTGTCGTGGCGGTCGACGCGCGATCCCAGGCCTTTCTTGGCGTCGTTGAGGTGCATGCCTCGCAGGTAGTTAAATCCGACAATGTTGTCAAATTCTTGCCAGGTCTTGGCGAAACCTTCGTCGGTGGCGAGGTCGTAGCCTGCGGCATAGGCGTGGCAGGTGTCTATGCACACTCCTACGCGACTCTTGTCTTCGACGCGGTCTATAATGGCGGCAAGGTGGGCAAAGTCGAAGCCTACGTTGCTACCTTGTCCGGCGGTGTTCTCTATGACGGCTGTTACGCCGTTTGTTTGTTCGAGGGCCATGTTTATGCTGTCGGCTATGCGTGTGAGGCAGGTGTCGAGGTCTATGGCTCGCAGGTGGCTACCGGGGTGGAAGTTGAGCATGGTGAGTCCGAGTGCCTCACAGCGTTGCATCTCGTGGATAAACGATTGGCGCGACTTTTCGAGCCCATCGGCTTCGGGGTGTCCCAGGTTGATGAGGTAGCTGTCGTGGGGTAGTATGTGGTTGGGGGTGTAGCCATATTGTGCACATGCGGCCTTGAAGGCTTCGATGCTCTTGGCGGTGAGTGCCGGGGCTTGCCACTGACGTTGGTTCTTGGTAAATAGTGCAAATGCTCGTGCGCCTATGGCGTGGGCATTGATGGCGGCGTTTTCGAGTCCGCCTTGTGCGCTTACGTGTGCTCCTATATATTTCATATCGATAGTGTTTTCTTTGTAGATTGAGTATTTGTTTTTCTTTAGACAAACTTACGCAATTTTTGCCGAAAAGTCAAGTTTTTTGTGGTGTTTTTGTTATGAAAAACGCTTGTGCCCCGACATATAAAAATGCGACACCTCTCCGTGTGGAAAGGTGTCGCTTATGTGGGTTGTGTAGAGGTCGATTAGAAGTCAAACACGCACTTCTTGCCTGCCAAGAGGGTGTTGCGCATGAGCGAAACGATGGTCATGGGGCCTACACCACCGGGTACGGGGGTAATGTATGAGCAGCGGGGTGCTACCTCGTCGAAACATACGTCACCGGTGAGTGTCCAGCCTTTGGGGCTGTTGGGGTCGGGAAGGCGAGTGGTACCTACGTCGATTACTACGGCGCCCTCTTTCACCATATCGGCAGTTACGAAGTTGGGGCAACCCATGGCTGCGATGATGATGTCGGCAGTGCGGCATATCTCCTTGAGGTTGGGTGTGCCACTGTGGCATACGGTAACTGTGGCGTTGCCGGGCTTGCTCTTTTGCATCATGAGCGATGCAACGGGCTTGCCTACGATGTTGCTACGGCCCAATACTACGCAGTGCTTGCCTTTGGTGTCGATGTCGTAGCGACGCAACAGCTCGATGATACCCGAGGGAGTGGCCGATACGAAGCAGGGCAGACCTATAGAGAGGCGACCTACGTTGATGGGGTGGAAACCGTCGACGTCTTTGTGGTAGTCGATGGCCTCAATTACCTTTTGCTCGCGGATGTGCTTGGGCAAGGGGAGTTGTACGATAAAGCCGTCTACATCGTCGTCGTTGTTGAGCTTGTGAATCTCGGCCAACAACTCGTCTTCGGTAATGTTCTCGTCGAAGCGGAGCAGTGACGATTTGAAACCGCATTGCTCGCAAGCTTGTACTTTGTGAGCAACGTAGCTCTCGCTACCACCATCGTGGCCTATCAATACGGCTGCCAAGTGGGGACGTTTGCCTCCTGCGGCTACTATTTCTTTAACCTCGTCGGCTATCTCTTGCTTGATTTTAGCCGCGATAGATTTTCCATCAATCAGTTGCATTGTTATCTATTTAAAGGGTTAAAATATTATCTTCTATGACGCATGTTTTTCATGGCGTTGCGCATGCCTGCGCCACCATTTTGTGTTACCATGCGCATTACTTTGCGTGTGTCGTCAAATTGCTTTATGAGGCGGTTTACCTCTTGTATGGTAGTACCGCTACCCTTGGCAATGCGTTGGCGACGTGAGCCATTGAGAATGGCGGGGTTGGTGCGCTCGTCGGGTGTCATTGAGTAGATAATGGCTTCAATGCCCTTGAAGGCGTTGTCGTCTATATCCATGTCTTTGATAGCCTTGCCCACACCGGGTATCATAGAGGCAAGCTCCTTGATGTTACCCATTTTCTTTATTTGGTGTATCTGTGCGAGGAAGTCGTTGAAGTCGAATTGGTTCTTGGCAATCTTCTTTTGCAAGCGACGAGCCTCTTCTTCATCATATTGCTCTTGTGCGCGTTCTACGAGTGATACGATGTCACCCATACCCAAGATACGGTCGGCCATACGCGAGGGGTGGAAGTAGTCGACAGCGTCGAGCTTCTCGCCCATACCCACAAACTTGATGGGCTTGTTGACCACAGTGCGTATTGAGAGGGCAGCACCACCGCGAGTATCACCATCGAGCTTGGTGAGCACTACGCCGTCGAAGTTGAGACGCTCGTTGAACTCTTTGGCAGTGTTTACGGCATCTTGACCGGTCATTGAGTCGACAACGAAGAGTGTCTCAGAGGGGTTGATGGCGGCCTTGATAGCTGCTATCTCTTGCATCATTTGCTCGTCTATAGCCAAGCGACCTGCTGTATCGACGATAACGAGGTCGAGGTTGTGTTGGCGAGCATATTGTATACCATTCTTGGCAATTTGTACGGGGTCTTTTACGCCATCCTCGGTGTAAACGGGCACATCGATTTGCTCGCCGAGAACCTTGAGCTGGTCGATAGCCGCAGGACGATAAACGTCGCAAGCTACGAGCAAGGGGCGTTTGGCCTTTTTCGACTTGAGCATCTTGGCCAATTTGCCCGAGAAGGTAGTCTTACCCGAACCTTGCAAACCTGACATCAATATAACAGCGGGATTGCCGTTGATGTTTACATCGGCAGTCTCTCCACCCATAAGGGTTGCCAACTCGTCGTGTACGATTTTTACCATCATTTGACCGGGCTTAACGGCAGTGAGCACGTCTTGACCCAAGGCTTTGGCCTTTACGGTGTCGGTAAATTGTTTGGCAACTTTATAGTTTACGTCGGCGTCGAGCAATGCGCGACGCACATCTTTCAGCGTTTCGGCAACGTTGATTTCGGTGATTTTGCCTTCACCTTTCAGTATCTTAAACGATCGTTCGAGTCTTTCACTTAGATTTTCAAACATAATTGTATATGGTGTTGATTTTATTGCGTTTGTTTTAAAGCGCAAAGTTAGTAAAATTGTGGCAATAGTCAAAGGCGTAAATACTTTTATTATAAATTATGTATTGTAACGCTTGACGCGAAAATAATAAAGTTGTATCTTCGCACTCCCAACGATGTAGTACAAAGAGTTGTCACATCGAACATACACCGGGGCTGACTGGCTTTGACAGCGGGTAGAGGTGGTGTGTAAGCATGCAGAGCTTCGTAGCCTGGCTCTATAATCTCAGACTTCACAAATTTAATTGGCGAAAACACTTACGCTCTCGCTGCTTAATCGAAGTACAGTAGATTAGCTTTATTCCCCCACAAGGTGCGGGAACGAGACATCACCCGGATGCTGTTGTTCCGAAGCGGTTCGAAATGGTGGTGCAGATAATATCGGAAATAGTCGGCGGCTTGTCCCGGGCCAATGGCGAAACTTTAGGGACTAAGGTTATGGTTGGTTGCTTCGTGCTTGCCATTTCCCTACAATCGCAGCGAAGATAAGCATGTAGAAAGCTCATCAGTTCCTCGTTTGGACGAGGGTTCGATTCCCTCCAGCTCCACAAAATATACGCAACGCCCTTTGTACCGATAGGTGCAAGGGACGTTGTATTTTGCTCTCAGTGGCAGTGTCTTAGAACATGACCGACATGGTGATGTTGAGCGGGTTGTCTTGCATGAGTGTATACTCATTGGATGGTGCGCCGTTGTAGAATCCTCTTGCGCTGCTCACATTGAATTGTATGGCTCCAAAGCGAAATCCTCCACCAAACGAGAATGCTGCATTGAAGTGACTTTCGGAAGGTATATACTTGCCATATATATCGGTTATAACCTTGTTGGCATCGCTATTGGGTGTGTTCTGGTCGCTTATAATCATATTGCCTGCTATAATATAGTCGGCAGCAATACCTCCAAACACAAACAACTGAAATGTCTTGGAAAAGTTGAGTCTATATTCGAGATGCAGAGGTAGGCGTATCACGTGCTCGTTGAGTGTGCGATATACCATGAGATCTTTGATTACAGCGTCGGATGTTGTGTAGCGGTAGTGGTAGTACTCGTAGAACAATGCCACGTCCAGTCCGAATCCATATTTAAATAGTGGATTGTATCGAGCTCCCAATTGTACGCCGTGTAAAGCCCTGCCGTCGACAAAATAGACGTACTCTTCCTGGCCTGTAGCAGTTTTTTTGCGCCAACGCTTCGATGTATAACCGGCTGTAAATCCCCAAAAACTTTTGGTCTTGGGCGAGTTGAAAGATTTCTTTTTCTTCTTCTTTTTCTTTGTGTTGTCTTTGGCTGGAATAAACTCGATTTCGTCATCGTAGACTTCGGTTGCGTAGCAAGTATTCAGCTCCGATGTGGCATCGGCGTCACTTGTTGTGGCAATTGATACATCACAACCATCCCACTCTATTGTGCTATCATCGTGCGTGGTAGCATGTTCCTGCTCGCAAGTATGTGTGTGAGGTGTGGCAATGCTCGTCAACGACATCATTGCGCATATAATCAGTGTTATGATGGTGCGTGTGGTCATGTGATAACTATTCACTTGCAAAAAAGGTAGCAAACGAGTGAGAAATGCGAAACTTGTTTTGCTATTTCTCACAGCGAGTGCAGTCTGTTTTCGCGATTTATCGCAAAGATAGTGACAAACGGATAAAATGGACAAAATTTACTTTGTTAAATTTTGTAGTACGAGCACGAAATGTTCATTTTTCTTCCCAAGTGTGCAAGGTGTGTCTTTGCCAATGTTTCGTTGTTATCGGCTCATTACAACACGAGGCAACCGATTTTGTGTCGGTTGCCTCGTGTTATATACATCAGTCTTAACGATGCAATATCAATCGATATCGTCTTCGATGTCTTTGTCCTTCTCGGGGTTGCGGTGGTATACACGACCCTCGATGTACTCTTGTGTAGCAATAAGAGTAGCTTTGGGAAGTTTCTCGTAGTAGCGCGATACCTCGATTTGCTCGCGGTTTTCGGTCTCTTCCTCCATGTTGTCTTTGTCGGAGCTTGCGGCAAACTCTTGGAGCTTGTTGTCGAGCTCTTCTTTCATCTCACGAGAGATTTGGTTGGCACGTTTGGCAATAATGCTTACTGTTTCGTACACGTTGCCGGTATCTTCCGACAAGCTGATCATGTCGCGAGTTACGGTGTTGGTAGGGGCGTTTGATTTTTTATAATCCATAGTGCTTATAATAAATTGTTTCTTAATTCTTTACATATCGGCTTGCTACCTTGAATATTTGTTGAGCCTCCTTGGCATTGGTTCCATCGGGAAACTCGTTGATAAAGGCATAATATTCGTCAATCACAGCGCGGAAGCGCTCGGGTTTTTTCTCATCATAGCTTTGTGATGCCTCTTGGTACTTCGACTTGAGGATGAGCATCATTAAAGTCTCTTTGTACTTGGTGTAGGGGTAATCTTTCAGTGTGTTCTCGGCTGTAATGATGGCCGACTGATAGTTGTTGCCCAGATAGTTGCCCAAATTGTAGTACAACTGTGCGTTGAGTACCTCCTTGTATACAAGCTTGTCTTGTAGCTCGAAGATGATATTTTGTGCCTCGGCTACCTTTTCGCTGCGGGGATAGTAATCGATAAATTGTTGCATCTCGTCTATAGCCTTGTATGTACCGCTTTGATCCAATCGAGGGTCGGGCGAGTCGAGGTAGTAGCCATATCCGCAGTAGAAACGAGCCAACTCGGCATATTCGCCACGAGGGAAGTTGCGATAGTAGGCTTTGAAGTATTCGCCGGCAGTAAGATAATCTTTGTTCTCATAATAGCTACGAGCCAACAGATATAGAGCTTCTTCGGCTTTGCTCGATCCTTTGTATATAGTTACCAATTCTTCGAGAAGGGTGGCACATTCAAGATATTTTCCATTTTCAAACGCATCTTTGGCATACTCATACTTCATTGAGTAGTCGGTGCTTTTGCGCACCTTCTCAAACTCACCGCATGAGGCCAAGAGTAATACCAAAAGTGAAAAAATGACTATCTTTCGCATAAGTATATTATTTACCGAACTGCAAAGTTACACAATACTTGCGAATAAACGTAATTTGAGATGATTTTTTAACGATTAAAGAGGGTGATTTTTTGTGAAAATGTAGTAAAAGCACTTGTTTCATGTAGGAAATAGTGTGTGATGTTGTGAAAAAAATATTCTTTTTGAGATTTGTTTATATAGGCGTTGTGCTGGCAAAGTTCTATTGTCGGGTGAAGAATATAAAAACAATGCAATCCTGCCTTGTTTTCTATTTTACTTTTTGTTATATTTGCAAACTATATATTGTAAGTGAATAAAAAATAGAGTTATGGAAAACGGACAAAAGATTATGCGCCCTCGCGAAGATCGTAAAATAGCCGGCGTATGTAAGGCATTTGCCAATTTTTTTGGATTAGACGTAAGTATTATTCGCATTGTGTGGTTGTTGGCTCTTTTGTTGGCAGGCACAGGATTTTTGGCTTACCTTATTTGCTGGTTGGTAATTCCCGAGGAGGGTCGCTAATATAGACGCCGTAGATGGAGTTTAAGTTGGTTTCTTCATATGCCCCTACCGGCGACCAGCCCGAGGCAATAAACGAGTTGAGTAGAGGTGTCATGGATGGCACTCCTACACAGACGTTGTTGGGTGTTACCGGATCGGGCAAGACGTTTACAATGGCCAATGTCATTGAGCGTGTGCAAAAACCAACCCTTATCCTCAGCCACAACAAAACATTGGCAGCGCAGTTGTATGGAGAGTTCAAGGCATTCTTCCCCGACAATGCTGTTCACTATTTTGTATCGTACTACGACTACTATCAGCCCGAGGCCTATATACCCACAACCGATACCTATATCGAAAAGGACTTGGCTATAAACGACGAGATAGACCGCTTGCGACTTGCTACAACATCGGCATTGTTGTCGGGTCGCAAAGATGTGGTGGTGGTATCGTCGGTGTCGTGTCTATACGGTATAGGCAACCCGCAAGACTTTCACTCAAATGTTACCGAGGTAAAAGTGGGAGATCGCACCGATCGCAACGACTTCTTGCGACACTTGGTCGATGCTCTCTATTCGCGCAACGAGGTGGAGTTTAAGCGTGGCACTTTTCGCGTCAAAGGTGATACGGTAGATATATATTTGGCTTACGACGAGACAGCATTACGTGTTGTCTTCTGGGACGACGAGATAGAGAGTATCTCTACCATCGACCCCGTGTCGGGCATGCGCATAGCATCGTTCGATGCCTATAAGATATATCCTGCCAACATTTTTGTTACAACCAAGGAGTGTATAGCTCGTGCTATAGAGCAGATACAGCTCGACTTGGGTCGTCAGGTCGATTTCTTCCGCTCTATAGGCAAGGAGTATGAGGCCAAGCGCTTGTATGAACGGGTGACCTATGATGTAGAGATGATACGTGAGCTGGGATACTGCTCGGGTATAGAGAACTACTCACGCTACTTCGATGGACGCGCACCAGGCACACGACCTTTCTGCTTGCTCGACTATTTCCCCGACGACTTCTTGGTGATTATAGACGAGAGTCACGTTACCGTGCCTCAGATACGTGCTATGTATGGTGGCGATGCTTCGCGCAAGATGAACTTGGTGGAGTATGGCTTCCGACTGCCTGCTGCGGTAGATAATCGCCCCTTGAAGTTTGAGGAGTTTGAGTCGCTTGTAAAGCAGACTATCTATGTGAGTGCCACACCGGCCGATTATGAGCTCAATCGTTGCGAGGGTGTATTTGTAGAGCAAATCATACGCCCCACCGGATTGCTCGATCCTACTATCGAGGTGCGACCGAGTCTCAATCAGATAGATGATCTGCTCGAAGAGATACAATTGCGCATAGAACGCAATGAGCGTGTGTTGGTTACCACCCTTACCAAGCGTATGGCCGAGGAGCTGAACAACTACCTCTTGCGCTTGGATATTCGTAGCAACTATATTCACTCCGATGTTGATACTCTCGACCGTATACAGATTCTTGAAGATCTGCGTTCCGGTGTATATGATGTGTTGGTGGGTGTAAACCTCTTGCGTGAAGGTCTCGACTTGCCCGAAGTGTCGCTTGTGGCAATTCTTGATGCCGACAAAGAGGGATTTTTGCGCTCGCATCGCTCACTTACTCAGACGGTGGGTCGCGCTGCACGTAACCTCAATGGTGCTGTGATTATGTATGCCGACAAGATAACCGATAGCATGCGACTCACCATCGACGAGACCAATCGCCGCCGAGAAAAGCAATTGGCCTACAACGAAGCACATGGCATCACACCGCAGGCCATCAACAAGGCTCGTCGCGACATACTTACACGTGGTGACAAGGAGCAGGCTGCGCCTGTGCCCTACGCACGCGAGTATACTCCCACGGTCAATATTGCGGCCGACCCTGTAGTGGCCTATATGAGCGCGCCACAGTTGCAGAAGGCCATCGAGCGCACTCGCAAAGATATGCTCGAAGCTGCACGGCAAATGGACTTTATCGAGGCGGCACGACTGCGCGACGAAATGCTTAAACTTGAAGATAAACTCAAATTATTAGATATTAATAGTTAAACCCAAAATAGAAAAAGAAAAATGAAAACAGACATTGAAATAGCTCGTGAAACGACGCTAAAAAACATTCGCGAGGTTGCCGCAAAAGTTGGCTTCCCCGATGACGAAGTTTTTAACTATGGTAAGTATATAGCCAAGGTTCCGTATAAACTTATTGATGAGAAAAAGGTTGCCAAAAATCACCTTATACTCGTTACGGCTATTACCGCAACCAAAGCCGGTGTGGGTAAGACTACCGTGAGCATAGGTTTGGGTATGGGCTTGAATCACATTGGTAAAAATGCCATCATAGCCTTGCGCGAGCCTTCGTTGGGTCCCTGTTTCGGTATGAAGGGTGGTGCTACTGGTGGTGGCTATGCTCAAGTATTGCCCTCGGAAGATATCAACCTCCATTTTACAGGAGACTTCCACGCTATTACATCGGCCAATAACCTTATTGCCGCGTTGCTTGACAACTATCTCTATCACAACCGCTCGAAACAAGTAGGTTTGAAGAAGGTTATGTGGCGTCGTGTACTTGATATGAACGACCGCTCGTTGCGCAACATCGTTTCGGGTATGGGAGGCTCGGCCAATGGTATACCCACCGAGACAGGTTTCGATATAACTCCTGCATCGGAGATTATGGCTATCCTCTGCTTGGCTCGCAACGTAGAAGACCTCTATGTACGCATCGGTCGCATTGTACTTGGTGTGCGCTATGACGATACCCCCTTCACTGTCGACGATTTAGGCGTAACAGGTGCTGTTGTGGCTCTCTTGAAAGATGCTATCAACCCCAACCTTGTGCAAACTACCGAGCATAACCCTGTTATCATCCACGGTGGTCCGTTTGCCAATATTGCGCACGGTTGCAACTCGGTAATAGCTACTCGCATGGCTATGTCATGGGCCGATTATACCGTGACCGAAGCCGGTTTTGGTGCCGACCTTGGTGCTGAGAAGTTTCTTGATATCAAGTGCCGTCAAGCCGGCTTGAAACCCGACCTCACTGTACTTGTAGCCTCGACTCTTGCGCTCAAAATGCACGGCGGTGTGCCCGAGACCGAAATTAAGTTGCCCAATGCCGAGGGCTTGAAGCAAGGTTTTGCCAACCTCGACCGTCACGTGGCCAACTTGCGCAAGTTTGGTCAAACTGTGTTGGTATGCTTCAACCGCTTTGCAAGCGATACCGACGATGAGATTGCAATGGTAATGGCTCACTGCGACGAGTTGGGCGTACGTTGTGTTATTAACAACGCCTATGCACAAGGAGGTGCCGGTGCAGCAGAGTTGGCTCAAGCTGCAGTAGAACTTATTGAAAATCAACCTTCTCAACCTATCAATTATGCCTACGACCTCGAAGATAGCATCAAAGATAAGATTACCAAGGTGTGCAAGAATATCTATGGTGCCGGCTCGGTAGTATTTGGTCCTAAGGCTCAAAAGGAGATTGCCTTGATTGAGAAATGGGGATTGGGTCATCTTCCCGTTTGTATCGCTAAGACACAATTCTCATTCAGTGCCGATGCCAAACGTTATGGTAGTGTAGAGGGCTTTGAAATCAATATCAAAGATATCGAACTCAATGCAGGTAGTGGCTTCGTGGTAGCTCTCGCCGGCGACATTATGCGTATGCCCGGTTTGAGCAAGACTCCCCAAGCTGTCAATATCCACCTCGCCGAAGATGGCAACGTAGAGGGTATTGTATAATACAAGAAAAAGAAGCGTAGTTATATACTTTATATTACTTGTCTCACTTATAACAAGAGGGTGTATCAAAAGTCTGATGCGCCCTCTATTTTGTCCCCCCAAAAAATACATAAAACAAAGACCCGGCTTGTGAAAGTCAGGGCTTTGTTTATTTTTTAGCTACTAAAAGAGGATGCCTCGTTTTGAGACACCCTCGTTATAACTATATGTGCATTAAGCACACATTGTTCTATTAGATGAGTTCGGCAAGAGCAGCGTTAGTGTTCTTAACAGCGGCTGCGCTGGCATCGAAGAGAGCTTTCTCCTCAGCATTGAGGTCGAGCTCGATGATGCGCTCGATACCATCTTTGCCCAATACAACGGGAACACCGATGCAAAGGTCGCTGTGGCCATACTCGCCTTCGAGCATTACGCTGCAGGGGATGATACGTTTTTCGTTGTGGATGATAGAAGAAGCTACCATAGCTGCAGCAGCGCCGGGAGCATACCAAGCAGAAGTACCGAGCAACTTAGTCAAAGTAGCACCACCTACCATTGTGTCGGCAGCAATCTTGTCGAGTTGCTCTGCGGGCATAAGACCCGATACGGGAAGACCCTTGTATGTAGCGAAGCGTTTCAAAGGAATCATAGTAGTGTCGCCGTGACCACCGATTACCATACCCTCTACCTCGTTGGCGTTAGCACCGAGAGCTTGGCTCAAGTAATATTTGAAGCGAGAGCTATCCAATGCGCCACCCATACCGATGATGCGGTTTTTGGGAAGGTCAGTTACTTTGTGGATGAGGTAAGTCATTGTGTCCATGGGGTTGCTCACGCACACGATGATAGCGTTGGGTGAGTGTTCGAGTACGCTGTTTACTACCGAGCGAACGATACCAGCGTTAACACCGATGAGCTCTTCGCGAGTCATACCGGGTTTGCGGGGAATACCTGAAGTGATAATAACCACGTCAGAACCGGCAGTTGCCGAGTAGTCGTTGGTTACACCTTTAACTACAGTGTTCATGCACAACAGTTGAGCTGTTTGCATCATATCCATAGCTTTACCTTCCGATACACCTTCTTTGATGTCGAGCAATACTACTTCGTCGGCAATACCTTTGAATGCCAATACATTTGCACATGTTGCGCCTACGTTACCGGCGCCTACAACGGTTACTTTTGACATAATTGTAATTTTTTATATAATGAAATTTTTAGTTAATATCCTTACTCTTTTTAAGGTAGCCACAAAGTTAGCATAATTTTATAATGTCGAAAAGTTTCAACAATTAAATTTTGCTTAAAAAACTTGCTACTCTTCTATATTTCCCTTGCCTTGTCGCACTATCTCGGGCTCGCCATTGGTGCAGTCTATAATGGTGCTTCCTACAAAGTCTCCCTCGCCACCATCAATAATATAATCTACCTTCGAGGCATATAGCTCGGCTATCAATTCGGGATTGGTGGTATATTCCGGCTCTTCGTGATTGGTAGCAACCGAGGTCGATAGTAGCGGGTTGCCCAACTCCTCGACAATGGCGCGTGCTATATTGTTGTCGGGCACACGCACACCTACACTCTTGCGTTGCTTGTAGAGCTTGGGTAGCTCCGAGCCGGCAGGGAGTATAAAGGTGAATGCTCCGGGCAGGTTTTTGCGCATGAGACGATGTGTTGTGTTATCTATGCGTGCATAGTGTGCTGCATCGCTCAAGTCTTGACATACAATCGACAAGGCCGCCTTGGTGGGGTCGATACCCTTGATGCGACAGATGCGCTCTACTGCGCGCACGTTGAGGGCATCGCAACCTATGGCATAGAGCGTATCGGTAGGATAGATGATGATGTCGCCATTGCGCAGAGCCTCGGCTATTTGCTGTATGGCTCGGCGGTTGGGGTTGTCGGGGTATATCTTGACGAGTTGCATGACGGTGATGGTTGTGTTAGATTATATAGCTTTCTACGTTGGTTGCTTGGGCATACTTTTCAAGTAGCTCAATGGTCCATTGCATGCACTCTTCGAGAGGCATCTCGGGCGCATAGGCATTGATAGTAATGAGCAGGTGGGTTGTATCCATGGTTATCTTGGTGCGCTCCTCGTCGCTGGTAGGAGTGCCCACACCGCCCACGTTGTCGCGATAGACGGGCATGCCTTCGATATTGAGCACACCGCGTCCTATGCCGTGAAAAAGATCGTCGGCTGTACCTACACCCAGTGTCATATCGCCCTCGATACGGTCGGCATCAAATCCGCCTATCGAGTAGCCCGAATGCATAGAGACTACGTTGATGAGATCGACCAGCGTATTGATGCGGTATAGGTCGAGTCCGCGAATGGCACGACGGCACAACGCCTCCGACGAGACGCGATAGCGTGCCGGATCCTTGCCGAATGTCTTGTATGCCTGGCGAGTGCCGGCAATGGCAGGACGCTTAGATAGTGTATCGGTAGCGTATGTGGTAGCAATGCGCGAAGCCTCGGCTTGCAACTCATTCCAGAGCTCGTCGCCTGTTTCGCTATTTACAACATGTGCTTTTATGATGCCCGCACGCAAGCCGGGACATGCCTCGGCAACGAGCGATGATATAGAAACTTTCATAAGATGATTTTTTATGTTTGCTTTGCGAAGATAATGCAAATACTCTATTTTGTCAAATCATTTGGTCGAATAGAATATTATTTCGTATCTTTGAGGTAAACCTCCAAGATACTTGCGCTCGCAGTGAAAATATTGAAGTAAACTTCATCTTTTTTCGCTCACTTATTCGTATCTTTGAGATAAACCTCCAAGATACTTGCGCTCGCAGTGAAAAATATTGAAGTAAACTTCATCTTTTTTCGCTCACTTATTCGTATCTTTGCAATAATCGGCATAGATATACAGCTTTCACTGAGAAATATATTGAGGGTTACATCATTATATAAGCACGTTTGTTGTAATATGCTGTTATCGTTGTTTTAAGGATATATGTATTATGGATCGATTTAGTCCTCTTGCAGCCATCAAAACAGGTTGGCGGTGTACCAAGGAGCATTTTATTGTTTCGTTGGGTTTAGTGTTAGCTTTTACTATTGTCAGTACGTTGTTGTCTCTGATACCGCCCGGTGGCGTGGTGGGCTCAATAGCGCAATTGCTCAATGTGTTTGTTAGCCTCATTTGGTCGTTGGGTATTGTTCGCCTCACGTTAGATGTTGTCGATGGCGAGGAGCCTCGCTTTGGAGTCTTCAAGGAGGTGTTGCCTCGATTGTTGCACTTTGTTGTGCTCATGATTATTATGTCACTTTCTATACTCCTTCCGGCATGTGCTATCGTGGGCATAGGAGCCGCCTCTTGTAGTGTTTCGCTCACTACACTTGCAGCCTTCGATCCCATGGCCCTTTCTACCATGACGTTGTGGCTGGCATTGGCATGCGTGCCTACAATATACATATCGTTGCGCCTTTTCTTTGCGCCCTATTTGCTCATAGACCGAGGTGTAGGCCCCATCGAGGCGCTCAAGATGAGTTGGAAGGCTTCATATCCGTTGCAAGGACGCATATTTCTATTCTTCTTGCTCGCATTGCTCATTATGACTATTGGTCTTCTGTGCTTTTTGGTGGGTAGTATCTTCACTATGATTATAACCATGTATGCCCAAGCGGCACTCTATCGCCAAGCTTTTTCGGCGGGTATACAAGACCCCTTGTTGGTTGAAGATACCAATGTGGCAGTGAGTTGATAATAACTGCAACTAACATACATAAGTCGCCTCGGAGTTTATTTCCAAGGCGACTTTTTGATTTTTGTCTAAAAATATAGAAAAATATTGCCCGTTGCTTGTGTGTTTGTGGTTAAATATATATTTTTACAAAAAATTATTTGAAAATATGGCAAAACGGTATAGCGCTTTGATTGTTTCTCTCATGGTTGTTGTCGCTCTTGGGGCGATAGCTGCGTTGATGCAATTGTTGATAGGAGACGTGCCGGCTGCGCTTTTCCGCTTTCCGCTCAACCTCATTATTGCAGCCTTGTGGCTCTACATCATCGCTGAGCTCTATCGCAGGCGACAAAGCAATGCTGTGGCACAATACCTCTTGTCGCCCCAGGCTTCGTGGCTATCGGTTTCGGTTGTAGTAGTGGCCTGTGTGGTAATGGGCTTGCAACGTCATCCGGCAGTCATGTCGTTTCCTTTTTCTATAGCTACGCTTTTTGTACTCACACAGTTGGCTATGGTTATATTGCGCGGTTGGCGCAACGCGGTAGCTATTCGTTGGCGGTTTATATTTAATCACATCGGTCTATGGCTGGTGCTTTTTGCCGGCTTTTGGGGTGCTCCCGATAGCGACATTATGCGCACGGTCGTTGCTTCGCAACCTACCGATGAGGCCTATTATGAAGATGGTCGCATGACATTGCTGGGATATGAAATGCAATTGCTCGATTTTAGAGCCGACTATTTTGAGAATGGTGCACCCTCGTCATACGAGGCCGACCTGCTCATAGATGGCAAGAGTGTTACTCTCTCGGTCAACCATCCCTATGCGCGCACATGGTGCGAAGATATTTATCTCACAAGCTACGAGCCTCGTAGTGGTGGCATGACGTGTGTGTTGCAAGTGGTGCGACATCCGTGGAAGTGGCCCATGGCGGCCGGAATCATTATGCTCATTGCCGGTGCAGTACTCATGTTTATACAAGGACCTAAAAAGCAGAATGTATGATAGTTGGATGGAATATATTTGCATGGGTTGCAGTCATTACTATGGTATTGGCTATGGGTGGTGCTGTTGTAGCACTTCGCAGCAAGGAGTACAATAGGGTGGCGCTATGGCTCACGCTTGTGGCCATGCTTGTGTTGGGTGGATTTATTGTGGCCTTGGGCATCACGTTGGGTCGTCCTCCTATGCGCACCATGGGCGAGACTCGACTGTGGTACTCTTTCTTTATGCTTGTAGCAGGTGCCATAACTTATGCACGCTGGCATTATCGTTGGGTACTCAGTTTCTCTACCGTAATGTCTACGGTATTTATGATTATCAATATTGCTCGTCCCGAGATACACGATCATACTCTCATGCCGGCATTGCAGAGTGTGTGGTTTATACCCCACGTTGCGGTGTATATGTTCTCTTATGCCTTGCTTGGCTGTGCAACATTGTTGGCAGTGTATCAATTCTATTCGCAAACCGATATTTATCCCGCTATTGACCGTCTTGTCTATGCCGGAGTAGCCTTCTTTACCATTGGTATGCTCACCGGCTCGTTGTGGGCCAAGGAGGCGTGGGGCGAATATTGGAGTTGGGATGCCAAAGAGTCGTGGGCTGCAGTGACATGGATGCTGTATATGTTGTCGATGCACTTGCGCCTGATGGGAAAGACCGATAAGCGCCTCTGTGGTATTGTGCTCATTGTTGCATTCTTGGCATTGCAGATGTGCTGGTATGGTGTCAATTACCTGCCTGCGGCTTCCGATAGTGTACACATATATAATAGATAGAACAACCATATAACACAAAATACACAAAACTATGAAGAAAAAATTGATTATCGCTGCATTGGTGTTGGTAGTATTGCTTATTACCATTTATCGCATCAGTGTCAAGGCTCCCTCGGGTATTGACTATCCCGAAAGAGCCAAAGTTGCTTCTATTTTTATCAAAGGCGACTGTCTCTCTTGCCACAGTGCTCAAGCACAATTGCCCTTCTACGCCAACGTGCCTGTAGTTGGCGACATGGTGAAAGCCGATGTTGAGAAGGGTTATCGCATGTATGACATGCAGCCTTTTATGGATGCACTCCTTGCCGATCAACCCCTCAAGCCCATTGACGTGGCCAAGGTAGAGAAGGTGGCCGAAGATGGTACTATGCCTCCTGTGCAATATTATTTGGTGCATTGGGGTAGCCAGATTACCGACGAGAAGGCCGATGTTATTGAAGATTGGGCTCGCGACTATCGCATAGCCTACTATGCCGATGGTCTTACCGATGACAATGCCGATGAGCCTGTGCGTCCCTTGCCTCTTACACACAATGCCGACATGAGCAAGGCCGAGTTGGGTCGTATCCTCTACCACGATGTGCGTCTCTCGATCGACAATACAGTGTCGTGTGCAAGTTGCCACGGCCTCAATACTGCCGGTGTTGACAACAAGCAATACTCGGAGGGTGTACAAGGTCAATTGGGTGGTGTCAATGCTCCCACTGTGTACAATGCCGTACATAACTTTGTGCAATTCTGGGATGGTCGTGCAGCTACACTTGCCGACCAAGCAGCAGGTCCTCCTCTAAACCCCATCGAGATGGCTTCTACATCTTTCGACGAAATTATAGCTAAACTTGCTGCCGATAAGGAACTTACTCGTGCCTTTGCCGAGGTATATCCCGAGGGTTGGTCGCAAGCCACTATAACCGATGCTATCGAGCAATTTGAAATGACTCTTATAACTCCCAACTCTCGCTTTGACCAATACTTGCGAGGCAACGAAGATGCCATAACCGAAGCCGAGGAGGATGGCTATGAGTTGTTCAAAAAATACAATTGTGCTACATGTCACGTAGGTGTCAATCTCGGTGGTGAGTCGTATGAACTCATGGGACAATATAAGGACTACTTTGCCGACCGTGGCATGGAACTCACCGTAGAGGATAATGGTCGCTACAAAGAGACTCAAGACGAGCGCGATCGTCACCGCTTCAAAGTGCCCACTTTGCGCAACGTAGCCCTCACATGGCCCTATTACCACGATGGTACACAAACTTCGCTTAAAGAGGCTGTGTGCAAGATGGGTACATACCAATCGGGTGTAGAGCTTACCGATTATGAAGAAGACCTTATCGTTGCTTTCCTCAACACCCTTACAGGTGAGTATGAAGGCAAGCCCCTCACCAACGACAACGTACAACCCTGATAGCGGTTGATATATACTACTCTTAATAGGCCGTGTCATGTAGATGATGCGGCCTTTTTCATGATATTGCATTGTGCCGGTCTTTTGCGATAAAATAAAATAGAGTTGTTTCTTTTTCTACACATGTTTTCACTACCTTTGTCCTAAGAATCTAAATATAAATCAAGATATGAAAATCAAACAAATGTTGTGCCTATTGGTGGGTATGTTGCTTGCCGGGGGTGCTGTCGCAGAGAAATCGTCGCGTATCATGACATCGTGGGGCGAAAACCTCGACAAAGAGAATGTGTGGAATGTATATCCGCGTCCTATCATGGAGCGCGGTGAGTGGATGAACCTCAATGGCGAGTGGAACTATGCCGTAACATCGTTGCAAAGTAATATGCCCGAGAAGTATGAGGGCGAAATCTTGGTGCCTTTTGCCATCGAATCGCAATTGTCGGGCGTAGAGCGTCGATTGAGCGAGAATGATGCTTTGTGGTATCAACGCAACTTTACAGTACCTTCGTCGTGGAAGTCACGTCGTGTATTGTTGCACTTTGGTGCTGTCGATTGGCAAGCCGATGTGTGGGTCAATGGCGTGAAGGTAGGTCGTCACACCGGTGGTTACACACCCTTTTCATTCGATATTACTGCTGCATTGCGCAAGGGCGAGAATAGCCTCGAAGTACGCGTTGTAGATACTACCGATAAGGGCTATCAACCTCGTGGTAAGCAAGTGAGCAACCCCGGTGGTATATGGTATACTCCCGTGAGTGGTATATGGCAAACCGTGTGGTTGGAGCCTGTGGCCGAAACGCACATAGGTGACTTGCGTATATTGCCCAATATCGATACAAATACCCTTACTGTCGAAGTGTGCAAGTCTGTTGCTTGTCCCGATATTACAGCCGAGGTGAAGGTGTATGATGCCGGCAAGTTGGTGGCTCGTGGTAGCAGTGTAAATAATGCTGCGGTAGAGGTATCTATGCCCGAAGATGTGAAATTGTGGACTCCCGATGCACCTTTCCTATATGACTTGCAAGTGACTATATCGCGCAATGGCAAGATACTTGACAAGGTAGAGAGTTATGCTGCTATGCGCAAGTTCTCGACTCGTCGTGATGCCGATGGTATAGTGCGTATGCAACTCAATAACGAAGACCTCTTCCAATTTGGCACACTAGACCAAGGTTGGTGGCCCGATGGTCTTTATACAGCTCCCTCGTATGAGGCGCTCGTATACGATATCGATAAGACCAAGGAGTGGGGCTTCAACATGATACGCAAGCACGTGAAGGTAGAGCCCGCTGTGTGGTACACCCATTGCGACCGCGTGGGTATGATTGTGTGGCAAGATATGCCCAGTGGCGACAACTGTTATCCTTGGCAAAATCGTCAATATTTCAAAGGTGCCGAAGAGGTGCGTTCTGCAGCTTCTGAAGCAAACTTCCGCAAGGAGTGGCGCGAGATTATGGACTATCTCTACTCATATCCCAGCATAGCAGTATGGGTGCCTTTCAATGAGGCTTGGGGTCAATTCAAGACCGTAGAGATAACCGAATGGACCAAGAACTACGACCCCTCGCGCATGGTTAATTCGGCAAGTGGTGGCAACTTCTTTGCCTGTGGCGATGTGCTCGACTTGCACAACTATCCCGCGCCCGAAATGTATCTCTATGACGCTACACGTGCCAATGTCTTGGGCGAATATGGCGGTATAGGTTATGTTGTAGAGGGTCATATCTGGGAGCCCGATCGTAACTGGGGTTACATACAATACAACTCGGTCGATGCTGTGACCAACGAGTATGTAAAATATGGCGAGATGCTTCTCGAATATATCAAGCGTGGCTTTACTGCTGCCATCTACACCCAAACCACCGACGTGGAAGTTGAGGTGAACGGTATCATGACATACGACCGTAAGGTGGTGAAAATGCACGAAGATCGCATACGCGACATAAACCGTCGCATCTGTAACAGCCTTGCCAAATAATTGTAGATAGGATTTAATTCTTTTTAAATAGATGCGCATGAGAAAAAGTCCCATGCGCATCTCTATTTATAAGAGTTATTGATTACTTTTGTATTCTATTATATAATATTATTATAACCCTTTTACTATGAATTACGACGATATAAGAAAATATAATAACGACCGCGCTTGTGTAGAGCGTGATGGAAAGTTTGGCTACATAGACCGTGATACCGAGGAGGTGATACCCCTTATTTATGATGCGGCACGCGACTTCTCCGACGGAGTGGCTTTGGTGTGTCTCGATGGCAAATGGGGCCTTGTCGATGTAGATGGTCGCGAAGTGTTGCCCATGCAATATGATGGTGGTGTGAGCTTTGTAGACGGTTACGGTGCTATGTGTCGCGATGGAAAGTATGCCATCGTCGACAAGAGTGGTCGTGAAGTGACTCCCTATCTTTATGATAAGGTGGTGCACCCCTTTGCCGATGGTGTGGCTATGGTAACTATAGAGGGCCGATATGGCTATGTCGATACCCAAGGTGTAGAGGTTGTACCTGTTGAGTATTTGGTAATGGGACGCTTCTGTGAAGGTTTGGCTGCCACACGCGACGAAGAGAGTGGGCTATATGGATTTATCGATCGCAACAACCGTGTGGTCATACCCTTTGAATATGACTTTGTAGGTTCGTTTTCCGATGGTCGCGCCGCGGTATGTAGCGATGGCAAGTGTGGCTTTATAGATGCCCATAACAACGAGGTTATAGCCATTACATACGACTATGTAGGAAACTTTGAGGACGGACTCGCTATTGTGGGTCGTGGCGAGGACTTCTATTATATAGATGTAAACGGTGACTTTGTAAAAGACTACGACGATAATATTCTCCGAGCAAAAGTGCCCGATTTCATGGATTGATGCTATAAGCTACAAAATATAAGGGGGCTGCACCGTTTGTGATGCAGCCCCCTTTCTATTGGGTATTGTCAAGATTAATACTCAAATTTGTAACGGCCAAGGAAGTCGGCTGTCTTTTGAATCATCTTGTACATGATAATATCGTCTTTCACGAAGGGAACTTCGGCGCGGTATGCAGCCATAAACTCTTCGAGGATGGGCGATGTCTTTTCGGGGCGACGGAAGTCGAGACCTTGTGCACCGTTCATCAACTCGATAGCGAGGATGTTCTCGAGGTTGTCGAGTATTTTGTGCAACTTGGTAGCTGCGTTTGCACCCATCGATACGTGGTCTTCTTGACCGTTGCTCGATACGATAGAGTCGCTGGCAGCCGAGAAGCAGTACATCTTGTTTTGGCTCACCATAGCAGCGGCGGCGTATTGAGGAATCATGAAGCCAGAGTTCAATCCGGGCTCGGCTACGAGGAATTCGGGCAAGCCACGGAAGCCCATGATGAGTTGAGCTACACGACGCTCAGATATATTACCAAGCTCGGCAAGTGCTACTGCGAGGTAGTCAAACACGAGAGCGAGAGGCTCACCGTGGAAGTTACCACCCGAGATGATGCAATCTTCGTCGGGGAAGATGGTGGGGTTGTCGGTAACAGAGTTAATCTCGGTCAACAACACGCCGCTCACGTAGCGAATTGCATCTTTGATAGCACCGTGTACTTGGGGTATGCAACGGAAAGAGTAGGGGTCTTGTACGTGTTTTTTGGGCTTAGCGATGAGTTCGCTACCGGCAAGAAGACGACGGAATGCTTCGCCTGTCTCGATTTGACCCATGTGGGGACGTACTTGGTGGATGTTGTCGAAGAAGGGCTCGATGCGACCATCGAAGGCCTCCAATGAGATAGCACCAATCATGTCGGCTCCCTTCATGATGTGACGGGCACGGATGATAGCGTATACACCGTTTGAGCTCATGAATTGAGTACCGTTCAAGAGTGCAAGACCCTCTTTGCTTTGCAATTTTACAGGCTCAAGACCTACCTCTTTCAATACCTCGGCAGCAGGACGGCGCACACCCTTGTAGTTTACATCACCTTCGCCAATGAGAGGCAAGAAGAGGTTGGCAAGGGGAGCAAGGTCGCCCGATGCACCCAACGAACCGCGATCGTAAACGATGGGGAGGATGTCGTTGTTGTAGAGGTCGAGTACACGTTGCACAGTAACCACTTGTACACCACTGTGACCCATTGAGAGGGCGTGAGCCTTCAAGAGGAGCATGAGGCGTACAATCTCGGGATCCAACTCAGTACCTACGCTACAAGCGTGGCTCTTAACAAGATTTTCTTGCAAAGTAGTGAGCTCGTTGGGCGAGATATTGCGGTTGCACAAAGAACCAAAACCTGTTGTGATACCATACAAGGGAACCTCAGAAGTTTCGGTTTTGCGGTCGAGATAGTTGCGACATTTCTCTATTTTGGCAATAGCTTCGGCCGAGAGTTCGAGGCGTGCTTTGCTATCGAGAATCTCTTCGATAAGGTCGAATGTGAGTTCACCCGAACCAATGTAATATGTCTTTAGCATAATCCGTGATTTTCTTGAGCGTAAGTAATAAGTTCGTTTTCGTGAACAAGAGCCATAGCTTCAAGTTCCTCACAAGCGGCTTTCATCTTCTCAACGTAAGCCTCATCTTTGAGACCACCGAGGTTGATGCGCACGTTGAGAATAGCACCACGTACAGCGGCACGGCAGCACATGATGGCTACACAGCTATCTGTAATGGCGTTGGTGTTGCCGTTCTCGCCAATGTAGATAATAGTAGGCATAGCTTCAACGGCAGTGCGAGCTACTTCCATGGGAATTTCGGCAGCGTGCTTAGTAGCCTCTTCAATAACGGCTGCACGATGAGCCTTCTCTTCGTCTGTCTCTTTGGGGAGCTTGAAGGCGGCAAAGACTTGGTCATAAGCCTCTGAGTCGAGGTCGATGAGCTCTACAAAACGAGTGCGCATAGCGTTGAGTTTCTCGGCAGCGGCAGTCATTTCAGCGTCTTTGTCGGCATATTTTTTACGACCTATGGTAAGGTTTGTAACCATAGTGCCCAATGCAGTTGCAATAGCGGCGTTGAGGGCCGAGATGCTACCACCACCGGGTACGGGTTCGTTACTTGCTGTTTTTTCGAGGAATGCTGTAACATTAAGGTCTACGAGTTTCATAACTGTATGTGTTTTTTTAATATGTGAGTATTTTACCTGCTTTAATAGTATGTTTCACCGAGTTCATTGCAGTGTAGTAGGGCAATGTGTAGTGAGTATCGGTGTCGAGGAGTACGAGGTCGCCTTGTTTGCCTACCTCGATAGAGCCAATCTTATCGGCACGACCAATGGCGGCAGCACCGTTGAGTGTCATGGCTGTGATGGCCTCTTCGACAGTGAGGTGCATATAGATACATGCCAATGCAAATGTCAAAGGAATGCTACCCGAGCAACAGCTACCGGGGTTGAGGTCGGTGGCAAGTGCTACGGCACAATCGCGGTCGATCATTTCACGACCACGAGCGTAGGGCTCGCGCAAGGTGAATGCTGTGAGGGGCAACAAGGTTGCAACAACGTTGTTCTCGCTCATGGCGCGTATACCTTCGTCCGATGCGTGCAAGAGGTGGTCGGCACTGAGGGCCTTCAGCTCACCGGCAAGCTCCGAGCCACCGAAGGTTACGATTTCGTCGGCGTGAATCTTTACGCCAAAACCCATTTCCTTGGCTGCCGAGAGGAGTCGGCGTGATTGCTCAACAGTGAATACACCCTTCTCGCAGAAGATGTCGCAGTTCTCGGCCAAGTTGCGCTCTTTGACAAGGGGCAACATTTCGTCGATAATGAAGTCTATAAACTCCTCGTGGCGACCTTTGTATTCGGGAGGTAAAGCGTGTGCACCCAAGAATGTGGTGGCAATGTCTACCTTGCGGTCGGGGTTGGCATTGATGTCGCGCATCACTTCGAGTTGCTTTATCTCGGCATCGCGGTCGAGACCATAGCCACTCTTACCCTCTACAGTAGTGACACCCATGCGGCTCATTACCTCAATAAATTTGTAGGCTTTTTGGGTCAACTCTTCATGAGTAGCTTCGCGAGTTGCTTTCATAGAGTTGACGATACCACCGCCGCGCTCCATGATGCTCATATAACTGTCGCCACGCATGCGCCACATAAACTCTTCGGGGCGGAAACCACCAAATACGAGGTGAGTGTGTGAGTCGACAAATCCGGGCAACAAAACCTGACCCTTGGCGTCGAGAACTTCATAGCCTTGGGGTATGCTCTCGCGGTTTTCGCCTACATAGGTAATCATGCCGTTTGTTACCTCTACAGTACCACAGTCGATGATGTGCAAGTCGTTCATCTTTTTGCCCTTGATGGCAGTGTTGCCCAGGGGGGTGATGATGCGAGCATTGGTTGTAATAAGGTTGCTCATGTTCTATTATTATTATCGGCTAAAGAGATACAGGCCACCGAGTGGTGTCCTATATCTCTTTGGCACAATGTGTTAATAAATGATATTACTCCATGATGCGAGATTCGAGTACTTGATCCATCGAGAAGTTCTCGATAGCGAGGTAGTACTCGGCAGTATCGATAAGAGCAGCCATGGGCACGAGACCGATGATTTCGCTACCTACGATGCTCACACCGTAACGACGAGCCTCATATTTTACCATCTCAAATGCTTGGTAGAGAGCTGTCTTGCTATAGTCGGTCATGTTGATACTTACTTGAGTGATGCCACGCTCTGTAAGGTCTACACCCATAGCCTTGCAGAAACGCAAACCACCACCGATGAAGCGGATGCGCTTGGCGATGCTGTGTGCGATGTCGAGGCTGGGAGTGTTGAGGTTGATGTTGAAAGCAACCAAAGGCATACGAGCACCTACGGCAACAGTACCGGCAGTAGCGTGACGCTCGGCGGGACCAAAGTCGGGAGCCCACTCGGGTTGTTTGATCTTCTCGGCCATACCCTCAAACTCGCCTTTGCGCACTGCAGCAAGGTTTTCACGATAGGGAGCCGAAGCCGATTTCTCATACAAGAATACGGGCAAGTTATAGAGCTCGGCAATCTTAGCACCTACTTCTTTTGACATAGCTACTGCATCTTCCATTGTGCAACCCTTGATGGGGATGAAAGGCACAACGTCTACAGCACCCATACGGGGGTGTTGACCCTCGTGTTTGTTGAGGTCGATGAGCTCAACGGCTGTACCTACAGCCTCAAGAACGGCAGCTTTCAATGCCTCGGGCTCACCTACTACTGTCACAACGCAACGGTTGTGGTCGGTATCGTTGCTATAATCGAGCAATTTTACACCTTCTTTGGCGCGGAATGCCGATACGATTTTCTCAATTTTCTCCAAGTCGCGGCCCTCGCTGAAATTGGGCACGCACTCCATAATTTTACTCCAACTCATAGTTTTAAAAAGTCTTTATAGGTTAAATTTTATTCTATTATTTATTTAATGCTTCTTTAATGACGTTTTTCACCAATTGGTCGTCGGCGATGTAGGGCATTGTGATGTCATAGCCGGGCATTGTGCGGTTGAACTCGTCGGTTGTCTCCATAGCGTGGATGTTGCGAGCCCATGAACGACGGGCAACACCGCCCATTACGTCCCATAGCATTGACGAACGCAAGATTTCGTCTACACGCTCCGAGCCGTCGCATACCATACCGAAACCACCGTTGATAGACTTACCGATACCTACACCACCACCGTTGTGCAATGCTACAAGGCTCATACCACGGGCACAGTTACCGGCAAAGCATTGTACAGCCATATCGGCCATTACGTTACTACCGTCTTTGATGTTTGATGTCTCGCGGAAGGGTGAGTCAGTACCGCTCACGTCGTGGTGGTCGCGACCCAACATGATGGGGCCTACCTCGCCGTTGCGCACCATTTCGTTAAATTTCAATGCGATATTCATACGACCCAATGCATCTTGATAGAGGATGCGAGCTTGTGTACCTACAACGAGGTTGTTTTTCTCGGCATCGCGTATCCATATCCAGTTGTCGAGGTCTTGGCCACGACGATTCTTGTCGATGCAGTCCATGGCAGCCTTGTCGGTCTTTATCAAGTCTTCGTGTTTGCCACTGAGACATACCCAACGGAAGGGACCATAGCCGTAGTCGAACAACTCGGGACCCATAATATCCTCTACGTATGAGGGCCAGATAAAGCCATCTTTCTCGTCGTATCCGTTGCGCGAAATTTCCATTACACCGGCATCGTATACCGACTTCATAAAGGCGTTGCCATAGTCAAAGAAGTATGTGCCACGTGATACCAATGTCTTGATAACGTTGAAGTGGCGCACGAGTGTAGCGTTTACTTGGCGACAGAACTCCTCGCGGTCTTCTTTCAAGAGGCGTGTGCGCTCCTCGAATGAGATACCGGCAGGACAGTAACCACCTTCATACACTGCGTGACATGATGTTTGGTCGCTGAGCAATTCGATGTGTATGTTGTTCTCGGCTGCATACTCGAGCAAGTCTACAACGTTACCGTGGAATGCGATAGAGCAGGGCTCTTTGCGCTCTACTGCCTCTTGCGCCATGCGGAAGGCTTCGCCCATATCGTCGGTGATGTGTTGTACCCAACCTTGGGTATGACGAGTAACGATACGTGAGTAGTCTACCTCGGCAATGATCGATGCAGCACCGGCAATGTCGGCTGCTTTGGGTTGAGCGCCACTCATACCACCGAGACCCGACGAAACGAAGAGGTGGCCACGCAAGTCGCCGTCTTGGGGTACGCCCAATTTCATGCGACCGGCATTCAACAATGTATTGAATGTACCGTGTACGATACCTTGAGGACCAATGTACATCCAACCACCGGCTGTCATTTGGCCATAGTTGGCAACACCCATTTGTGCGGCAATTTCCCAGTCTTTTTGGTTGTCAAAGAGACCCACCATCATAGAGTTGGTGATAATAACGCGGGGTGCATCGGGTTTTGACTTGAAGAGACCGAGAGGGTGACCCGACTCTACAACCAATGTTTGGTCTTGAGTGAGCTCTTCGAGATATTGCATGATGAGGCGGTATTGCATCCAGTTTTGACATACTTGACCTGTCTCGCCATAAGTTACCAACTCATAGGGGTAGAGAGCAATGTCGAAGCAGAGGTTGTTGTCGATCATTACTTGGAATGCTTTACCTTCGATACATTTTCCTTTGTATTCGTCGATTGACTTGGCTTTCAAGTCACCTTGAGGACGGAAACGGTAGCCATAAATTTTGCCTCGTGTGAGCAACTCATTCATGAATTCGGGTGCCAACTCGGCATGCAATTCTTCAGGAATGTAGCGCAAGGCATTTTTCAATGCTACTTCGGTTTGTTCAGGTGTAAGTTTGTAGCCACGGTCGGGCGCACGACGTATGCCTTCGACAAATGTAGGATAGTCGGGCAATACATTAGGTAATGTGAGTTCCATATTTTTAGTATATTAAGGATGATTAATTACTTCACCAGCAGATAGGTGCGCTACTTCTACAATGCACTTTTATTGTCGAGGCGCATGCCCATCTTCAGTTGTAGCGCAAAAGTACAAAAAACTGCGCGATTTCCCACGCTTTTAGAACACAAATTTTATAGTTAAATGTGTATGTGATATGATTTTTTGACTTTTGTGTATTATCGACCTTCTTTTTCCTATGCCATTAAACAACGTGAGCCGTCTCACGACGGCTCAGGAGTTGCTTTAAAACTTTACAATCTAATACTATGAAAAAACTGATACAAATATAGAACTCAGTTTTGAAAAGACAAAATTCTGTATTAAAAAATAGCTCTGTTTTAACAATATTTCTTTTAATCGGTTGTTTCTTTTAACATATTGTGTCTTTTTGTAGAATAGTGTTGCAATGCGTTAATTCTTTTTATTTCTATCGCAATACTTGGTGTATCGCAATAGAATATCTATTTTTGCTACAACTATGGAAGAGGTAAACAAAGTAATAATTGCCAAACTTGAGCAGTGGTATAACACGCATGCTCGCGAGTTGCCTTGGCGTGCCACACGCGATGCCTATTGTATATGGGTGTCGGAGATTATTTTGCAACAGACTCGTGTGGCGCAAGGGTATGACTATTACCTCCGTTTCATCGAAAGATTTCCTTGTGTTGAGGCTTTGGCTTCGGCTCATGAAGACGAGGTGATGAAGTATTGGCAGGGCTTGGGATATTATAGCCGTGCGCGCAATATGCACGCTGCTGCCAAGGATATAATGGAGCGCTTCGAAGGCCTCTTTCCATCGAATTTTTCCGATATTCGTTCACTCAAGGGGGTGGGCGACTATACCGCAGCGGCAATTGCCTCTATAGCATTTGACTTGCCTCATGCTGTTGTCGATGGAAACGTGTATCGAGTGCTCTCGCGTCTCTTTGGTGTCGATATTCCTATTGATACGCCGGCTGGCAAGCGTTACTATGCCGAGTTGGCTCAGACGCTGTTGCATCGTGAGCATCCAGGTCTTTATAATCAGTCTATTATGGAGTTTGGTGCCCTGCAGTGTACGCCCGGAGCATGCGATTGTAGTGCGTGTCCGTTGCAAGATGTTTGTGTTGCACATGCCTCGCACACGGTGTCGCAATTGCCGGTCAAGCAAGGCAAGGTTTCGATGAAATCGCGCTATTTTCACTACTTTGTCCTGTCGTGTGGCGAGGCGACGTGGTTGCAACGCCGCGAGGGAAAAGATATATGGCGCAATCTGTATGAGTATCCGCTTATCGAAACCGACGAAAACGCCCATTTTATCGATATTTGCCACACCGACAAGTATCGCAAACTCTTCGATGGAGTGGGGAAAGTTACATTTGTAGGTCAGCCCTATTCTTGTCGCCATGTGCTCACGCATCGCATCATTCATGCTACATTCTATACGGTCGAGGTGGAGCGTTATCCGGCCTCATTGTCGCACTTGCAACCCATAGCTCGTGCCGATGTTGAACAATATGCCGTGTCGCGTCTCACGGAGTTGTATCATGAGCATATCGAAAAAAAGAATATGCGCGAGTAGTGTTAAAAAGAGAAATATAAGTACACGTTTTTGCTCTTCTTTCATTGTCTTTGAAGTTTACCGGGAATATACTTTCGCTCGCTGTGAAAAATATTCAAGTAAACTTGATATTTCTCGCTCGCTTATCATTATCTTTGCACTTATAAAGAATAAAGAGTCGAACGGAAGATAAATGATAGAACGCATAATAATTCTTGAGGGTGTAGACCCTGTACTATTTTACGGAGTAAATAACTGCAATATACAGTGTGTGAAGAACTTGTTTCCCAAGTTGCGACTTGTGGCACGTGGTAATGTGCTCAAGGTCATGGGCGATGAGTTGGAGACTGCTTTGTTTCAAGAAAAGATACAGCAGCTCATATCATACTGCGAAGAGCACAATACCCTCAATGAAGAGGTTATAGTTACTATCATCAAGGGCGAAAGACCCATTACCGTAAAGCGCGACGACGACCTCATTATCTATGGCGTCAATGGCAAGCCCATTACCGCACGATCGGTCAATCAACAGAAGTTGGTCAAGGCTTTTGAGGAGAACGATCTTGTCTTTGCCTTGGGCCCTGCCGGCTCGGGTAAGACCTATGTAGCTATTGCATTGGCTGTAAAGGCGTTGAAAAACAAAGAGGTGAAGCGCATTATTTTGAGTAGACCTGCTGTAGAGGCTGGTGAGAAGCTCGGTTTCTTGCCCGGCGATATGAAGGACAAAATCGACCCCTATTTGCAACCGCTATACGATGCCTTGCAAGACATGATACCGCCTCTCAAACTCAAGGAGTTTATGGAGACCAATATCATACAGATTGCCCCCTTGGCCTTCATGCGTGGTCGCACACTCAGCGATGCTGTTATCATACTCGACGAGGCTCAGAATACCACTACACACCAAATGAAGATGTTCCTCACTCGTTTGGGTATGAATGCCAAGATGATAATAACCGGCGATATGACGCAGATAGACTTGCCGGCTCAACAAGTGTCGGGCTTGGTGCAAGCAGTGCGCATACTCTCGCGTGTAAAAGGTGTGGGTCGCATAGAGTTCTGCAAGAAAGATATTGTGCGCCACAAACTTGTACAACGCATTGTCGAGGCCTATGAGCAGCACGACGAGCAGGCCAAGCGCGAAAGAGAAGAGCGTCGCATGGCGCAAGCTGCCGAGAAATCGGAGGCAGAAAATCAATCAGAAAACAATAACAATTAAATACTTAATACAATGAGCAACGCATTAGTAAAAACAGACTTCAACTTCCCCGGACAGAAGGGTGTATATCATGGCAAAGTGCGCGATGTATATAACATCGACGACGAACTCTTGGTAATGGTAGCCAGCGACCGTATCTCGGCATTCGATGTTATCTTGCCCGAGGGTATTCCTTATAAAGGTCAAGTGTTGAATCAAATAGCTGCCAAGTTCCTCGACGCTACTGCCGATATTGTTCCCAACTGGAAGATGGCTACACCCGACCCCATGGTAACTGTAGGTGTGCGCTGTGAGCCTTTCAAGGTTGAGATGGTGGTGCGTGGCTATCTTACAGGTCATGCGTGGCGCGAATATAAAGAGGGCAAACGCACTATCTGTGGCGAGCCCATGCCCGAGGGTATGCGCGAGAACGAGAAGTTCCCCCAACCCATCATCACACCCACAACCAAGGCCGATGAAGGTCACGACGAAGATATTTCAAAAGCCGAGATTATAGAGCGTGGTATCGTGTCGCGTGAGGACTATGAGCAATTGGAGAAATATACGCTCGCACTCTACCAACGTGGTTGCGAAATCGCTGCCGAGAAGGGTCTTATCCTTGTCGATACCAAGTATGAGTTTGGTAAAAAAGATGGCAAAATCATCTTGATTGACGAGATTCATACCCCCGACTCATCACGCTATTTCTACGCCGAGGGTTACGAGGAGCGCTTGGCCAAGGGCGAGGACCAACGTCAGCTCTCTAAGGAGTTTGTGCGTCAATGGCTCATTGCCAATGGTTTCCAAGGCAAAGAGGGTCAAACAGTGCCCGAAATGACTCCCGCCTATTGCGATAGCGTAACCGATCGCTATGTAGAGTTGTACGAGAATATCGTTGGCGAGAAGTTTGTAAAGGCCGATGTTGCCGATATTGCTGCTCGCATCGAGCGTAATGTTACCGAGTATCTCAAAAATCGTTGATAGCGTATGAAAGCCGAGGAGGTAAAACCCTACGATCCCAATGCAGCCAAGACGGGGCAGGTGCGCGATATGTTCGACTCTATTGCGCCGGCCTACGACGTGATGAATCGCATGATGACATTTGGCATCGATACCATCTGGCGACGCAAGGCGGTCGATATGGTGGGGGCTTACAAGCCTCGCCGTGTGCTCGATGTGGCTACCGGTACGGGCGACTTGGCTTTTCTTATCGAGAATAGACTCAAGCCCGAGTCGTTGCTGGGTATAGACCTCTCGGCCGGCATGCTGGCTGTGGCTCGCGAAAAGGCTGTAGAGCGTGGTGTCGCCGATAGAGTGTCGTTTGCGGTCGAAGACTGTCTGGCACTATCGCTACCCGACAATAGCTACGATGCCATCACAGTGGCCTATGGTGTGCGCAACTTTGAGAATTTGGCGCAGGGCTTTGCCGAGATGTATCGTGTGTTATCGCCCGGTGGTGTGCTATGTGTCATAGAGCTCTCTACACCCGAGTACTTCCCCATGCGACAACTCTATAAGTTCTACACCTATAGCATCATACCCTTGGTGGGTCGTATCGTGTCGCGCGACAAGCAGGCCTATACCTACTTGCCTCGTTCGGTAGCTGCCGTAGCGCAAGGCGAGGAGATGCTCGATATATTTCGTGCTGCAGGTTTCAAGAACTGTCGCCTGCGCCGTCTCACTTTTGGTGCTTGCACCATCTATATGGGCGAGAAGTAGTAGCCGAGCAAGTCTATATCAACAACTATAATTCATAAAAAAATCCACCTCTTGGGTGGATTTTTTATTTCTATCGCATTGATTATTATTGGCTGTTTATAGTGTCGTCGAGCCATTGCAACTTGAGGTTGTAGGCCTCGATCATGCGGGCTACGGCTTCGGTATAAGTCATAGTTTCGTCACCGTTGACGCGCTCGCTTATAGGCCACATGGCAATGTTTATCTTGTTGGAAGTCTCTATCTTGACACTCTCGGTGTTGATAAATGCCGGTACGGTCTCAAACTTGGGTTTCAATAGCGCCCAACGTTCTTTAAGGAGTGCTTTGAATTCGGCGTCTCTGAATAACTGCTCATAGTAGAGAGGCCCCTCCATGCAGCTATATTCGGCCGAGCGGTCGGGGGTGAATGTGCCCCAATCAAAATCCCATACAGGGCCGGCGCGCAATACGTCGTTTATATCCTTATACATATAGGTGCTTTTGGGGTGCTCGGGCTCTTCGTTATTGGTGAGCTCGTGTACCAACCACCAATCTATAAAGGTGGTAAAGTCGATATAAGAAACCCATTCGCGAGCTTCAAAACGATTGAAAAGTTCGTTTTCGAGGCTGTTGATATAGTTTTGCAAGTATTCAAACTGTTGCCCTGCAAGAGCATCTTCGTCGGGTTCTTTGAACATGTAGGGCAATTGGCGTATCTCCGAGCGGAACTTATTCACCTCATCGTAGTTCTTGTCCAATTCGAGAAGGTATCCGCCGGTGAGGGCTTCGCCTATCGTATCGGTGCTCTCCATTTCACGTATGTTCACGCGATTGCCGTCTATTTTTATCTGTTCGCACAAGTAGTAGTTGCCTTTGTGTTCGCCATTGAGCACCAACTCGACATATTCTCCGCGAGGGGTCCATGCGAGGTCAGTAAGGGTCGATATGTAGAATGCCGTGTGGTTGCGTAGCAGGGTGCGGTCGAGATAGTTGGCCAGCAACACCCAGCGTTTGTGCTTGGGCATACCCAGTATCGACGCCTTGCTGTCGAGCTTCAGTGCGTAGGGCTTCTTGGCAAAGTTCCAAGTGGAATTGCCTCTACCTCTTATGTTGGTTGTTCCGTCATAGTCTATGCTGCCGTCGCTATTGTAGAGGCGCATGGTGCAGTCGCCCAGCCAATCTTGATATTTGTTGGGGATAGTTGCTGCATTGGGTGTGTTGATGTAGAGCACAGGAAGGTCCGACTTGACAATCTTGATGGTGTAACGATTTACCTCGCCGTTGCTCGATATGATGGTGTATACAACCGGGTTGCTAAAGTCGTTGGTACTTACGCCACTTATCTGCTCAATGTTGTTTGCCAATACTTTCTCGCCATTGGTCTCAAATGTGGCTACGAGCTTGTCTAAATCGGTGTTATAGGGTGTGCAATGGGTGTAGTTGAAGTTGTTGTCGATGTTGATATACATATCCTCCGGAAGCGAGGGGTTGTTCTCTTTGAGGAATGCAAAGGCGGTGAAGATGTTGCCGGTATATTTTATGCCAAATGCCGATGACGAAATCTGCACGGGTGTTCCTGTAGAATTGTCTACAGAGAGCACGAGGGTTGCATCTTCGTCGTATAGTGTCGATATGTTGAGGTCTTCGATATAAGCACGATATTGTCCCTCTTTTGCTACACCTTGTTCGTTGTATACTTGCTCTACAGCCTTCAGCTTATAGTTGGTAGGAGTGGTAACATACGAGCCGGCGCGAGTTGTGGCGATGCAGTCGAGTGCAATTTGGCACGAATCGGATGCAATGTTGTAGTTGAATAGTGCATTGGAGGGATTGACTCTGAACTCGATGCTTGCCGTAGAGCCCGATGCCAATATAACCGGTCGGGTAGAGAGTATGGCAATGCTGGTGGGCATGATATACTCTTTGTCGAATGTAAAGCTACTACCATCGGCCATTGTGATGGTTATAGAGTGGTCTATGTCGCTCTGTGTGATAGAGTGTATAATCTTTGATGGATCGGATGTGTGCGATGTTTTTATGATGTCTATTACACTATCGGGGTCGTTGGCATAGTGTATTACAAACATGTAGTAACCCTCTTCGTCGGTGGTTATATACATAGAAACGGGGGCTTTTACATGCTCGCCATTGTTGTCCATGATGCGTGTAAAGGTAGCACCGTTGTCATACGACAAGCACCAGTAGCCCTCTTGGTCTATCTTGAGGTAGGGTGTGTGGCTCTTGGGGTCGCCATTGTATACTTGCATGACACGACCGTCGGACAAAGTGATAACCCAACTGCCGGCTTGCTCGTCCGAGGGCTCTATGCTGTTGATAAGAGCTCCATTGGCATGTAGTTCCTCAAAAATATCTATAGCACTTTCGATATCTGTTACGCGCAGTTCGAGGCTGTCGAGGCGATTTTGTAGGTCGTTGATGTCGCTTTCTATTTTCTCAATGCGCTCGCACGAAGTAAGCGCTGTAATTATTGCGAGAAATAAACAGAGTTTCTTGAGCATGATAGTGTAGTGTGAGTTGTGATATGCAAATGTAAGAAATAATCACTATCTTTGCGCCTTATAAGTGTAAAATATCATAGATGAAAGATTTTATCCATACCCAGATGGCGAGCGAACGCGCCATTCTTGTAGGTCTTATTACTGCGAGTCAGAATGAGGCCAAGACCAACGAGTATCTCGATGAGCTTGCTTTTCTTGCCGAGACGGCAGGTGCTCAACCCGAGCGTCGTTTCTTGCAACGTCTCGACTATCCCAATACTCGCACCTATGTTGGTACAGGTAAGTTGCAAGAGATAAAAGATTATATCGAAATGCGTGCCGAGGACGAAGATGGTGGCGTGGGTTTGGTGATATTCGATGACGAATTGTCTCCCAAACAGTTGCAAAATATAGAGCGCGAGTTGCAAGTGAAAATCCTTGATCGTACAACGCTCATTCTCGATATTTTTGCCCTTCGTGCACAGACTGCTAATGCCAAGACTCAAGTAGAACTTGCTCAATATCAATACCTATTGCCTCGACTCACTCGCTTGTGGACTCACTTGGAGCGCCAACGTGGTGGTATCGGTATGCGTGGTCCCGGTGAGACTCAGATCGAGACCGACCGTCGTATCATTCTCGACCGCATTTCGCGCCTCAAAGAGGAGTTGCGCAGTATCGACCGCCAAAAGGTTATACAACGCAAAAATCGTGGTAAAATGGTGCGCGTGGCGCTTGTAGGATATACCAACGTGGGTAAATCGACATTGATGAACTTGCTCAGCAAGTCGGAGGTATTTGCCGAGAACAAACTCTTTGCTACCCTCGACACCACTGTGCGCAAGGTTATTATCGACAACTTGCCCTTCTTGCTTTCCGATACCGTCGGTTTCATACGCAAGCTGCCTACTCACTTGGTCGACTCGTTCAAGTCTACCCTCGATGAGGTACGCGAGGCCGATATGTTGGTGCATGTGGTAGATATTTCGCACCCTGCCTTCGAGGAGCAAATCGAGGTGGTAAATCGCACCTTGCACGACATCTGCCCCAACGAGGACAAGCCTATGATTATTGTATTTAACAAGATAGATGCCTTTACCTACGTCGAAAAGGCTGCCGACGACCTCACACCTCGCACCCGCGAAAACATTTCGCTCGACGAGCTACGCGAAACATGGATGGCCAAGATGAACGAGAACTGTATCTTTATCTCGGCCGTTGAGCGCGACAATATCGAGGAGTTGAAGGCGATGCTTTACCAACGTGTCAAGGAGATACACACACAACGTTTCCCTTATAACGACTTCTTGTTTCAACACTACGAAGATATAACCGACGAGCAGTAAGATATGGAAGCCCCGTTTATATACGAACTTGAATTTAAAGTGCGCGACTATGAACTCGATATCGAGGGTATAGTCAATAATGCCAACTATCAGCACTACCTCGAACATACCCGTCACGAGTTTATGTTGTCGATGGGGCCCGGTTTTGGCGAGTTGGTATCGCAAGGCATTGCTCCTGTGGTTACACGCGTAGAGATACACTATAAAACGCCCTTGCGCAGTGGCGAGTCGTTCTTGTCGCGCCTATATGTGCGTCGCGAAGGTGTGCGATATGTCTTCTACCAAGAGATTGTAAAGACTACCGGCGAGTGCTGTGTAAAGGCTGTTGTCGACACGGTATTTACCCGCAACGGTCGCCCCACACGTGGCGACGAATTTGCTCCCTATTACAACAAGCTCATCAACGGAGAGTAACGCATGGATACCTTTGCCGACGAACAACTACGCTACCGCATAGCCTTGGCGAGCATCAAGGGCATGAATCGCCTGCTGGCCGAGAGTCTGTTGCAGCAAGTAGGCGATGTGTCGGCTTTCTTTACCCTTACGCCTCACGAGTTGAGCGACCTTGTGGGTTGCAACAGCTCGTTGTTCTCGCAAGAAGAGCGAGGTCGTGCCTTGCGTGTGGCAAGCGACGAGGTGACATTTATTCGTAACAAAGGTATTACACCACTCTTTTTCACCGATAGCGACTATCCGCAACGCCTGCTTGAGTGTGACGATGCGCCCCTCATGCTCTACTACAAGGGCAATAGTACCGCCTTGCAAGCACCTCATGTAGTGAGTATTGTAGGTACGCGCCATGCCACGCCCTATGGCAAGAATTTTGTAGAAACATTGGTAAAAGAGCTCTCCGATACATGTCCCGACACGTTGATAGTGAGCGGATTGGCCTATGGTATAGACGTTGCTGCACACCGCGCAGCCTTGCGCTATGGACTGCCCACCACGGCCGTATTGGCTCATGGCCTAAATACGATATATCCATCGGTACATCGCAATACAGCTATCGAGATGCTTGAGCAAGGCGGACTCTTCACCGAATACACATCGCAACAAATTACGCACAAAGGCTTCTTTTTGGCACGCAATCGCATCGTTGCCGGACTTGCCGATGCGGTGGTTGTGGTAGAGTCGGGCTTGAAGGGTGGGTCGCTCTTTACCGCCACAGTAGCCGGCGACTATCATCGCGATGTGTTTGCCTTGCCGGGTAGGGTTGGTGACCTCTCTTCTATGGGTTGCAACCAACTCATACGCAACAACAAAGCTGCCTTAATAACCTGTGCCGACGACCTCATAGAAGCTATGGGATGGGCTACTCGTAAGGCAGCACCCACGCAAGCATCACTATCGGTAGTAGATACTGCCAACCTCACCCCCGACGAGCAAAACATCATGCACTACCTTGCCAACCAAGGCGAAGGCCAAATAAACCGCATGGCAATAGAACTCAACACCCCCATCGCCACACTATCGGCCATGCTCGTCGAGCTGGAGTTCAAAGGCTGCGTCGTAGCCTTCCCCGGCGGCGTATATAGGCCGGTATAGCTCCATTTTATGCCTATCTGCAACAAAAAAATTATGTCGATACAATTTTCTCCACTTTTTGCAGTTATAATATATGGTATAAAGTAGCAACATGCGCCATATATTACGACATATTATCCTTGCCACACTGTGTGTAGTGCCCTTTGTGGTGCAAGCGCAGACCGATATTCAGCTCTCGCAATATTGGGCTGCACCGTCGTATTACAATGCCGGTGCTACGGGTCAGGGCGACAAGATGAACATCTTGGCCGGTACTCGCCAGCAGTGGTTGGGCATCGAGGGTGCACCGTCGTCGTTCTGGGGTCGTGCCGACATGCCGTTGCGCTTCTTGGGTGGTCATCATGGTATAGGTGTTGCCTTCAGCAGCACACAGGAGGGTCTTTTCTCCAACATGGTCTTTGGTGCGCAATATGCCTATAAGCTCAAAATCAAGAAGAGCTACCTGTGCTTTGGTGTGCAACTTGGTCTTGTCGACCAGAAATTTGATGGCTCAAAGGTGGAGATACCCAGCAGCGATCACCACACACCTCCCGGCGAGGACGAGGATATACCTACTACCGAGGTGTCGGGCATGGCATTTGATGCGGCCTTTGGTATATATTATGTGCACCCCAATTTTCATGTGGGACTCTCGGCTACGCACCTCACCGAGCCCACTGTGCGATACCAGGATAGTGGCTCGCAAAACGACAATGGATATGAATTTTTTGTGCCCCGCCAATTTTATTTTATGGCAGGAGGCAATATACCTTTAAGAAATCCGTTATATGAAGTACAGCCCTCAATATTGGTATCGACCGATTTGAACGTGTTTACAGCCGAAGCGACGGTGCGAGTGCGTTATAACAAGCTCTTCTGGGGTGGTTTAGGCTACCGATGGAACGATGCGGTCTCTATCATGTTGGGTGCCGAATTTAAGGGATTCATCCTCGGATATTCGTATGATTTGCCCGTCACAGCAGTGCTCAAAGCAAGTAGTGGTAGCCATGAGGTATTTGTAGGATATAGCTTGAAACTCGATTTATCAGATAAAAATAAAACCAAACATAAAAGTATTCGTATACTGTAAGTTATGAAAAGAAGTTTGATGTTCTTAATCGCCGCTGCAACACTGTTGGTAGCATGTGCCCCGAGCAACCAAAACTCGGGCGAAGTGACCGGTGTTGGTGGCATGTCGTGGGCCGAGCCGGCTCCATACGGTATGGTATTGGTGAGCCGTGGTGCTTTCAAAATGGGACCTGCCGAGAAAGATAGCGTGTGGGGCGTTGCCAAGGATGCTCATGGCATTTCGGTAGATGCTTTCTACATGGACGAGACTGAGATTACCAACTCGAAGTATAAGCAATTTGTATTCTGGGTGCGCGACTCTATCATCCGCGAGCGCCTTGCCGACCCCGCATACGGTGGCAACGAGGTGTTCAAGATTGAGGAGGACAAAGAGGGTAATCCTATTAAGCCCTATCTCAACTGGAACAAGGCTATACCCTGGCGCAACCCCAACGAAGATGAGGCTCGCGCTATAGAGAGTGTATATCGCATCAACCCCATTACAGGTCGCAAGGAGCTCGATGTGGCTCAGCTCAACTACCGCTATGAGGTGTATGACTACACCGAGGCCTCGAAGCGTCGCAACCGCCTCAACCCCGAGTTGCGCAACCTCAATACCGATGTGCCTGTAGACTATAACGAGATTATAATGATCTCGAAAGATACTGCCTACATCGATGATGAGGGTAAGATACATCGCGAAACCATCACTCGCCAGCTATCGAGCGAGTATGATTTCTTGAATACATACATTGTTAATATATATCCCGACACTACTGTGTGGATAAATGACTTTGACAATGCCTACAACGAGCCTTATGTGCGCATGTACTTTGCACATGCGGGCTACAACGACTATCCTGTAGTGGGTGTGTCGTGGGATCAAGCCAATGCCTTCTGCCAATGGCGTACACAATTCTATGTAGCATCGTTGGGCAACAACCCTGTTATCGTAGAACCCTATCGCTTGCCTACCGAGGCCGAGTGGGAGTTTGCAGCTCGCATGGGCGATAGCAAGAATATGTATCCCTGGAGTGGCGAAGAGTCGGTCGATGACCGTGGCTGCTTCTATGCCAACTTTAAGCCCGGCGATGGCGATTATGTGCGCGACGGACACCTTATCACTGCCCGTGTAGGTACATATACCCCCAACGACTTTGGTCTCTATGACATGGCAGGTAACGTGTCGGAGTGGACTTCAACCTCATACAACGAGGCTCTGAGCCACATCACCAGCGATATGAACCCCGAGTATAAGTATAATGCTGCCAAGGAGGACCCCTATCGCATGAAACGTAAAATCGTGCGTGGTGGCTCGTGGAAAGATGTGTCGCACTATGTGCGCGCCGACCTCCGCATGTGGGAGTATCAAAACGAGCAACGCTCATACATCGGCTTCCGCTGTGTGCGCACCCAAGTGGGCTTTGCCAAAGGCCGTGGTAAATAAATGTAACGTCAAACTTCGTTTAGGAAAAATAAAATGGGAAAATATAAAAAATATAAAAGTAAAGTCGCCGAATTTTTGTCGAGCGAAAACGGACAACGTTTTTTCAACTTTGCATATAGTATAGGTGCTGCCGTCGTTATTTGGGGTGCACTCTTCAAGATTCTTCACCTTCCTGGTGGCAACTTCCTCTTGTCGTTGGGTATGGGTACCGAGGTTGTGATGTTTATCCTCTCGGCATTCGATAATCCCGGCAAGTCGTACCATTGGGAAGATGTATTTCCTGTACTTGCTACACGCGACAAAGAAGACCGTCCGCAATTTGGTGGTGGCGGTGGCGGTATCGTTGGTGGCAACGGCGGTACTGTAATCATCAATGCCGCTCCCGAAGGTGGCGTAGTAGGTGGTGTAGTAGGTGGCGCTAACATCGACCATGCCGGCGGTGTGCAAGTAACTCCTACCGACGCTCGTCGTGCTGTGGGTATACCCGAGGGTATCGATCTCAGCGAGGAGGACTCAAAGAGCCTCAGCGAAAGCATCCAAAAGATGTCGGCTGCTGCCGATCAGCTCTCGCGCATGGCCGAGCTCACCGATGCTACTCAACAATACTTGTCGCAGTTGGCTGCTATTTCGGCTCAAATGGATCAATTGCGCACAGCTACCGAGTCGCTCACTCAAGTATCCAATACTTTGCTCAACTCATACCAAGCCATCACTTCCAACTCTGATGGCCTCAACGAGCAATCTACCGGCTATGTAGAGCAAATGGAGACACTCAATCGCAATATCAATGGCTTGAATACCATCTACGAGATACAGTTGAAGAGCGTGAGCTCGCAACTCGACAATATAGATCGTGTAAACTCGGGTATCAAGAATATCAGTCGCATGTATGAGTCGGCCATGGGCGATAGCGACCGCTACTGCCGCGAGACCGAGAAGATGACTCAATACATACAACAACTCAACTCGGTATACGAGAAGATGATTACTGCGATGACTATCAATATGTATCATCCTATGGCTGCTACCGTGGCTCAACCTCAACCCGCAGCCCAAGAGCCCGAGAAAAATAATACAACCACAACCGAAGAAAACGCATAACTCCTATGGCAGGAAATAGCACAAAACTCACCCCTCGTCAGAAGATGATAAACCTCATGTATATCGTCTTGACTGCGATGTTGGCGTTGAACGTGTCGAGCGATGTGCTCAACGGTTTTCGTCAAGTCGAAGAGGGTTTGGGTCGTACCACAGCTACGGCTTCGGCACGTAATGATGCGTTGTATCAGCAACTTGCCGACTTCAACGAGCAAAACCCCGAAAAGGGTGGCGTGTGGTATAAGGAGTCGCTCGAATTGCGCGAGCGCACTACCCAACTCTATAACTATATCGACTCGCTCAAACTCATCATCGTGCAGAAAGCCGATGGCAAAGATGCCGATGTGAAGAATATCAAGAGCCAAGACGACCTTGAGGCTGCATCGTATGTCATGTTGTCGCCCTCTATGCGTCATGGTGGTCGCCTGCGCGAGTCTATAAGCACATATCGTACTTATGTGAGCAACCTCATGCCCGATTCTATCAAGAAGGCTACCGTCGAGGAGTGCTTGTCTACCACTATCAACTCGCGTGCCGAGCAAATCAATCCCATCGCTTGGGAGACTACTCTTTTTGAGAATATGCCCGTCATAGCGGCTGTTACCATCCTCACCAAGATGCAGAGCGATGTGTTGTATGTAGAGCAAATGGCTCTCAACACACTCATTACCAATATCGATGCCAGCGACGTGCGTGTAAACAAGCTCGATGCCTTTGTGATACCCAACTCTAAGGTTATCATACGAGGTGGCAAGTACAGTGCCAACATCGTATTGGCTGCTATCGATACCACACAAGTGCCCAATATCTATGTCAATGGCAACCAATTGCCCCTCGACAAAGACGGTCTTTATGAGGTATTATGCGGTTCTACAGGTGTATACGACTACAACGGCTACCTCGAAGTGCCTCACGGCGACGGTACTACGACCCGCCACGACTTCACATCGAGCTACACCGTTATCGAGCCCTCGGCTACTGTATCGGCAACGATGATGAACGTAATGTATGCCGGTATCTCCAACCCCGTGAGTATATCGGTACCCGGTATCCCCAACAACGCTGTCCAAGCTACAATGACCAACGGTACGCTCACTCGCAATGGCGACTTGTGGGAGGCCAAGCCTGCCAACGTAGGCGAAGATGCTGTAATTACCGTAACGGCAACAATGGACGGACACACACAAACCGTAGCTACTACAGCCTTCCGTGTACGTCGCTTGCCCGACCCCACACCCTACATACCCTACAAGGATGCCAACGGACAAGAACTCCACTACAAGGGTGGCAAGCCCTTCTCTAAGGGCCTCTTGCGCGGTGTGACAACCCTCGGTGCTGCTATCGACGACGGATTGGTAAACGTGTCGTTCAACGTCTTGAGCTTCGAGCTCGTTACCTTCGACCAGATGGGTAATGCTCTGCTCGAAAAGTCGGAAGGTCCCAACTTCTCGAAACGTCAAGGCGATGCTATCAACCGCTTGAGCCGAGGCAAACGCTTCTATATATCAAACATCAAGGCTATAGGTCCCGACGGCATCACCCGCGACCTCTCGCCCATAGAAGTTATTGTAAACTGATAAACCAAGATAAACGCATATAAACATATATATATTATGAAAATGTTACGTGCTCTCATCGCCACTGTAGCTATCTCAATGCTCACTGTCGCAGCAACCGATGCACAGGTCGTGCGCCGTGCCGACAATGATGTGGCTGCCAAGAAAAACGAAACCGAGAACAACCTCTCAGTGCGCGCCAAGGGTCTCTACGAGCCCAACTCGTCGGCCGAGAAAGATATTCCCTGGATGCGTGTCGTATATCGCCAACTCGACCTCACCAAGGATGCCAACCTCCCGCTTTACTATCCCGAGGATCCTACCGAAGACCTTCAAAACCTCTTCCGTATACTTCTCCGCCTCCTTGCCGACAACAAGGTTACAGCCTACGAGTACCTCGACGGTCGTGAAGTATTTACCGACAAGTACAAGGTCAATGTACGCGAGATGCTCGATCGCTTCTCTATACTCTATACCGAGCAAAAGGGTAGCACCGAGAAAAACCCTCTCTTTGTCATCGACGAGAGCGACGTGCCCTGCTACGAGGTACTGTCATACTACCTTATCGAGAAGTGCGCCTTCAATCGCGGTACATCGCGCTACGATGTTATGATTGAAGCCATTTGCCCCGTGTTGCACCGCAGTGGCGACTTTGGTGGCGAGCCCTTGCGTTACCCCATGTTCTGGCTCAAATATGACGATATTCGTCCCTACTTGGCTCAACAGTACATCATCACCGGCGATGCCAACCAAGTCATGCAACACAGCTACGACGACTACTTCAAGATGGCCATGTACGATGGCGACATCTACAAGACACGCAACCTGCGCAACCAGTCACTCATGCAACAATATCCCACCGACTCGCTCTTGCGCCATGCACAAGACAGCATAGAGAAGACATTGGATTCGTTCGAAAAAGGACTTTGGGTGCTCACCCCCGAGGAGAAAGCAGCCATCGAAGAGGCCAAAGCCGAGGCCGAAGGCGGTGATGCTACAGCAACCGAAGCCAAAGACGACAAGAAACGCTCGGTAAAGAAAACCGAGAAGAAAGAGAGTAAAACCGAGTCGCGCTCATCGCGTAGCGGAGCCAAGCAAAAGAGCTCAAAGCCCAAGGCACAGAAGTCATCGAGCTCAAGCTCAAGTAGCAACGCCCCCGTCCGCTCGGTGCGTCGCACAAAGTAAGAGATAGCAATTTTTCCTCACCATATAACAACTCCCCGGTCGCGCGATTGGGGAGTTGTTGTCTATATATAAGATGCAATCCCCACAAAAAATGGGTGCTATTCATTATTTGCGAAAAAAACATTATATTTGTACATCCTTATCCCCCTGCGGAGTAAGGTTTACATTTTATTAATGAAAGTGTTTTTCGCTTTTGTTCTTATGTGAAAATGTGGAAGTTTTCAAAGCAGTAGGACAACGAATGGCACTCATTGCTTGTATAGTTGTGTGGCAACTATGCACGTTCTGTGCATGTACCTCATACTATCCAAGTGTGGGGTATTGCATCGTTTATTACTGCTAAGGTCTTTCCACAACCGTCACATAGATAAACGAGAATCGGCTCCACACTTTCTTTTTTGCACATACCCCACCGCACAGGAGCTGATAAACGCTTTTTTTTAATAGTTGTATTATAGGAAAACGCACCTTTTATCAAGGTTGTATGTTTCTCTTTCGGTCGAAAAAGTGTATTAAGGTTCAATTATTCGTTGGAAAAAGTGTAGCAAAGCTTAGTTATTCGCTTGAAAAAATGTAATAGTCGACAAATATTCGGTCGAAAAAGTGTATTGTGCTGTTGTTTTTTCGCTCGAAAAAGTGTATGTTTGCCAGTGGAAAAATAATAAAAACGATGCTTAAAAGAAAAATAGAGTCTGTATTGGCAGAGTGGATGAACTCTAAAAATAGAAAGCCGCTTGTGATAAAAGGTATCCGACAATGCGGAAAAACATACATTGTTCAGAAATTCGCGAAAGAGAATTTTGAGAGTGTGGTTTATATAAACTTTATTCTTGATCCTGATAAAAAGTCGGCCTTTACCGGTAGTATAGATGTTGATACCATTATTCTCAACTTATCGGCTCTGTTACCCGGCAGTCGTTTTGTTAAAGGAAAAACTTGCATTATTCTTGACGAAATTCAGGAGTGTAGAGAAGCACGAACTGCATTAAAGTCATTCCAAATAGATGGCCGTTTTGATATCATTGCCACAGGTTCGCTCTTGGGTGTAAGAGGATATGGTAAAAGTGAAAAGAATAAAGCGGATGGTCAAGACTCTATACCTGTAGGGTATGAGACGGTGGTAGAAATGTATCCTTTGGATTTTGAGGAGTTTTTGTGGGCAAATGGTATCAACGAACAGGTTATTGACTCGGTAAAAGCTTGTTTTGAGAGTGAGACTGTCGTTCCAGATGGCGTTCATAAGGTAATGATGGAACTGTTGTACAGATATGTCATAGTTGGTGGCCTACCTGAGGTGGTTAATACATTTCTTGAAACAAAAAATATCGATCTCACATACAAGATGCAGCGCAGCCTTATTACAGAATATGAGGAGGATATGATTAAGTATGCAGATGATGCCGACAAATCGCGAATCAGAGAGTGCTTTGAGTCCATTCCAAAACAATTGGCCAAAGAGAATAAGAAATTTCAGTATTCTATAGTGCGAAAAGGAGGGCGGTCGTCTCAATATATAGGTAGTATCCAATGGCTTGAGGATGCAGGCTTGGTAAGAAGATGTTATAATACACAGATTACGGAGTTGCCTCTTGAGGGCAATTCGATAAAGGATTGCTTTAAGTTATACACTACGGATATTGGTATGCTTATTGCTATGCTGGACTATGGCACACAGGCCGATATTCTCAAAGGAAATCTTTTGGGCTATAAAGGTGCTATATTTGAGAATCTTATGGCCGATTTCCTGTGTAAGAGTGGACAAAAGTTGTATTATTTCCAGAAGGATAGTGGTCTCGAACTGGATTTTCTTGTGAGATACAAAGGCGAATGTGTAGTGCTTGAGATTAAAGCGAAATCGGGCAAAGCAAAAAGCTTAAATACGGTGCTAAAGAACAAAAGCGTTTATCATGTTAATAATGCGATTAAATTGGGTGTATATAATGTAGGGCGCGAAGAAGGGGTACTTACAATCCCGCTCTATATGGGATTCCTTATTAAGGATAAACTTGCTGAGGTAATAGTTCCGGATATTGATTTAAGTTTATTGAATTAGAATTACTCAGTGTAATTTAGCTCATATCCTATATTTTACCATATAACAACTCCCCGGTCGCGCGATTGGGGAGTTGTTGTCTATATATAAGATGTAATCCCCACAAAAAATGGGTGCTATTTACCGTTTGTTTTAGAATATTTTATACAATTTGCTTGCATTTAACCTTGTGCGTATATACATTTGCACAGTCAAGCCTTGTTGCTTGATGCATATTGTATTGTAAAATGAATAAAATACCTCATAAATCTATGAAAAACATTGTAGAAACGATATTGGAAAGACGCTCGGTGCGACGCTACGAGCGCATGGCTATAGAAGACGAGAAGAAGCAACTCATATATGATGCCATCACTACCTCGCCTACCAGCCACAACGGACAACAGTTCGGCGTGATTGCTATTGAAGACCAAGAACTGAAAGAGCAAATCTACGAGCTCACCAAGCAAAAGCAGATAAAGACCTGTGCGCTATTTCTTGTATTTGTGAGCGACTATCACAAGATGGATGTCTATGCACAAGCCAAGGGATTGCAACTACAACCCATACAGCATACGCTCGACGGCATACTTGTAGGTGCTATTGATGCCACCATAGCCATGAGCAATGCACGCATCATGGCCGAGGGATTGGGACTTGGTTGCTGTTGCATAGGCTATATACGCACTGCTGCCCCCGAGGAGCTGTCGCGACTACTCAAGTTACCCCAAGATACTGCCATTGTGTGCGGACTCACAATAGGATACCCGCGTGAGATACCCGACAAGCGTCCCAAACAAGAGCAGTCGCTATTTATACACCACAACTACTACAGCGACAATGGCGTGGCAGAGAAATTGGAGAAATACGACGACCAAATAGGCCGTCACAACGAGAGCCATACCCTTGCACGATACATACCCTGGAGCCAACAGATGGTCGATTACTACGACGAGTCGATAGGCAAGCACACGATGGCCTACTATCGCGAGCAAGGCTTCGATGTAGATAAAGAACCGGGCTTATAGCCTCACAGCCACTGCAAGAGTTGCTCGGCGCGATGTATGATGTGGCATGCACCTGCCTCGCGCAGGCACTCTTCGGGACGAAAACCCCAAGTAACTCCCACCGACTCTACGCCGGCCGATGATGCTGTGTGCATATCGACATCGGAGTCGCCCACATACAGCGCCTCATGCGCCTCCACGTTGGCTGTGGCAAGTATTTCGTGTACAATGGCCGGATGGGGCTTCTTGGGCACATCGTCACGCTGTCCCAGCACGGCTACAAAAGGTATAGTGGGGAAGTAGTGTGCCACAATCTGCAACGTGGCACTGTGGTATTTGTTCGACGCCACAGCCAGCATCACACCTCGCTCGTGTAGTGTCGTGAGCAACGCCTCTACACCGGCGTATGGATGGGTATAGTCGGCGCTGTGTGCGTCGTAGTACGACATAAACACCTGCATTACACGCGCTATCTCGTCGGTAGTACGAGCTTCGGCCGGCAAGGCACGTTCTATGAGTTTACTTATACCATTACCCACAAAATGCGGATATTCGTTCACCTCGTGCAAGGGATATCCACACTCGCCAAGGGCATAGTTGGTCGATACGGCAAGGTCTTCGATAGTGTCAAGCAGTGTACCATCGAGGTCAAATATTACAAGTCGCTTCATCTTTTTTGTGTTATTAACAACTACAAAGATAACGTTTTCGTAACGGTGAAAAAATATAAAACGGGCTTTTGTTGATTGAGACGCTTATTTTATCTACCTTTGCACCACGAAAATAATTATCAGTTTTTAATAACAAACCACACTAAAATCAGGACAATGGAATTGAAATGGTTTACTGACCTCATCTGTGGTACATCTATCGCACATACGGCATTTCTCTATGCCTTGGTAATTGCGGCCGGTGTATTGCTGGGACGTGTCAAGATTTTTGGCGTTTCTCTTGGTGTTACCTTTGTGCTCTTCGTGGGCATTTTGTTGGGACACTTCGGCCTCGGTGTCGATGGTGAGATTCTCCACTTTGTCAAAGAGTTTGGTCTTATACTCTTTGTATTCTCTATCGGTCTGCAAGTCGGACCTGGTTTCTTTGCATCATTCAAGAGCGAAGGTATCAAGCTCAACATGATGGCAATGGCAATCATTGCACTCAACATCGTTGTAGCGCTTGTTATCTACTTCTTCGACGATAGCATCGGTCTCATGATTGTAGGTATCCTCTCGGGTGCCATCACCAACACCCCCGGTTTGGGTGCAGCAGAGCAAGCTCTCAACCAATTGTATACCGAGGGCGTCATCACACAAGTACCCCAACTTGCGCTCGGATATGCCGTAGCCTATCCCTTGGGCGTTGTGGGCATTATCTTGGCCATGATCATCATTCGCGCCATCTTCCGTGTGAAGTTTAATGAGGAGACCGAGCAAATAGAGCGTGAGCAAAACGACAGCCAATTGGCTCCCCACATTATCACCTACAGCATCGAGAATAAGCTCATCGTAGGTCGCACACTCAGCGAGTTGGCAACGATGATAAACCGCAACTTCGTTGTATCGCGCATCAAGCGCAACGACGAGGTAATCATTCCCAACTCTACTACTGTAATCGAGGACAAAGACCTCTTGCTCTGCGTACTCTCGGAGTCGGACGAAGAGGCCTTGACAGCCTTTATCGGCCCCAAGGTAGAGATGGACTGGGAGGCTATACAAGCACCCGTTGTATCGCGCAGCATATTGGTATCGAAGGAGGAGTATAACGGTCGCAAATTGGGTTCTATGCGCTTGCGCATGGGTTATCGCCTCAACGTTACCCGCGTGACTCGTGCAGGTGTAGACCTTCTTGCCAGCCCCAACCTCGCCTTGCAAATGGGTGATCTTGTTACCGTAGTGGGTAAGAACGAAGACATCGACCGCTTGGCCGAGAAGTTAGGCAACTCGATGAAGCACCTCAACCACCCCAATCTCTTTACCATCTTCATTGGTATCATGGTAGGTATCGTGTTTGGTAGCATGCCCTTCGCAGTGCCCGGTATGCCAGTGCCCTTGAAGTTGGGTCTTGCCGGTGGTCCCCTTATCATAGCCATCCTCATAGGTCGCTTTGGCCACAAGATGCACCTCACCACCTACACCTCTACAAGCGCCAACCTCATGTTGCGCGAGGTAGGTATCTGCCTCTTCCTTGCCAGCGTAGGTATCGGTGCCGGTGGTGAATTTGTAAGCACTATCATGAAAGGTGGTCTCATGTGGGTATTGTGGGGCTTCCTCATCACCCTCATTCCGCTGCTTATCGTAGGTTCGGTAGCTCGTGGATACTACAAGCTCAACTATTATACCATCATGGGTCTCATGTCGGGAGCTTGCACCGATCCCCCCGCACTTGCCTATAGCAACAAAGTAGCCAACAACGATGCCCCCTCGGTAGCCTATACAACGGTATATCCGCTCACCATGTTCTTGCGCATCCTCACAGCTCAAATCCTTATCCTTGCCTTGGCATAAGACATTGTGTCTTATGAGGTAATAAACTGCGACAGCCGCTTCGGCACATGATTTCGCACTGACGCAAGGATAACAACCCATAACACAACACGCCCCGCTTGGTCTTCGACTTCGCGGGGCGTGGTATTATTGTGATAACTATAAGGTGCTAAAATGACCGGAGTGTGGTAGGTAATTTTCGATTAGAATTATCGGACACTAATAATGTTTTAATAATAACAAAAATTAACAAATATAAATATAAAATGGAATGTGATGTTAATGGTTGCTGTCGTCAATCTTTTGGAAAAAAGATTGATAATCATGTCTTTTGTAAGAATATTATATTATATTTGCGGTGATGAATATAGATAGACTCATAAATCGTTATTTTGGAGATAGTTATTCATCTCCAATGATTGAAGTATTTGATTCAGATACTATTTATAATACATACAATGATATTGTTGGTTTGTTAAATAGTAAGCCGGATATTGAGATAAGTGTATTACAGTCACTTAGTTATTGCTTTTATGAAGTGTTGGATAATGTCTTAACACATTCTGAAAGACAATGTGGAACGGCTATAATGTGTTATTTGCCCGAAAATAGCAAAATACAAATACTTGTAGCCGATGATGGTGTTGGCGTGGCTAATTCATTGCGTGTCAATGAAAAGTATGCACATGTTACGGAAGAAGAGGCTGTCAAGATATGTATAGAAGATGGCGTGACTGACGGTAAAGGAATGGGTTTTGGCTTATATTCTACTGCACGTTTGATAAAGAATGTGGGTATAAGATTGGAAGTCCATTCCGGAGAGTATAAATTGATATATGATGGTGTTGACACATGTGTGTGTCACGAGAAAAAATGGAGTGGTACCATAATTTATTTAGAATTACATTCTAATCGTGAGATTGACCCCAATGAAGTTGTTGATAATAGAACGGATTGTGAGGCTCAATATAATGATACATTTTGTATGGAAGATGATTTGGATAATTTATGGTAGTATTTTTCGGATTGAATAGAAAGGAATGATATATGAATGTGGTTTTTAAGTTTAAGGAAGTAAACAGTGCTCTTGGAACCAGGCTGCTTGGAGCCAAAGTGCGTGAAACCTTACTGCCTCTCATTAGAGAAAATGACAAAGTAATACTCGATTTTGATGGAGTAGAGGTTGTGTCAAACTCTTTTGCAGATGAGTGCTTGGCAAAGCTCTTGTTTGAAATGTCACTTGAAGAGCTGATGAGAAGAACAACCTTTGTTTCTGTTAATGACTATGCTCGTCGCAATATAGCTATAGCATTCCGTCGTCGTTTACAAGCTTTGTAGAATTAGAATACCACTTTCTCGATAGAGTTACCTATCTGTACGAGATATATGCCACGTGGCAGGGCAATGCCTGTTGCGTGGCTTTCTTTTAGGCTGTGTAGGAGTGTGCCATTGGTTGTGTAAATGTTTACAATGGCATTGGGAGTGCAACCTTCTATGTTTAGTATACCACCGTTGGTAGTTATTGTGATGTGATTGTTGGTGTTTGTGCTTACAATGCCCGATTGGTACTCGGTAATGTTGTCAAACTCGCTCCAATATGCAGCCGATTGATACAAAGCAACACTTGCAGTGGGTACATAGAGCGGTATATTTCGGTCTATATTATAAAATGTTTCGGCCGATACTGTGGGCGGGTTGATGGCTTGTGAGTTTATCTCCTTCAGGCCTATGCAGTTGTAGAAAGCGTAGTTGCCTATTTTGGTAATATTCTCGGGGATGACAATGCTCGACAGCGAGGTACAATCTTTGAATGTTCCTGTCTCGATGCGAGTAATGCGGCTGGGGATAACAATGCTGTCGAGCGAACAGCACCCTGTAAAGGCATATTCGCCTATCTCTATCACACTATTGGGTAGATAGATGTGTCGTAGAGCGCTACAATTTTTAAAGGCGCTTTCGTCTATTGTAGAAACTCGGTTGGGTAGGCTTATGCGCGTGATGGCCGAGCAGTTCTCAAAGGTCGAGCGGTTTATTGCAGTAACCTTGCTGCCCCAAACTATATCTTGTAGAGCAATACAGTCTTTAAATGCATATAGGCCTATCGATGTTGTACCGTTGCCTATAGTCAGTGTTTGTAGCCCGGTGCATCCCGAGAAAGCACCATTTCCTATAGTCATTACATTGTCGGGTATTGTAAGCTCTGTTACGCCCCTACAGCCACTGAACAAGCCCCCGGGAATGCTCTTTACCTGATGTCCTATCTTTATGGTTTCGAGTTTGTTGCATAGGGCGAATACATAAGCGCCTGTGTTGCACCTTGTGGCGTTGTACTCTACATAGTGTAGTGCCGAGCATCCCTCATAGGCTGCGTCGCCTATCGATGTTATCCCGTCATGAATAGTTGTAGAAGTAATCTTTGAGCAGTGGTAAAACGCACTGTCATTTAGTGATGTTACAGCATACACACAACCGTTATACTCTACCATGTTGGGTATTGCAATATCGTCGGTATACTCATCTTGATATTCAAGCGCAGTGTTGCCTCTATAAGTAACCTCAGCCCAATTGTCGTCGTTGCTTATAATGTTGTAGTAAAATCCGTCTACCTCAAAATCGTGTGCTGTGGCATTTGTGCCACACAATAATAGTACAATGGTAGAAATCGTCCAAAGTAGATTTTTCATAGCCTTTGTGATAGCTTGTATTATTCTTCTTTATTTCTCCTTGAGTAGCTTCATGCCCAACTTCATGTATTCAAATTCCATGTCTCGCTCTTTGATTACTTGCTCGTCCCAGACAACGATGTCGATGTCGAGCGGTATGAGTCCTTGGGCTTTGCTCTCGGGGGTGCGACCCGCATTGCGCTCCCATTGCTTGAATGTGGCTCGTAGAGCTTCATACTCGGCGCTTGTTTCTATCAACATCAAAGCGTTGGCGTATGGCAGGGTTGCTACAGATCCTTCGGCTGCCGTTTCGTATATGGGTGTTTGATTCTCGATGTGAGCTATTTGAGCTATAGCAGACATGGCATCGGCAAGACGTTGTTTCTTGTCGGGCGTGTTAGCTCCAAGGCTTAGAAGTGCTTTGGACATATTTTATTTCTTTTTGAGAGTTATCAATGTTACTTCGGGGGTAGCACCCAGGCGAGTAGGTGTCATGGTGCATCCGATACCTATATTTACATATAGATATTGTTCGTCTTCGTTATAGAGTCCGCCCCATTCGGGGTATATTGCATTGACGGGCGAGTATCCGCATATCTCGGTCTGCAAGGCATGTGTGTGACCGGCAAGCATCAGGTCGATGTTGCTGTGGGGCAGTACCACTGCACGCCAATGTCGAGGATTGTGGCTTATGAGTATTTTGTATGTATCGTTGTGCAGGCTGGGATATGCAGCATCCAAGTCACCATATTGTTGAAAAGGGGGCTCGCCCCAATTCTCTACACCTATCACAGCAATCGAGTCATTGTAGCGATATATGTGTGTAGATGCGTTGTTGAGCATGATCCAACCCATATCGGCTTGTCGTTGCTTGAGCCGTGCAAGGTTGTCTTCACGGGCCTTGTCCGATGGCCACTTTACAAAGTCGCCGTAGTCGTGATTGCCCAATACCGAGTATACACCATCGTGGGCTTTTAGCTGCGATAGAATGTCGAAATAGTTGTCTACTTCGGTCGATTTGCGGTTCACGATGTCGCCCGAGTAGACGATTATATCGGGGTTGAGATTGTTGATGCAATTTACTACATGTTCAACGAAGGGGCGTGAGTACATTGTCTCTAAGTGTAAATCTGAGAAGTGTACGATACGATACCCATCGAAATGGTCGGGTAGGTGTTCACTCTCAATCTCCACCTCTTTTACATCTATGCGGTAGCGATTGATGGTGCTACCCACAATGGCTACAAGGCTCAATGCTGCTACAACCAAGCCTACACGACCAGCTATACGCCCGCGGGGACGCTTCAAGTAGTCGAGGCTCGATATGATTGTATAGCACAACTTGGGTATATAGAGTAGCATGAAGCCATACATTACCCACACAAGGGTAGGGATGCTATCTTCCATGCCACCGAGCGAGGCTATGCAACCTATCGTAGCAAGTATCACAATTGCAACAGTGTGCGCAAGCATGTAGATAATAGCACCGCGCTTGCCATAGCGAGGCTTGACGATGCGATGCACTACATAAATATTGCACAGTATAGCAATCAGTAGTAAAAGTGTAATGCCGGTGAGGTGGAAGAGTAATTGCATATAGGGTAGTATCGATTAGGCCTTACCTTCGGCTTCCAATTTGTTTTTGAGCGGGTTGGAGTACATGAGCAACATCTTCTCGTGCATAAATTGGTAGTCTTCAATAGAGAATTCTCCCATCTTTGCAATCTGTCCTTGTATGTACTTCTCGAAGTTCTCCTTTTGTTCGGCAGTATATTGCTCGGCAAATCGGTTGCACTTATACAACATATCGTAAGCAACATAGTTGCCTGGATATATGCGATAGTTGAGGTGGATGTGTCGGTCTATTACTTGGCAAGCAGCCTGCAATATTGTTGTTCTATCGCTTTCGCCCTCAAGGTGAGCCAACTCGTCGTTGATGCAGGGAGTGAAACTATAATGTATAAGGCCTTTATAACCCATTATACCGGTCTGCATATTTACGAGGTCGTCGCGTTGACTCTTTTTGAAATCGGGATTTTTGCTCTTTTGCAAGAATTCCAGTGCTTTGAGGCTGTCGCAAGGGTCATACTCGTATGAAATAGCGATGGGGGCAATGTTCAACTCGCGAATGTTGTCGAGTATATTACCTTTCTTGCCCAGAGTGAGCATCTTGATAAGGGCCTCTTGTGTGCGGTCGTTAGAGTCTTTGGCGCGTCCTTCGCGTTGAGCTATCCACGCCGATTGGTGCTTTTGATTGATAGCATAGTGTATGTAGGCCGAGAGTTGTATGGCAGCCTCCAATGCTTGTCGCACACCCACACCACGCTTTACGATAAAGCTCTTGTTGATGCGCACAAGGTCTTCAATCCATTGATAAATGAGCAGGTTGCTACCAATGGCAATTTCGCATGTGTCATAGCCATTTTGCAACAATGCTACGCACAAGAAGGCTGCATCCAATACGATGTCACGGTGGTTCGACATGAACAGATAGTTCTTGTCGTGTGTGAGGCTTTCTATGCCATTGTTACTCAATCCGTCGGAGGTATGCTCTATCAATTTGTATAAGAACGGAACGATAACCTGTTTTTGAAACTCCTCTATTGTGTTGATGCTGAGTAGCTTTTTGCAGAAGAGTTCAAAATCAACCTCGGGCATTACGGTAGCTATAACCTGCTTGAAGGCTGGTTCTTGTATCAAAGAGGCTATCTTCTCACTATATTCGTTGTCGTTGAATGGGCGAATTTCGTCAAAATGTGCTGTTTGTGTCATATCTTGAAGGCATTAGTTTTTTTCAATAGTTCGCTTTTTGTTTTATTCCTCCTCGTTTATGTCGCGCGACGAGATGTATTGTCGCCAGCGCTCTACGAGGTTGGTCATGTCGGCAGGTACCTCGGTGTCAAAAAACATCTCTTCACCGGTGCGGGGATGTACAAAACCCAATGTCTTGGCATGGAGTGCTTGTCGGGGGCATATATCAAAGCAATTTTGTACAAATTGGCGGTACTTGGCAAAGGTCGTTCCTCGCAATATTTGGTCGCCACCATAACGTTCGTCGTTGAACAAGGTGTGACCGATATGCTTCATGTGAACCCTGATTTGGTGTGTGCGACCGGTCTCCAATACACACTCTACCAGCGATACATATCCCAAGCGTTCGATAGTGCGATAGTGCGTAACAGCACTCTTGCCACACTCGCCGTTGGGGTATACTGTCATTTGCAAGCGGTCTTTTGTGCTACGACCTATGTGACCTTCAATGCGACCCTCGTCGTTTTCCATAGCACCCCATACGAGGGCTACGTACTTGCGCTTGGTGGTCTTGTTGAAGAATTGTATACCCAGGTGTGTCTTAGCATCGGGTGTTTTGGCTATTACAAGTAGGCCCGATGTATCCTTGTCGATGCGGTGTACAAGACCCAATCGCGGGTCGCTCACATCGTACTCCGGATTGTCGCGAAAGTGCCAGGCCAAGGCGTTGACCAGCGTGCCACTATAGTTGCCGTGACCAGGGTGCACCACAAGTCCGGCCGGCTTGTTTACTACCAATACGTCGCTATCTTCATATACGATGTTGAGGGGTATATCTTGCGCGATGATTTCGCACTCATAGCGAGGTCTATCCATCACGATCGATACTACATCAAGAGGCTTTACGCGGTAGTTGGACTTGACAGGCTTGCCGTTTACAAGTATACAGCCCGCCTCGGCAGCTTGTTGTATGCGGTTGCGCGAGGCGTTCTCCATGCGTACGACAAGAAATTTATCTACTCGCAACAGAGCTTGTCCCTTGTCGGCTACAAAGCGAAAGTGTTCATACAGTTCTCTTTCGTTATCGTCGGTAAAAATGGTATCTTCGCCGGTATATATATCTTCACTCATGAGGGAGTTGTCTTGTGGTGTTATTACTCAGTAATGAATATAAACTCATCGCTCTCGACCTCGGCAATAGAGTCGTTTGCAGCCTCATCCTCGCCTTGTCCCACGATGAGGGTAATGCGACTCGATGTAGGCAGTTTTTCGTTTTCCGAGAGTGACTTGCCGTTGCACTTTACGTCCAATACAAGACCCTTGTAGGGTGATGGCTCAAGTCGTATATCGATGTTCTTGAAGCCTACGCTCTTGAGCTGTGCTTCGGCTTGTCGTATAGAGGTGTTGATAATGGCGGGAACCTTAGCCGACTTGGGAGAGTAGGCGTTGATGGTGAGGTAGATAGTGCGCTCCTCTTTTACCTTGGTATCGGCTGCGGGCACTTGCTCAACAATCATGCCCGGTGTGGCACGGTCGTTAAATACTGAATCGATAATTTCATACTTGAGGTTGTGGCGCTCGAATATCTCTGCAGCCTCTTCAACCGATAGATACTTGACCGAGGGTAAGAGGGTGAGGTCGTCGTGGCGAGTGTATGACCTGAGCCACATGTTGAGCGCGATAAAGATTACTATCAATATGGCAAGCATCACCAATAGTGTAGAGATGATGCGATGATTTTTCAAAAACTGTAAAATTTTGTCCATAATTATCCAATATATTATAGTTACAAAGATACGCATAAACGGATAGAGAACAAAATAAGTTGGCCTATTTTTTATGGTGCAACACATGTGGTAATAGGTGCCAAGTGTCACGTTTAACATATTATACTTAAAAAATCTAACAAATGTTGTTCGATTGCTGTGAAAGCGTTAACTTTGCACTCAAAATGTTTCTGTAAAGTAAATAATATATACCGAGAAGATGAAGAATAACAAACTGATATTGGGAATTGTAGCCGGATTGTCGGTTGCATTGATAGCTCTCCTTATAGCTTTTATTGTGCAAAGCACCAAGCAGTCGAAACAAATTGAACAGCTTGAGGTGGAGAAGGAGCGCATGGAACTTGAGCACGAATATGCCGACCTCGCCGAGCAATATGCACTGTATGAGGGTCAAAAGATGGTGCTCAAAAATGACTCTCTGATAGAGCGTCTTGAGGCCGAACAAATCAAAGTACAACGCCTCTATGAGGAGTTGAAGTCGGAGAAGGCTACAAATGCCAAGCGCATTGCCGAGTTGCGCAAGGAGTTGGAAACATTGCGTGGTATCATGCGTGTGTATGTGGCTCAAATAGACTCGCTCAACCAAGAGAACAAGAATCTGCGTGCCGAAAACCGCAAGGTGCGCAAGAAGTATGAAGATATTTCGGCCAAAGCCGAGTTGTTGCTCAATGAGCGCGATTCGCTCACTGCCAAGGTTACCATTGCATCGAAACTCGATGCTGTTAATGTGCAAGTAACTCCCTTGCGCTCAAATGGTAAAGTGGCAAAGGCCATAAAGCAAATAGACAAGTTGGAGATTTCTTTTTCTATTGCCAAGAATGTGACAGCCTCTACAGGCGAGAAGATGATATATGCTCGCTTGCGCAAGCCCGATGGCGATATTATGATAAAGAGCGATGATAATCTCTTCCCCTTTGAAGGTAGCCAGATACCCTATTCTTGTGCCAAGATGATAGAGTTTTCCGGCGAAGAGATAAGCGAGGTAACAATGTATTGGGATGTAGATGAGTACCTCTATCCCGGTACTTATGAGATAGATATTTTTGCCGACAACTATAAAATTGGCGATGGTACTTTCTCATTGAAGAAGTAATCTTGTAAAAGAAGTTAAAGATAAAGCCACTCTGTAGGCTCGAATGTTTATAAAGCAGTTCTCCCCGTCGGGAGGGCTGCTTTTTCTTTGCATATACCTCTAATACCTATAGAAAATATGAGTAAACGTCGAGCTCTTATGTTGTTGCTTGTTATGTTGTCGAGCCTATTTGTGTGGTACACGCACGGCTTGTCACAGCCTGTTTCTCTTGACTCGTGTCGTGCGTGGGCCTTGCGATACAACAAATCACTGCGCATTGCCGACGTGAGGGTGCTACAGAGTTCCTATTTGTGCCGTGCAGCCCGTGGTGCATATCTCCCGGCAATAGACTTTGCAGGAACATATTTCTATAATCAAAAGTCTATTCACCTGGTCGATGTCGACAATTTGCGTGCTTTTGTTTCGGGGCTTGGAGTGTCGGCGTCGTGGGTATCGCAGCTCCTTCCCGATGATTTTCTCCAACTCGATACTCACAATGTAGCCTTGGGTGCAGTGACAGTTGTACAGCCTCTGTTTATGGGTGGTAAGATATTGGCACTTAACGATATGGCCGAGTGTGTCGAGCAGTTGGCCATATCGCAGAGAAACTTAACCGAAACGGAGGTAATCTCTGTTGTTGATGATGCTTATTGGATGGTGGTGTCGCTGGAGTATAAACAGCAATTGGCTTGTAGCTATATGGCACTTGTCGAAAGGTTGTACAATGATACAGAGGCGCTGATAGGTGCGGGGGTTGCCACGTCGAGCGATGGACTTGCTGTAGCAGTAGCTAAGAACGAGGCCGATGTGATGCTTACCAAGGCCGAGAATGGATTGGTGTTGGCTCGTATGCTGTTGGCGCAGCTTTGTGGGTTGCCTCTCGATACGGTTATGGAGCTACAAGACGTGTCGGCCATGCCATTCGAGCCGGCCATGCTCGTACCCTATGCCTTGAGTGGCGTGTATGAGCGTCGCGAAGAGTTGCGTAGCATGCGCTTATTGTCGCGTATGGCGCATGCTCAACAGCATTTGGCACTCTCGTCGATGTTGCCCTCGTTGGCATTGGTGGGAATGTACAGCATGGCACTCCCCAATTTTTATGATGGATTTAAAACCACGCTCGATGGCATGTTTAGTGTGGGGGTAGTGTTGCAGATACCTATATTTCATTGGGGGGCCGACTTCTATCGTTACAAGGCAGCTCGTGCCGGGGTAACAATAGCACATATAGAGATGGAAAATGTAAAAGAACGTATAGCCCTGCAGGTGAGTGAGGCTCGATATCGCTATAACGAAGCGGGCAATGTGTATCGATTGTGTATGAAAAACAGTGAGCAGGCCGAGTTGAACTTGCGCAATGCCGAGTATGCCTTCGATGAGGGTGTCTTTACCTATACACAGTTGATGGCTGCGCAGACTGCCTGGCGACAGGCTCATTCAGAATTGATAGATGCCCGCATTGCTGTGTCGGTGGCCTACGATGGGTATGCCCGGGCTGTGGGTTTGCCTCTTTATTGAAATTGTTGTGGAAGATGAAAAGAAGAACATTTTTATCGACGCTCTTGCTTGCACTTGTGACGATAGTGCTTGTGGTAGCTGTGGTAGGCTTATTGCTTTTGCGTCCGGCACCTGAGTTGTTGCAGGGTGAAGTTGAAGCCGAGCAGATACGCATATCGGGCATATTGGCCGGTAGGGTGAGTAGGTTGTTGGTTGCCGAGGGCGACTATGTAGAGGCGGGCGATACATTGGTGTGTATACACTCATCGTTGGTCGAGGCACAACACTCCTCGGCTGCCGCGATGCGTGATGCTGCGCAGGCCGAGACAGACCTGGTCGATGCCGGTGCTCGACGCGAGGTAATACAGGCTGCGCATGATGTGTTGTTGCAGGCACAAGCAGCACTCGTTGTGGCCGAGAAGAGTTACACTCGTGTGCAATCGCTCTATCAAAAAGGTGTTGTGTCGGCGCAACGTTATGATGAGGCATTGGCTGCATACGAGATGGCGCGAGCAGCCGAGAATGTGGCTCGCTCGCAGTATACAATGACTTTGCAAGGTGCTCGTCGTGAGGAGCGACGTGCTTCACAGGCAATGTTGCAGGTGGCCGAAGGGGGTGTTGCCGAGGTAGGGGCTTTGCTCGAAGATGCTGTGCTTACATCGCCTCGCGATGGTGTGGTAAGCGAAATTTTTCCAATGGAGGGCGAGCTGGTGAGCTTGGGTGCTCCTGTTATGAATATTCTTATGATAGACCGCATGTGGGTGTCGCTCAATGTGCGAGAGGAGTTGCTACAGCATTTCGCGCTTCACTCGCAACACGAAGCTACTATACCGGCGTTGGGCAATAGAACAGTGTTGCTCGAAGTCTATTATATAAAAGATATGGGCAACTATGCCGTGTGGCATGCGACGCGTACGATGGGAGAGTATGATGCAAAGACCTTCAATGTGCGGTTGCGACCGTTGAGCGAGGTTGTAGGGCTATTGCCCGGTATGTCGGTATTGCTGAAGGATAAAATTCGCAGTAGATGATGTGTAGTGGTGTGTGGCGAGTGATAGTACGCGAGTGGAGATGTATTGTTGCCCAACCTCTACTTCCGCTGTGTATGATAGGTATGCCGTTGTTTGGCATGCTATTCTTTCTCACAATGCTGAGTAACGGATTGCCCGAGCATGTGCCTACTGCGGTTGTAGACTTGGATAATAGTGCTCTCTCACGAGGTTTTGTGCGTAACTTGCAAGCGCAACAAGCTATCGACGTTGTGATGCAATGTAATAGTTACAGCGAAGCTCGCGATGCAATGCAACGCAATGATATTTATGGTTTTATACTCATTCCACATCGCTTTGCTGCGATGCTTGCCGACGCCAAGCAACCCGCTATATCGTTCTATACCAACGATGCCTATCTCATACCCGGCTCGTTGCTATATGAGTGTTATACAACGCAGTCCATGTTGGTATCGGCCGGTGTTGTGCAAGAGGTCTTGCAGTCGTTGGGCCTACCAGAACGACGCATCTTGTCGCTTTTGCAACCGCTTGCCATAGACTCGCAACCCTTGGGCAATCCTTGGCTTAACTATTCGGTGTATCTGAGCAATTCGTTTCTGCCCACCATCTTGCAGTTGATGGTGCTCTTGGTAACGATGTATGCTATAGCAAGAGAAATAAAACATCGTCGCACAGATGCATGGCTACTCGCTGCGCGTGGCTCTATGCCGGTGGCTCTTGTGGGGAAACTCTTGGTCTATGCCTTTGTGTTTATTATTGAGGGGGTGTTGTTGCAGTCGCTACTTTATGGTTATATGCAATATCCACACCACGCGCCCATGTGGCGCATGGTGTGTGCTATGGCGTTGATGGTGGTGGCAACGCAATCTATAGTGCTCATTGTGCTGTCGATAGTGCCTATACTCTCTATAGCATATAGTGTAGTGAGTGTGATAGGAGTTGTTTCGTTTTCGTTGGGAGGCTTTTCGTTTCCTGTTCCCGAGATGTATGTTCCCTTCAGGGTGCTTACCAATCTGTTGCCTGTGCGTCATTATTTTCTTATCTATGTCAATAATGCGCTCAACGGCTATCCGCTCTATTATTGCCGGGGCGAATATATAGCCTTGTTGTTGTTTGTGCTGGTGGCATTGTTGTTGCTACCGCGTCTCTATAGTGTGGTGTGGCGTTATGGCAGGTAAGGGTGTGGTGAAGTCGATTTATAGAGCGATGATAGCTCTGTTGTATTATTGGCGGGACGAGTATACAAGGATATTTCGCGATGCCGAGGTATTGGTGTTTTTTCTGTTACTCCCCACTGCCTATCCAATACTTTATGCTCTGATATACAACCCCGAGGTAGTAGTGGATGTGCCGGTAGCTGTAGTCGACGAGAGTCGTACTGTATTGAGCCGCGAGATTGTGCGTAACTTTGATGCTACCCCGGCAGCACGTATTGTGAGCCATTGTGCCAATCTCGACGAGGCTCGCTTGTTGATGATGCAGCGCGACTGCTACGCCATTCTTGTAATATCGGCCGATATAACCGATGCGATCGCGCGTGGAGAGCAAGCTACGCTTGTGTTTTATACCGATATGAGCTTATTGCTCAATTACAAGTCGCTCTATATGGCACTTACCGAAGTGACCTTGGATATGGATGTGACATTGCGACAACAGGCATTGCCTATAGGGGTGTCGAATTCTATTATGAATATAGCACAGCAACCCGTTCCTTATGCTTCGGTGGTGATGTTCAATCCCACCTCGGGCGTGGCTTCGTTTCTCATACCGGCTGTGTTGGTGTTGATATTACAGCAGAGCCTTATATTGGGTATAGGTATGCTTGCTGCAGTGTGGCACGAAAAGGGTAGAGGGTGGTATGCTCCACATCGTATTTGGGCGCAGTTGTGTGCGCGCACATTGTGCTATGTCTCTATATATATTTTCAATATAGTCTATCTGTTTCATTTTGTGCCGTGGGTATTTGGTTATGAACAGTTGGGTAGTGCGATAGAGATATTTTTGTGGGCTTTACCCATGACTTTGTCTTCGATTTTCATGGCCACAACCCTGTCGGTGTGGGTGCGAGAACGTGAGTATGTCTACTTGCTATTTGTCTTTACATCGGTCGTATTTATTTTCTTGTCGGGTATAGCGTGGCCTCGATATGCCATGCCTGAGGTGTGGCGGTACTTGAGTTATATGATACCTTCGACATGGGGTATAGAATGCTTTGTGCAAATGAATACCATGGGAGCCACTCTTGCACAAGCCTCTCATGCCTATGTGTGCTTGTGGATACTCACTCTCATCTATGCGGCAACTGCCTACATCACCATGCGATATGAGAGTAAAAAATAGAGATAAATTTCTATTGCTTTGGACCTATCTCTTCAAGATAAGGTTGTATCTTTGTAAGCTATAATATAAAAGATGTATCAAAGATGAAAGAGAAACTATTATCGGTGTTATGCGTGTTGGTTATTGCGCTTAATGGTGTCGCAGAGATTCCTCAAGGTTATTATGACGAAGCGGTAGGTAAAAGTGGTAAGACTTTGCAAACAACTTTGTCGAAAATAATAAAACACAGTGATCCCGGATATGACAATCTGTGGAATATATACGAGACTACCGACCGTAGACCCGATGGAACGGTGTGGGATATGTATTCCAATACCTCTAAGTTCAAATTTGGTAGCGACCAATGTGGTAACTATAGTGGAGAGGGCGACTGCTACAACCGCGAGCACTCTATCCCTAAGAGTTGGCGTGGTGGTTCGAAGTACTCCGATGCGCACATTGTTGTGCCTACCGATGGTTACGTCAACAATCGTCGCAGCAACTACCCCTTTGGTGAGGTAGGATCGTCGAGCTATGTATCGGACAATAGTTTCTCAAAATTGGGTACATGCAAGACATCGGGATATTCGGGCACAGTGTTTGAACCCAATGATGAATATAAAGGTGACTTTGCGCGCATCTATTTTTATGCCGCAACACGCTATTATTCTGAGTGCGGCAGTTGGAGTGGTGATGGCTTTAGTGGCACATTTCCCTATCTCGACGAGTGGGTGCGCGTAATGATGCTCCGTTGGCACGAACTCGACCCCGTGAGCGAAAAAGAGATAGAGCGCAACGATGCGGTATATGCTTCGCGACAAGGCAATAGAAATCCGTTTGTCGATTATCCCGAGTTGGTAGAACTTATCTTTGGTAGCAGTACAACTACAGCTTTTAATCCCGGTGATGCACCTCAAACACCTGTGTTGGAGTCGCCTGTTGCCGGCGAGGCTATTGATATGAGTGTTGTTTCGATGGGTGCCGACAGTCAGGCTTACACAAGCAAGACTATCAGCATCAAAGGTCGCAACATAACCGAGGCGCTTACACTCTCTATTACAGGTTCGACCTGCTTCCAGGTTAATACAGCAACAATTAATGCCAACGATGCCAACAATGGCAAGAATGTTGTGATAACCTACACTCCCGATAAGAGTGGCTCGCACACGGCTACCCTTACAATTGCCGGTGGAGGTATCTCTAAGTCGGTTTCGGTGGCCTTGTCGGGCTATGCTACCGAGAGTTTTGCGGCTGTAAATGCCTCTAATATAGGTAGCGATTATTTTCAGGCCAATTGGTCGCGTCACACGCATGCTACCGAGTATGAGTTGGCAGTGTGGTATTTCGAAGGCGGTTCGGGTCAGATGCAAACTCTTTTTGATGTCGATTTTGCTGATGGAGTGCCGTCGGGTTGGTCTACAACAGGCTATACTGCCAAGGAGAGCGGTGCTGTGCGATTGGCCTCGGGAAATAATGATGGTATTGTTATAACACCTGCTATCGATTTATCTTCGGCATCGATTCTTACTGTAAAGTGCAAGCCCTACAAAACATCCGACAACTCGGTATTATATATTCTTGTCGATGGCAAGAAAGTAGCTCAAATAGACTGTGCCGACGGCGAGGTGACTGAAGAACTTGCACTTGACGCTGCAACTTCATTGTCTACCATATCGTTCAAGGCAAGCAAGTCTCACCGCGTATATCTTCAATCGGCAACCCTTGCCACCGGTGGGGCAGAGCAAGTAATGGTCGATGGCTATCCTCGTCGTGTAGGCAATGTGTTGAACTATTTGGTACAAGGCCTCGATAGTGATTATGACTACTACTACAATGTTACGGCCTACAATGGTACTACAAAATTGGAGGAGTCAAACACAGTCTTTGTATCGGTTGCCTCAAACTTAAATGCAGTCTTGACCCAAGTGCCTCAAGGTATGTATGTATATTCCTACAGTAGTGATATATATATCGATGATGCCCCTGCCAATGCACAAGTCTACTGCTACTCGCTCGATGGTCGCTTGTGCGATACTCGCACTATTCATGCCACTCGCGAGACTTTGCGCATACAACGTCCCGGTATATATGTAGTGCAGATTGTGTGCGAACAAGGTTGTTATGCTACACGTGTAGCGGTATATTAATCATTTGATGTAGCTGTTATGAAATTGCGATGCTTCTCTATATTATTGGTATTCATTGCTGTATGCTATGCGAGTGCCAATATACCTGCCGGATATTATAATAAAGCCGAGGGTAAGACAAATGCCGAACTCAAAACTGCTATGCACGAGATTATCAGGTCTCATACACGCATAGAGTATGGCTCGGGAGGTACATGGCAGGTCTTTCGCGTGAGCGACGTGCGTGCCGATGGTTCTATATGGGATATGTATTCCAATGTAGTGCGTTATTTCCCCGAGACTGGTTCGCATCCCGAAATGCACATTGAGCACTCTGTTCCCAAAAGCTGGTGGGGTGAGGAGAGCACCTTTGTGTATGATGCATCGTTCGACTTGCATCACCTTGTGCCGTCGGATGCCTCGGCCAATATGTCCAAGAGTAACCGTATCCTGGGCGTTGTAGACGAGTCTATAGACAAGCCCACACTCGACAACGGGGTGTCAAAGAGTGGTAAGGCTATGATCGATGGCGTGGTGCATTCGGTCTTCGAGCCGCACGACGACTATAAAGGCGACTTTGCCCGCATGTATATGTATGTTGTTACATGCTATCAAGACTATACATGGCAGTCGAATGGTCTTAACATGTTTAACAACGAGCCATATCCTACTCTCAATAATTATGGCCGTGAGTTACTCATGACTTGGCACCGACAAGACCCTGTGAGTGCCAAAGAGATAAATCGCAATGAAGCGGTGTATGAAGCACAAGACAATAGAAACCCCTTTATTGACTTCCCTTTGCTGGCTGAGTATCTGTGGGGCGATAGCATAGACTGTGCTTTTGTGCTACAGACCGTCGAGACTCCCTATCTCGTTACACCTGTATCGGGCGAAAAAATAGATATGGGTACACTCATGACCGGTGCGTCGGCTACCTACAATCTTGCTATCGAAGGCAAGAATCTCACATCCGACCTCTCTTTGTCTTGGAAGCAAAATGTGGGTATCGAACTGAGTGATGTTGCAATTGCTAAGCAAAGAGCCATGGAGGGTACAGAGGTTCTTTTTCGTTACACCAACAACGACTTTGTAGGAGACTTACGCGATACGCTTATTATATCGGGCGGTGGATTGTTGAGAGACGTAGTGCTCCCTGTGGCTATACAAGGAACATCGTCATTCATACCTCTCACGCCTATCGACGTGTCGGCTACCGAGGCAACATTGCGTTGGGTAGCTATGCCACAAGCTCAGGCCTATCGAGTAAAACTCTATGAAGGTGCTTCAGAGGCTACCGACCTCTTTATATCGGCCTATGTCGAGGGGTCGGGTTACAACAAAGCGATAGCCCTCTACAATGGTACAAAGCATACTATCAATACAGTCGACTATGCTTTGGGTATCCAACGCAATGGCGAAGGGGCATTTGTCAATTATTGGCAGTTGCCGGCATCAAGTGTAGGCAGTGGCGAGACATTTGTTATAGTAAGCAGTTCGTGCGACGAGACCTCAGAATTGCGAGGATATGCCGACGCTTATATACCTTCGTTAGAGACTTCTCCGCTCAATTTCAACGGCAACGATGCTGTGGCTCTCTATCACAATCGTATCTTGATAGATGTAGTGGGTAGAGTGGGCAGTGTAGAGAATTGGGGCAAAGATATAACTCTCTATCGCTCGCCTTCAACTCTCGGCCCCACAATCGAGTATAATGCTTCGCAATGGATAGAAGCTCCTAAGGATGACTTCTCACAATTGCGCTCATTCACTATGGAGGGTGTTACAGCTACGCCTAACCAGGTGCATGAAGAGGAGATTGCCGACACTCATTTCAGAGTAGAGAATCTATTGCCCTCTACAGTCTATACCTATCGAGTACAGGCGTTGCTCAATGGTAGCGAGCAAGAGGCTATATATGCTTGTGCTTTTACAACCGACATGCTGGCCGTACCCGTAGACTTGAGAATAGACTCTGTATCGTACGATATGATAGAGTGTAGCTGGAGTGAGGTTGTTGCGGCAGAGGCTTATGAGATAAACTGCACCACACAGCAAGGCACAACTCCTATCACTACAAGCGAAGGATTTGACTGCGTAGGTAGCAATGGTAAGCCATTGCCCGAAGGCTGGCAAGGTAATGCCTCGGGAAGTTACACATCCGATGCGAGCTCGGGCAAGTCGGCGCCGTCGGTGTCTTTGAAGAATACAGCCGAGTATATTGAGACTCCCGAGTATCCCGCTTCGGTTACTGCTATGTCGTTTATGTATCGTTTTGCATCGGCGTCGCCCGGTTCGTCGCTCAATGTGGAGTACAAGAAAAACGGCAGTTGGCAATTGTTGCAAACCATCGAGTATGCAGGCTCTACATCCAAGAAGGTGCTTAATTATGCGTTTGACGTGTCGGACAATGTGCGAGCTTTCCGTTTTACCTATAACAAGGGTCAAGGTAACATGGCGATAGATGATGTTGAGGTAACATATGGCTCGCTCGAAACAGTATATGCCATAAAAGAAAAGAGAGTGACCAATCCTTCTGATCTATTGACCGGCTTGCATGGCAATACAACATACAATATCACAGTGCGAGCTCTCCTGGGCGAATTCAAGTCACAATGGAGTGAGCCTGTTGAGGTCGCTACAGGGCCTTATCCCACATCGCTTTCGTCGGCCGATGCGCTTCCTGTGCAATGCACTACAAGCAATCGAGCAATCATATTGCATAATGTACCGGTGGGTGCTCGTGTGTCGGTCTATGATATGCAGGGTATTTTACTGTATGATGATGTTTGCCAAAATGCCACGGTGAGTATAGATGTTGATAATAATGGTCTTTATATCGTAAAAATTCTTAACAAAAAGAATGTTTTGGTGTTGAAAGTTGTAGCGTAAAGATATTGTTTATATATTTGCTCTACAATAATAATTAACCCCTAAATATAAAGATAGTATGAAAAAATATATGTGTGATGTGTGTGGTTGGATTTATGACCCCGCAATTGGTGACAATGATGGCGATATAGCTCCCGGTGTAGCTTTTGAAGATCTCCCCGATGATTGGGTATGCCCTTTGTGTGGCGTAGGCAAAGAGGACTTCTCGCCTGTTGAAGAGTAACATTCATAATTTTAGCAATGATAATAACCGACATCTGTGCGTTTATGCATGGATGTCGGTTTTTTATAAATTTGTTTTATTGTGTAAATAAATAAATTTACATATCTTTGTAAGATAGATTGTATTTAATGTAGAACACTATAATGTCATGAAAACAAAAAGATTATCTATTGCAATAATGTGTGCCCTATGTGCAACTATTATTGCTCTTGCTCAGTTGTCCGATGGGTTCTCTCATACGCTTATCGAAACGGGCAGTTTTGCTAAGACTGTTGCTACTCAACAGTCCAATCTGAGCAAAGCAACGGCTATCAAAACTCTTCCTGTAACAGATAATAAGGCCGTACAGCGTAAGGCCGATGAGGTGGAGAGTGTTGAGATATACGGATATGTCGAGAATAACTTTACCGTAGAGTCAAATAAAGGTCTCATCAAGTTCAATAGTTCTACACCTGCTCAGGTAACTCGAATGAAGTTGCTCGATACATGGGCTACAGCAGGAGCTTATGCTCGTGAGAATTATTATGTTATGGCCTACGACAATGCCTTCAACCCTACGCTCTATACCGTCGACCTTGAAACCGGTGAGATAACACTTCTCACAGTATGTTCGTTGGAGGGTGACTATGCCTTGCAAGCCTTTGAGATGAGCTACGATGTGATAGGTAGACAAATGTATATGTTGGCTACATCGCCCTACGACCCCGAAATGTACAATTCGGCATTGCTCACTGTTGACCTCACTACCGGCGAACAAACTTATGTAAACAGAAACATGGGTCGTCACATATATGCTATGGCTATCAATGCCCAAGGCGAAATGTATGGTGTGGACGGCTATGGCATGTTGTGTAAGATAAACCTTACCACCGGCGAGACTACCGATGTGGCAAAAACAACGCTCACGCCTTTCTATCGTCAGTCAATGGACTTCGACCGTGAAACCGGTATTGCCTATTGGGCCTATAGCGATACAAAACGCAAAGGTGTACTCTATACTCTCGATGTTACCACCGGAACAGTAGAGATGCTGGGCGCCATTGGTGGTCGTGAGGAGCAACAAGTGGTGGGCTTGCACGTTCCCTATTCATTGTATACACCCCTGGCTCCCTCTTTTGTTACAGGTTTGAATATGACACCCCATGCAGCAGGAGAGTTGAGTGTGGAGTTGAGTTGGACTTGTCCTACCACTCGTATCGATGGCACAGAGCTGTCTACAATAGATGCAGTTGAAATTTCGCGTAATGGAGTTTTGGTGGCAACCCTCACCGGTGCTACTCCCGGAGCCACAATGACATGGAGTGATACTGTCGATGAGGCCGGTATCTATACCTATATGGTACAACTTGTCAATGAAGCAGGTGTAGGTGAGCTACGCACCGTATCGGCCTACGTTGGTCGCGACCTGCCTGCTGCAGTGAGCCGCTTGCACCTTGAGCGCACTACTCCCAATTCTATTACCTTGTCGTGGGAGGCTGTGACACGCGGTGTCAATGGCGGATATGTCGATACGGCTTCGATGCGATATAAAGTAACTCGTATTTCCGACAACAAGATATTGGCCGAAGATCTTGCCGAAACTACTATTGTAGATAATAGCATTGTGGAGCTGGGTACATATCGCTATGCTATCGAGTCGTATAATGCCGATGGCGTGGGTGGCGTGACTACCAGCGGATATATCGTTAACGGTCCTGCTCGTTCAATGCCTATTTACTCAAACTTTGATGTCAATGATCCTACTGAGGCCGATTTGTGGTCGGTTGGTGATGCCAACGGCGATGGTATTTCATTCTTCTGGAACTATGACGACAACTATCGTTTTGGAGCCTACTATTACCAAACCTTTACAATGCAACAAGCCAACGATTGGCTCATATCGCCTCCTGTGAATTTCGAAGGCAATACTCCCTATAAGGTAGTTGTTGAGGCTGCACCTGCCAATGCTACGCAACCCGAGCAATTCAGTATCTATCTTATACAAGATTATAATCTCTCTACAGCAATCAAGGTAGGCGAGACATTCGATGTGTCGCAATATGATATGTATCGTGTCGATATAGATAGTGTGCCGGCCGGTGTATATTCGGTGTGTGTGCGCTGTACATCCAATGGTGTTACAAGCAACTACTTGGCTATATATAGTATAGAAATGGCTATCAATGGCGATGGCAATATACGTGGTGATGTGTGGGATGATAGTTCACGCCCTGTTGCCGATGTATATGTGAGCCTCGACGGCACAGAATATGGAGCCTATACCGATGCGCGTGGTTTCTTCGAGATACCCAATGTGCCGAGTGGCAACTATACCTTAAACAGTATAAAAATGGGTTATAAGAGCATTTCACAGGTTGTCACTGTTGAGGCTCTGAAAGACGTAAATGTGGAGCTCGACGTTATCAAGCGCAAGGCCTATACCGTATCGGGTAAGGTATGCAATGAGTATGGCGAACCCCTTGCCAATGCCTTGGTGAGAATAGAGGGTTACAACAACTATTCGACCTATACTGCTGCCGATGGTAGCTACAGTATAGCCAATGTGTATGAGGCTGAGAGTGCCTACAGTCTTATTATATCGAAAGATTTCTATGTTGCAGTAAACAAGGAAATAAGAAGTATTGAGTCGAATCTTGAGATAGATGCTACATTGCAAGACGCCATTCTCCAACCTGTTGTAGCCTATGCCGGCTATAACGAGGTCGACTACAAGATGCATGTTGAGTGGTCTCGCACCGGTGTCGATGAAGCTGTAGCAGCCTACAGCGACCAGATTTCATATACATTTGGTGCCGCCGATGGAACTTTTGGTACGCTCATAGGTGTCGTATGTCACAAACCTATAATATTGCAAAGTATCAATTGGTTCTTGCTTTCGTCCGACGAGACTATCAATGTTGTAGTATTGGCGCTTGATGAGAATGGCAATGTAACAGGCGAGGAGCTATATGTAGATGCTGATGCCCCCAATGTGCAGTTCAATCCCACCGACTATACTTTCAATTATGAGGTATATGCCCCTCATGGATGTTTCATTGGTTTGAGCGCCGATGAGGGCTTTCTCGATATTGTAACTGCCGTGAATACTCCCGAGAAACCTTTTGTGCCTCATTTTAATGCCTTTATCGAGGACTATCTCGTAGAGGCCAAGATGGAGTATGTAGAGGTGCTTGGCGATGAGTATTGCGAGAACTTCTTCCTCGGTTATCAAGGTATCGCACTTGCCGGCGATGAAGCTCCCGTAGTGACCTATAATGTGTATCGCGAAAATGAGTCGGCCATGAGCGAGGTGGTGTTGAATAATGTGCCTTCGCAACTCTGCACCGACGATGCTTGGCTCACCCTGCCCGAGGGCGATTATACCTATGCCGTTACCGCTGTGTATGCCAACAATAAAGAGTCGGCTCGCACCTATACAAGTGCAGTTACACTCGATAAGACAGCCGTAGAGGGTATCACAGCCGAGGCATTTGCTGTTGCACTCTCGGCCGATGGCAATCAGTTGCAGTTCAATACTGAGGTGGATGAGGCAATGCTCTATACTGCCGATGGTGTATTGGTAGCGCAACTTGCCCACGCCCGAGCCATTTCGGTGGCAAACCAGCCTGCCGGCATGTATATGGTGCGTGCTCGTGTAGGAGCTGTGTCGTATGTCGAAAAAGTAATCATCAAGTAATATAGTGTATATAGATATGAAAAAGATAAATATATTGGCAATACTACTTCTCGTAGTCTCTATTGCCTCGCAAGCGCAAACTGTAAAATTCTCATGCGACTTTGAGGAGGGTATGCCCTCGACCTTTGCTACATACGACCTCGATGGTAATGAGCCCTCGCGTAGTATGAGGAGTTATGGACTTGTAGATGGTGTGGCATGGGCTGCTTTTACCGACGAGACTCAAAATAACACGGCTGCCTATAGTGGCTCGTGGTATAAAACCCCCGGTACTTCAAATGACTGGATGATAACTCCTGCTATCAAGGTTGAAGATAGTCGCGACATCTTGTCGTGGCGTGCATGTGCGCTCGATGCCGCCCACCCCGATGGTTATGCCGTATACATTGCTACCGAAGGTAATACACCCTCGCACTTTACTAATGCACCTATCCTTACTGTCAACGGCGAAAGCAATCAATGGCAACAATATGCCTTGTCGTTGGCCGATTGGGTGGGTAAGGAGATATATGTGGCGTTTGTCAACAATAGCACCAACTGCAATATTCTGGCTATCGACGACATCAATGTTTTTGCCTACGAGCATAGCTTTACTTTTACCAATACTACTCCCGAAGCTATATCAACCCCCGGTGCTGTATATGTATCGGGCGAGATTACCTCTTCGGGATTTATGCCTGTAGAGGGATATGTTGTAGAGCTTACCTACAACGGAGTGACTACAATCATCGACCGCAGTGCCGATATTGTGCTTGCCGACAGTGTAGCTACATTTGCCTTTGATGTGCCCATAGAAGTGCCTCTCGACGATACTCGCGACTATACTTTGCGCATCAGCACCCTCGACGGTAGCGATTATGTGACACTTGAGGGCAGTATCACTTGTTTCCAACGTCTCGTGTTGTTGGAGGAGGGTACAGGTACCTGGTGTATGTGGTGTCCTCGTGGAGCCTACGGAGTAGAACTCTTGCATGAGAAATATCCCGGTCGACTGGTCGATGTGGCAGTACATGGTAGCGACCCCATGATGTGTGTGCCCTATTATGTGGGCTCATATCCCTATTTCCAAGGTAGTTTTCCCAATGCAGTGTTCGACCGTAGTTTCGACCTCATTGGCGATGCCTACTACGATGGCGACTCGCTCATGACCAAGGCTATGAACCGTGGTTCTATTGCCAAGATTGCAACTACAGCACAATTCAATGCCAACAATCAACTCATGGTTGAAGCTACGGTAGAGTTTGGCAAGACTATTGGCGAAGGCGAGTTTGGCTTGCTTTATATCATTGTAGAAGATAGCGTCACAGGCTACGACCAAGCCAATGCCTATAGCGGCGGCGCACAGCAGATGGGTGGCTATGAGAATTTGCCCGACCCCATACCTGCCGGCGAGTGCTTCTTTGCCAACGTGGGTCGCATGCTCTATCCGTCATTTGCGGGCGATGCCGAGGCCTTTACTGCCGGAACTCCCCGACACACACCTATGACAGTGGCCTATACCATAGATATGCCCGAGGTGCAACGATACGACATGGTGAAGGTGATAGCTGCAGTAACAAATATAGAAAGCGGTGAGATTGTCAATGTGTGCCAAGTTATTCCTTCATGGCCTCAAGCTGTAGACAATGTAACCGACGATGACAATATTGTTGTGAAGACCACAGCAAATGGTATAGAAATCGTTGCTGCTGAGGACTTGCAAAGTGTCGAGGTGTGGAGTGTCAATGGTCAGTTGCTGTATATGGCACAACCTCATAGCAATACTCACACCGTAATGCTTGACAGTAGCCATGGCATTGTTGTAGTAAAAGCATCTACTACACAACATAGGGTTGTTGCCAAGTGTGTGAAGTGATAAATAGAAAGAATAAGCGCCTTTATGTTGTAAAATATAAAGGCGTTTCTTATATTTGTAGGACAAAACTTTAAAATCTACTATCATGGATGAAGCTGTAAAATACATAGGTGAGTGGCAAAGTAAGAGTGTCATTCTTGAAAAGTTGGAAGGACCTACCGGCGAAGGTCGCGTCGAGTTCCCCAATGGCGATAGTTTCGAGGGCTATTTCTACCTGCATTTTGCGAGAATACAAGGTCCTTGCTATGTGGCACAAGGTAAGTACACCTTTGCCGATGGAAAATATATCGAGAATGCGTGGATCAACACCTCATCAGACTTGACAATGTTTGGCCTGAAAGGAGTGTTTGAGGTGCGCAATGCCGATGGCTCATTGGCATCTATCACTTCGTTCTGTTACAACCAACGTCATGGTATAGAGATTGTTGTATCACCTGCAGTGGAGGCTGTCGAGTGGTACAAGGGCGAAGAACAAAAGCGTTATGCCGTAGCCAACTATACTCTCAATGCCATCGATGAAGACCGCCGTGAGCTGGTGGTAGAGCTTGCCGATGGCTTGTCTATCACAATGGTAGGTGGTCGCCTTGACAAAAATAAATATGACGAACTCATTTATGAAAACTATCTGTTGGGTAGAATAACCTATACCAATGGCGAGATATATGAGAGTATCAACTACAATGTACGCAACCTTCAACCCTATGATGGAGTAGGTACAAGATACCAGGCCAATGGCAAGATGCGCGACGAATATTATAAAGAATATGAGCTGGAGCGTGTCGAGCGCGAAAAATGGAATCCCGCATGTGCCGTTGAGAAATCTATTCCCAATCCCATCAATCCCGAAGAAAAGATAACAGCTCGCGTGTGGGGCAATCACATTGAGTATGGTTATCGGAGCGAAATGATGTATGATGGTGATGTGGTGGATGATATGCCTTATGGACAAGGTATATTCAAGGATGTGAGATCGCAAGCCTATATAGATGGCAAGATGTGCGATACTTGGCGTTTTACCTACGAAGGTGCATTTGAGCGTGGCTGTTGTCATGGTCGTGTCGTCTTTACCGACCATGAAAAGAATACTACACAAGAGTGTGAGTGGAAGAACGGCCTGTCGGTAAGTGCTACTCATGTAACCTTGCGCTACGAGTGGACGCGCGTATTAGAAGGAGAATACGATATAAGAACCGGAACAGTAGAAATAGGTGGCGTAGGTATGAAGTGTCCTTTCGATGGCTTTGAATATATTCGATTGCTCGAAGTATCGGCATCACAAATCGTATTCACTGTATGCGAACCTCTACGCCCGGGTGGCTCGATGTGTCTTAAGAATGAATTGACATACGATTTGAAATATTCTCTCAATCTCTATTGGGATAAAGAATAAAAGCCATTCTTTAACCTCTGTTTCAAAAGAATAAAGGAAGTGATGTTTTTTCACGACATCACTTCCTTTGTTCATATAAAAGTATTACCTTTGTAGGCTCAAAAAATAAAGATATTAACACACTAAAAAATATACAATAGCTATGGCTAAAGAATTGAAAGAGATGACCAAGCGTGCCGACAACTATTCGCAATGGTACAACGACTTGGTTATGAAGGCCGACCTCGCCGAGCAATCGGCTGTGCGTGGCTGTATGGTGATTAAGCCCTATGGTTATGCCATTTGGGAAAAGATGCAACGTACTCTCGACGATATGTTCAAAGAGACAGGTCACGTAAATGCCTATTTCCCGTTGCTCATCCCCAAGTCTTTCCTTTCGCGCGAGGCTGAGCACGTTGAGGGCTTTGCCAAGGAGTGTGCCGTTGTGACACACCACCGTCTCAAAAACGACCCCAATGGCTCGGGCGTAATTGTAGACCCCGCTGCCAAATTGGAGGAAGAGCTCATCATTCGTCCTACTTCAGAGACTATCATCTGGAATACATACAAAAACTGGATTCAATCATACCGTGACCTTCCCTTGCTCGTAAACCAATGGGCCAACGTAATGCGCTGGGAGATGCGTACACGCTTGTTCCTCCGCACAGCCGAGTTCTTGTGGCAAGAGGGTCACACTGCTCACGCTACTCGCGAGGAAGCTGAGGAGGAGACACGTCGCATGCTCGATGTATACGGTACATTTGCCGAGCAACACATGGCGATGCCCGTTGTTAAGGGTGTGAAGAGTGCAAGCGAGCGTTTTGCCGGTGCACTTGACACATACACTATCGAGGCTATGATGCAAGACGGTAAGGCTCTTCAAGCCGGTACATCGCACTTCTTGGGTCAAAACTTTGCCAAGGCTTTCGATGTGCAATTTGTAAACAAAAACAACGAGCTCGAATATGTATGGGCTACTTCATGGGGTGTATCTACACGCTTGATGGGTGCTCTTATCATGACACACAGCGACGATAATGGTCTTGTGTTGCCTCCCCGTTTGGCTCCCATTCAAGTTGTTATCGTGCCCATCTACAAGGGCCCCGAGCAACTTGCTGCTATCGACGAGCGCGTAGCAAGCATCGTTGCCAACCTCAAGGCAATGGGTATCTCTGTTAAGTACGACAACGACGATAAGCGTCGTCCCGGCTTCAAGTTTGCCGAGTATGAGTTGAAGGGCGTTCCCGTTCGTTTGGTATTGGGTGGTCGTGACTTGGAGAACGGCACTATCGAGGTAATGCGTCGCGATACACTTGAGAAAGAGACTATGGCTCTCGACGGTATCGAGGATGTTGTACGCAACTTGCTCGACGATATCCAAAGCAATATGCTCAAGAAGGCTATGGACTACCGTCAAAGCCGTACTGTTGAGGTGGATACCTACGAGGAGTTCAAAGAGCGCATCGAAGAGGGTGGTTTCATCCTTGCTCACTGGGATGGCACTCCCGAGACCGAGGCTCGCATCAAAGAGGAGACCAAAGCAACTATCCGTTGTCTGCCCCTCGATGGCGATATGACTCCCGGTGTATGTATGGTGACAGGTAAACCCTCGGCACGTCGCGTACTCTTCGCTCGTTCATACTAATATTGATATACAATACAAGTTACATAGTGCTGCACCCGACTCTTATGAGCCGGGTGCAGTCGTTTTATGGCGTCTCCTTGTATTCATAGGCGTGTATATAAGAAAACGCGGTGCATCGGAGTTATTCCAATGCGCCGCGTAGTATTGCGTGATCTTCAGAGAATTATTGACGGTAGTCGGATAGTTGCTCGGCTGTATAGCTGTCGATATATGCAGCATGCTTGGCAACCTCGGCTTCTCCCATGTTGATATATACACGAGCCGATGTGGCAAACTTCTCGTTGCGAGTAGTGTCGAGCAAGAGCAAGTGGCCCATGATGATGTTACCCGCCATTTCTACCAAGCGACGTGCCATGAAGTCTATCAACTCATTATTCTTAGTAGCTGTAATCTTCTCAACGGCTGCTTCGTATTTTTCGCGCATTGCCACGAGGCGTTGACGCAAGGGCAAGAGGTCGGCATTGATTTCGGCTGTCTCATACTCCTTGATTTTGTTGAGGTATGAGCCTGTTGTGACGTGGCGTATTGCTGCTACTACTTGCAATTGAGTTGTACCCTCATAGATCGATGTGATGCGAGCATCGCGATAGATGCGTTCGCAAGCATAGTCTTTCATAAAACCCGATCCACCGTGTACTTGCACGCAGTCGTAGGCATTTTGGTTACAATACTCGCTCGACATACCTTTGGCAAGGGGTGTAAAGGCATCGGCAAGTTTTTGGAATGCTTTCATTTCGGCACGCTCTTCATCTTCCAAGAGACGCTCTTTGGCGATATCTTCCCAACTCTTATAGAGGTCGACAAAACGTGTTGTTTCGTACAACAACGAGCGAGAAGCATCGAGCTTGGCCTTCATTACCGCAATCATTTCGTATACGGCGGGGAACTCGATGATGGCTTTGCCAAATTGCTTGCGATCCTTGGCATAGGCGAGTGCCTCGCGGTAAGCTGCCTCTGACACACCCACCGATTGTGCTGCAATACCCAAGCGAGCTCCGTTCATCAACGCCATAACGTACTTGATGAGACCCATCTTGCGGCTACCGCACAACTCGGCGCGAGCGTTCTTGAATACCAACTCGCAAGTGGGCGAGCCTTTGATACCCATTTTATTCTCGATGCGACGTACTGTCACGCCACCGTCGTTCTTGTCGTAGATAAACATTGAGAGACCGCGACCATCTTTGGTACCCTCTTCCGAGCGAGCCAACACGAGTGCTATGTCGCCATCACCGTTGGTAATGAAGCGCTTCACACCATTCAAGTACCAGCAACCATCCTCCTCGCTGTAAGTAGCCTTGAGCATAACGGCTTGCAAGTCGCTACCTGCATCGGGCTCGGTGAGGTCCATTGCCATGGTCTCGCCGGCGCATACGCGGGGCAGATATTTGGCTTTTTGCTCTTCGTTGGCAAATTCATATATAGTCTCGGCGCAGTCTTGCAAGCCCCAGATGTTTACAAATCCTGCATCGGCACGGCTCACCATGTCGGCAGCCATAATATAGGGCACGAGCGAGAAGTTTAAGCCGTTGTAGCGACGGGGGATAGAGATACCCATCAGGCCGGCTTTGATAAGTGCGTCGAGGTTCTTTTGTGTACCTTGTGCATACACCACACGACCATCTACTACGTGAGGGCCTTCGTGGTCTACACTCTCGGCGTTGGCAGCTACGATTTCGCCCGATATTTCACCGGCTATCTCCAATACCTTTTCATAGCTATCCATTGCATCTTCAAAGTTGAAGGGGGCATAGTCATATTTCTCGGCATCGGCATAGTTGCGCTCTCTCATTGTCACCAGCTTTTGCATAAGCGGGTGAGTCAAGTGATGTCTTAAATCACTGTTGTCTAAATAGAAATTTGACATATTCTTTGTTTTATCGTAGTCTGTTATTATTTCGAGTTCTTCTTGTAGTATTTGATGAGCTTGGGTATCACATCCTCAGCATTGCCTGTAATTACATAGTCGGCTATTGTATTGATGGGCGCATTGGCGTCGTTGTTGATAGATATGATAATCGAGCTCTCTTGCATACCGGCAATGTGTTGTATCTGACCCGATATACCGCATGCGATATAGAGTTTGGGGCGAACGGTTACACCTGTCTGACCGATTTGACGCTCATGCTCGCAGTAACCTGCATCTACAGCAGCGCGGCTGGCACCTACCTCGCCACCCAATACGGCTGCCAAGTCAAAGAGCATATCGAAGTTCTCTTTCGAGCCCATACCGTAGCCGCCGGCTACTACAATGGGAGCACCCTTGATATTGGCTTTTGACTTCTCCATTTGGCGGTCGATTATTTCAACTACGAAGTCGGTGTCTTGCACATATTTATTGATGTCGAGCTTGACAACTTGGCCTTGATGTGCTTCGTTGTAAATCTCTTTTTTCATCACACCCTCGCGCACGGTAGCCATTTGGGGGCGACAGTCGGGGTTGACAATTGTAGCTACGATATTACCACCAAAGGCGGGACGTATTTGGTAGAGAAGGTTCTCGTATGTCTTGCCGGCTTTTTTGTCTTCGTGAGGGCCTATTTCGAGCGAAGTACAGTCGGCAGTGAGGCCACTGTGCAATGTAGACGACACACGGGGGCCCAAGTCGCGACCTATGCTGGTAGCACCCATCAAGCACACTTGGGGGGTAATCTCACGGAACAAACCACACACAATAGCAGTGTGGGGCAATGATGTATAGGGGTACAGACGGCTGTCGTCGGCTGTATATACTGTATCTACACCATAGGGATAGAGTTGTTTTTCTACGCCATCCAATTGGTTGCCTATCACAAGTGCCTCAAGTTGGCAATTGAGCTTGTCGGCAAGGGCACGACCTTTGGTGAGGAGTTCGAGGCTGACATCGGCAATGATGCCATCTTCTATTTCGCAATATACAATGAGGTTGTTCATATTCTATTGGTATTACTTATTTATATATAGTAGCATCGTTGCTTAGCCTATGGTGTGGTTGGCAATGAGTTCTTGTATCAACTCGTCAATCTCAGCATCGGTGCCTTCAAGACGCTTGCTCTCCTTGGCTTGGAACACTACGTTCTCCACAGTTTTAACCTTTGTGGGCGAGCCGGCCATACCTACTTGGTTGAGGTCGGCATCAACATCGTTTACACTCCACTCGGCAATATTGAGGTATTGGCGCTCGTCGTATAGGCGTGTACATTGGCACTCGGCCTTTTCGCTGGGCGACTTGGCATATTTATATTTTTGTATGAGGCGCGCATTGCGGGGACGGCACTCGTCGGCGCTACCGTTTACTGTTACTACCAAGGGAAGGGGGCAAGTTACAGTCTCTACACCACGTTCAAGGCGACGCTTGATTGTGGCCTTGCCATCTACTACAGAGATAATCTCCTCGGCATATGTAACTTGGGGCAATCCCAATTTCTCGGCAATTTGAGGGCCTACTTGAGCTGTATCTCCGTCGATAGCTTGACGACCACCGATGATGATGTCGTATTCTCCAATTTTATTTACAGCGCACGACAATGCATACGATGTTGCCAATGTATCGGCACCGGCAAAGGCGCGGTCGGTGAGTACAATACCACCGTCGGCACCACGAAACATGCCTTCACGTATTATTTCGGCTGCACGGGGAGGACCCATTGTCAGTAGCGTTACTGTAGAGCCGGGATGTTCTTCTTTCAGGCGCAATGCTTGTTCCAATGCATTCAAGTCTTCGGGGTTGAAGATGGCAGGCAGTGCTGCACGGTTTATTGTACCGTCCTCTTTCATCGCATCTTTGCCCACGTTGCGGGTATCAGGCACTTGTTTGGCCAATACTACGATTTTCAAACTCATAATTGTTTATATTTGAAATTATAAATCTTGTTTTCTGTATAGCACAGTGTTGCATTCAAAACAACATTTGGCAAAGATACAAAAACAATTGAATTTTACAACTAATTTTTGTGTGGCGCAATGCATAAAAAAGTGTGATTTGTGCACATTTATAGCGTTATTGTGCTTGTTGGGTGCTTTGTCGTTCAGCGATTACGTGTCTATATATTTCGTTGCGAGGTTGCATTTGACAAGTATGTAGCTACGCTATTCGATTATCGTAAATAATCACTGTAGCCCAATCTTTGTTAACATCTCTATAACTTGATTTTGAGATTATTAATAAAATCGCTATATTGGTATAGCGAAACCATTATAATAGTTTAGCAAATAGCAATGGATAATACAATAAAATGCAATACAGAACATTGGGTATACACAGGCGTGAAACTCAAGAATTATTTGCAGCGTAGCGACCTCTCGTATAAGGATGCAGCCGAGGAGCTCGGTATCGATAAGAATACAGTTGGTAAAGCTGTGAGAGGTGGTAACTTAAATATCGATATTATCTTGCGTATATGTAACACCTATGGTCTCAGTATATACGACTTTTTTGAACAAGTAGATCTTGATAATAGTGATAGTGTTACGGACCATTATTTTAGTTCGGAAGACGAGCTCTCTGCAACTTCGATAAGCGCCGAACCCGATCTGATTTATAAAAAATCTAAAAAATCCGATTCTCAAGTAGAAGATTTTTCTCGTGAATTGGAGCAGATGCAGTTGCTTGTAACGGAACTTTCCGAAAAGTTGAATAATAGTTACAAGATACTCGACGAGTTGAAAGCTGCTAAGAACCCCGATGACGAAAAGTAGTACCTGGCTATTTAAGAATATTACCAAATCCTCGCTGATGCTTCTTGTGAAGCATTAGTGGTCATCGTATTGAGTGTTGTATGAAGTGGCTATCGGCGCGCACCCGCAGCTTGTAGTATGAGCTTGTCAAAATCAACTTGCTCCGATGTGTGTTGGAGGTGGTGTTTTACAGGTAATACATAGCAACGCTCTGCAATCTTGTCGGCTATGTTCATGCTGTAGAGTCGTGCGGCATCTTTCTCGGTGGTGATAATGATGGCTTCTTTCTCAACAGCTTCGCGCTGTAGTTTCTCTATCTCCTGTTTGCTGAAGTTGTGGTGATCGGGGTAGGGCATCAACGTTACGCGACGAGTATAGTGCGATATGTACTCCTGCATGGGAGCAGGGTTGGCAATACCCGTAAGAATGATGATGTTGTGTTGCGCTGTGATTGTTGCAATATCACTGCACTCTTTTGTCTTAATGTTGTACGGCGCATCGTATGCGATGTGAGACGTATAGAGCTTTTGGTTGTCGAAGTGTAACATCTTGGCCTCGTGTGCCAATTCTTCATGTGAGAGTTGATGCGGACATTTGGTAATAACCACCGCATCTGCGCGTTGCAAGCCACTCATAGGCTCGCGCAGTCGGCCTGCCGGCAGGGGATAGTCGGCATAGATGGGGCGATTGTAGTCGCACAATACAATGGCGAGTGAGGGACGCACATAACGATGTTGATGTGCATCGTCGAGTAGAATTACTTCTGTATCAGGGTGGCGTTGCAATATGTTGCTTATGCCGCGTCGACGGTTGCCGTCTACGGCCACAACAATATGGGGGTACTTGCGGTATATTTGCAACGGCTCGTCGCCTATATCTGCTACTGTACAAGCATCAGTGGCCTCTACATAGCCCTTACTCTTGCGGCGGTAGCCTCTGCTCAGTACGGCTATGCGCTTGTGTGGCGATAGCAGTTCTATAATGTATTCTATAATGGGAGTCTTACCCGTACCGCCTACGGTGAGGTTGCCCACCGATATGACGGGAATAGAAAACTCCTCGACCGGGAGTATTCCTCGGTCGAAGAGTTTGTTTCTCATCCACACACCTGCACTATATAGCCAAGCCAAGGGTAGCAGTGGCTTATAGGTATGTGGTATTTCTTTGCGATAGGACATTATCTAATAACGATGTTATCCATGCGGGCTTGTACGCCGGTTACATTCTCTATCTCTTTGAGAACGTTGAGGTATTCAAAATCCTCACCAAGCACCCAAGAAGCAATGTTGGCACGTGTCATGTTGCCAAAGCTCTCCATGAGTTTCTCAAATTTGCTCTTTGTTGCAGGATAGTTTGCAACTTTATAGTCTTCGAGTTCGCTTATTTTTGCAGCGTATGCAATGGCTTCCTCGATGCTACCAATTTCGTCTACAAGACCTATTTCAACAGCGGTTTTACCAACCCACACACGACCTTCGGCAATTTTCTTAATGTCGTCTTGGCTCATGCCACGACCCTCGGCGCAACGGCGAGTGAAGAGGTCGTATGTCGATTCAACAGAGCGTTGTATAGCCATAGCTTCGTTATCCTTAATTCCGCAGTAGAGGAATTCGCCGTTGAGAGGATTGCTGCCATTGTGAGTGAAAGCGCCATCAAATCGCAATCCCAATTTGTCTTGTGCCAACTCTTTGGCAACGGGCATTGTTCCAAATACACCTATCGAGCCGGTGAGAGTTGTATTCTCGGCAAAGATGTAGTCGGCGCCGGACGATATGTAGTAACCACCCGATGCCGCCATGTCGCTCATAGATACAACAAGTTTCTTGCCGGCAGCTTTTATTGCTTCGAGTTCGGCCCATATTTGCTCCGATGCGTATGCGCTACCACCGGGAGAATTCACGCGCAATACAATGGCCTTGATATTCTCGTCTTTGCGTAGCTTGGTCAATTCGGGAACGAGGTCGTCGCTATTGATGCCACCACCACTCTCCATAATGTCGCCTACAGCGTATACCACAGCAATGGTATTTTTCGATTTGTTGGTGTCTACTACTGTCGATGCAAGTTCGGCAGCGCTGGCAAAGTTTATCTCTTTATCATCGGCAATACCTACCTTGGCTTTGAGCCATTCGTTGAATTGGGGACGGTACATGAGCGTATCGACGAGGTTCATTGCGAGTATCTCTTCGGTGGGGAGATATGAAGTAATAGAGTTGGCAATGTTGTTGAAATGCTCGGCGCTAAATCCACGAGAGGCGGTAACAGCAGTGGTGTAGGTGTCCCAAATAGTGTTGAGGTAGGCAAGTGTTTGTTCACGATTGGCATCGCTCATCTTCTCGCACATGTAAGGTTCAACAGCCGATTTGTATGTGCCCACACGGAAAATCTTCATTTCAACGCCCAATTTCTTTAACGCGAGGGGGAAGAACATTTGTGTACCACCCAAGCCATGAATATCGACACTACCAATGGGGTTGAGTATAACGGTGTCGGCTACCGATGCAAGGATATAGTCGCCTTGAGTGTAGTTGTCGGCGTATGAGTATATCCATTTTCCGCTTTTCTCCTTGAACTCTACCAACAAGCTGCGTATTTGTTCTATAGAGGCCGGCATAGCCGATATGCCTTTAGCGTCGATGTATATACCCACAATGTTGTTGTCGTTGGCAGCAATTTCCAACGCTTTGCGTATTTGGTCGAGACCTACCGATGTGTCATCGTCTCCTTTGTTGAGCAATGACATAGGATCGAAGTTTACATCTTCTTCATATCGCTCTTGCACTGTGGTGAGGTCGAGGTGCAACACAGTGTTCTCTTGACTGATATAGGGCTTTTCGCTTGATATGGTGCTTGCGGCAGTTCCTATCATCATTACGATGAATATTATCATTAAGATAAGTCCTGCGATGAGTGTTCCTAACACGCACGCAAAGGTGGTTTTAAAAAACTTTTTCATTTGTAATTATTTTAGATGTTTATAAATCATTGTTGTTAAGTCGTCATTCACCAAAATAGTTACCGTAGAATTCCGACTCATATTTATATAAAATATTGATGTCGTTCTCTCTTTGGAAACGGCGCACATATTGGTTGTATCGTTCTGTATCAAATCTTCTCGAACTGCTGCTACCGCTACTGCTACGAGTAACATCTCTTGACTCTTCTTCTTCGTGTATTACGGTGCCATCCAGTTTGTAGCGGGTTTTCTTCACCTCGGTCTCTTTCCACTCATGTTTGGTGGTTACATGGCCGGTGAAGCATATAGGTCCGGGAAGAGTCCTTGGACTTTCTCCGTTCGTTTCCCACTCATGGTGGCAGTTGGGGCATTGGTATCTGAATCGCATTATTTTCACTAAGTCAACCGTCGTTTTATAGTTGTAACCTCGGTCGCTTGTCGACACCCATGTGCTACCCGAATAGCCACCGTTGCGCTTGCTGAATACCTGCCTTTGGGTGTCAAATCTAATTTCGGGCGCGGTAAAGTAGCGATCCAACTCCTCGAAATGCAATAAATTGAACTTTTTGTGCCATGTATTGCACTTCTTGCATCGGAACTTCTGAGTGCTTGCAAATATATCCAATAAAATCATTAATGGAGGTCCGATTATAAAGAGTAAGGCCAATGCCGCTAGGATAAAGTGAAATCGTAAAACATACGCAACGGGATATATTGTAAACGGAATGGTAAGCAAGAGTGCCAATATTCTCAGTATCCAACCCGGTATCTTGTCTTTGGCTCTTTTGGCTAAGTAGGCGGGTATCATCAAGATGTATTCCAACACGACCATAACGAGTGCTATGAGCCACATGTTTCTTATACCCAATGTGTTTTCTACAAAATACATCGCGCCTATATATAGGCGGTCGAGTGTGCTAGGCGCAGTATAAATCTCTTGCACGGGTTGTGCATTGTAGTTGTAATAGTAGCCTCTAACATCTTCCGATTGTGCTATCTTCTCGGCAATGTCGGGTTGAATCGTGTCAACGGGATGGCCGGGTACAAACAGTTTGGTAAAGATGTCGTCGTAATACCAAGCGATAGGCTTCTTCTCCATGTAGACAGCACGTAGGTTCTCGTCGTAGTAGATGATAAGACCTGCTGCGTCGTTGCCCTTGCTTACCGATGTATCCCATGCAACATTGTTGTGACACGAGAAGGTATAACCCCTATATTGACTTATAGCAGGCCCGGCGTAGCTGTATGGCTCGCCCAATACCGATTCGATATATGAGCGAGAACAACCCAAATAAGCAATAGGAAGTTCTCCATCCTTTAGCTTGAAATTCACTGATTTATCATTTCTGTCGGGTATTTCGTGAATTTGGGGATGTTGATTGTAAAAGCCTTCAAATATTGATGCTCCATCCCAGTTGACAAATCGAAGTTGTCCCTCGATTTTTATTAGGCTATTAGTGGGGATAGTGTACTTGGTACCACTTTCGTGTTGAATGTAATAATTGTCGGGCTGTACAGGGGGAGTTTGATCTGCCGTTTTCATGTACTCCATAGCACCCACACCAATGAGTGTGTATTGGCCGGTAGGATAATTGCCAAACTCCTTTGTGTTAATGAACGTACTACCCAAAGCAAACGACACGGTGGGCATGTAGCCTATACTGCCATCGGGCAATTTTACCCTCAACAATGCTTCATTGCTGTCATATCCTAAAGCAACCACCTCAGTGCCTCGTCGTACAGCGTAGATGTGCCACTCTTTTTTTAGCTCCTCGGGTGTCTGATAGCCCGATTTCGAGGTGTTTACTTTATTAAAAAGTGCAAAGGGTGCATAGTCGGTTATAACCTGTAGTGTCTCTTGTGCTTTGGCAACACAAGCATTTACTCCAATCAAAAAAGATAAGAGTAAAATGCTGATTGTACGGGATGTATAAGCTCTCTTTTTGTTATTCATTTTTATTTCTTTAACATCGCTTCGGCGGGTATAAGGTATATTTCCAAGCGACGATTCTTGGCGCGGCCGGCAATAGTATTGTTGGACGTCTTGGGCTCGTAACTGCCGGCGGCATAGGGTACTACATATTCTACACAGCCACCGTTCTGCTCCATCCAGTCGTATATGGCCGATACGCGGTCGGTGGTGAGGGCATAGTTGTAGCTTTCGTTACCCGTGTTGTCGCTGTGCATTACCAGCAGCACATGGTAGTAATCGGGTGTGCGCAAGCATGGCAGCAGCGAGCGTAATAGTGCATCCGACGAGTCAAGCAGAGTGGTTTCGTTGGGTGCAAAGAGTCGCGATGCAGCAATGGTGATGTGTATTACCTCATCGTCGCGTGTCAATTCTATTTCTATGCCCTCTACTGCGCTCAGTCTCTTGGCTTCGGTGGCTTGCAACTTGCACACCTTTTCTTTCTGTCTCTTGCCTATTTCGGGAATGAGCAGGTTCTCGTCTACAGTAAGCTCCGATAGGTTGGGGTGTTGTGCCTCGGCTACCTGGGTGGTATCTTTGCGTCCAAACAGTTTTTCTATCCAATTGCTCTGGGCTGTAGCCACGAGGGGCATGCAAGTAAACGATATACCTGCCAGTAGGGCTATAATAATATTGCTTTTCTTCATTCCTATATTACGCCTCCCACATGCCTAAGTGCTCTTCATAGTCAAGCTCGCCACGAACGAGGAATTCGATATCCTCATCGGCATACTCGGCTTCTGTATCTTTCTTGAGGCACTTGCGCACAAAATCTATCAAGTCGTCTACGTCGAGGTCTATGTCGTCGTTGTTGCTCTCATCAAAGAAACCTTTGGTCTCGTAGTAGTCATACACAATATCGCCAATGTAGATAATCTCATTGTCGCTATACTTATCTTGTATCTCTTGGGGTAGGCGAGGACGGATAAATTCTACTGCTTTGTCGTCGTCGAATGAAAAGAAATCGTTGTCTTGGCTCATAATCGTATGTTTTATATTTAATAATGTGTGTGGAGATTATATCTCTTTTATTCCAGGGTAAAATTACTACATGTTGAAGAAAAAAGCAAAAAAGTCGAAAATTTTTGCGATTTTTTTTTGAGCGTATCACAAAATTATATACATTTGCAGTGTACTATTAAACTAATACACCCAAACACATCGCTTCGGTCGAGTGTTGTTGCAATAGAAAAATAGAAGAGTATTAACCCATAAATAAAACGTAATATGCTGAAAGTAGAAAATATGGCATTCTCGTATCGACGCAACGAGTATTTGCTCCACAAGGTCAATTTTGAAATTACTCCCGGTGGTGTATATGGTCTATTGGGTAAGAATGGCAGTGGCAAGTCTACCTTGCTCTACTTGATGACCGGTCTTATGTATCCCCAAATAGGTTCCGTTACCATAGAGGGTATTCCTTCGCGCAAGCGCACTCCCGAGTTGTTGAGCAATATATACCTCTTGCCCGAGGAGTTCGATTTGCCCGAGGTGTCGATCGATGTATATGTAAAGAACAATGCAATGTTCTACCCTCGCTTCAGCCGTGAGCAGTTCGACAACTATATGCAAATATTTGAGCTGCCTGCTGTCAAGAAACTCTCGCAATATTCAATGGGACAGAAGAAAAAATTTATTGTCAGCTTCGCCCTTGCTACCAATGTGCCTTTGCTCTTTATGGACGAGCCTACCAATGGCATGGACATACCCTCAAAGAGCCAATTCCGCAAGGTCATAGCTCTGGGCATGAGCGACGAGCGCAGTATCATTATCTCGACCCACCAGGTACGCGACTTGGAGAGTATGATAGATCGCGTCTTGCTCTTGCACGACAATACAATGATACTCAACGAGAGTGTTGTCGATATAGCTCGTAAGTTGGAGTTTATACGCACCACTTCAAAGGATGACTTGCAAGGTTGCATTTACTCGACATTTACCCCCGAGGGTTTTGTGGGTGTGCGTCCCAATCTCGACGATGTCGATACAGCCGTTGATTTGGAGACTCTCTTCAATAGCGTTGTTGCCAATCCGCAAGCCATCAAGCAACTTTTTGTCTAACCTTTTATCGCACTATTGTTATGGAAAATCAAATATTCTCACTCAAGCGTTTCGGCTCATATATCGGTAAGTATTTCTCGGAGTATCGCAGTTTGCAGTTGCAATTCTTTGTCCTTACAGGTATCTTCACTGCCATTATGTGTCTAACTGGAGGTGTAATATCGTTCTATGGAGTTATCACTCCTGCTATGTTCATCTTTGCCCTCGTATCTGCGTCGCGCATGAGCAGCATGTTTTCGCTTCGTGCCAATAAGATTAAGTTCTTGCTCACACCTGTATCGACACTCGAAAAACTCTTGGCAATGGTATTTCATCTTTATGTAGTGGTTCCGCTCATGTTTGTAGTATCGCTATTCGTTGCCCAGTATGCAGCTATGTTCATTACCGCCCTCTTTACACTCTCATGGCCTCATTTCCAATGGCCCTATGCCGGTATCGAAGTTGATGCCTCGTATCTTGGCTTATATGCATTGTCATATATGGGCTCTTCGGCTTTCTACCTGATGGGTGCAACAATCTTTACTCGCCATACATTCCTCAAAACCACCGCCTTGGCTTTGGTTCTTAGCTTCGTTTTCGGTGGACTCATGTCGGTGGCTATAGGTATGCATGCCTTCTCGGTAGGTGCGTTTACCAACTTCGAGAACTTTAATACAGTAAATGATGCAGGAGGTAACTTCGTTATTGTCATGTCTGTTATAGTAACTATTCTCTATCTTGGTGTGGCCTACTTGCGCATATCGGAGATGGAGGTAAACGAAACCAAAAAGTAAGCGCCTTATGATATTTCGCGATAATCTTTCTATCTATCTGCAAATAGCCGAGCGCATTTGCGATGAGATACTCGACAATAAGTTTCCGCCCGGCGAGCGCATACCCTCTATACGCGAATATGCTGCGCTCGTTGAGGTCAATGCCAATACTGTTGTGCGCTCATACGAGTGGTTGCAGCAACAAGAAATCATCTTCAACAAGCGTGGTATAGGCTACTATGTATCGCCCGAGGGTAAATACCGCATCAAGGAGATACGTCGCAAGCGTTTCTTTAGCGACGAGTTGCCCCTCTTTTTCAATCGACTATCGACGCTGGGTATCTCGGTAGCAGAGATAGATGCCCACTATACCGAGTACCTCTCACAACAGTCTAACAAATAAACCTATAAAAACAATTTTTATGAAACGTTCCACTATATTACTCGTTGCGCTACTCCTCCTCGTTATCGTAGCGCCCATTATATACATTGTTACTGTGATAAATAAGATGCCCTCGTTCAAAGAGTGGATTGCCGAAGTTGTCGAATCGGTCGATACCGATAGAGGCAGTATGTATGAATACAAGATGTCGGTCGTATCGTCACAGCCTGTTCCCCATTGTTATATGTATGTTACAACCTACCGTGGTACTGTCGATTCGCTCCATTCGGTCAACTTCGTTGCTCCTGTAGAGGGTGTACGTGCCGAGCTTATAGGCGACTCTATCGTTCTCAATCTCGATGATCTCAAGAAGCCCGAGGGCGATGGCCTCATTCTCACAGTTGAGTTGCCCGACAATAGTACGCTGAAGATAGACAATCCTTTCGACTCTGTAGAGTTGCGCTTCAACCATGCCGAGATGGGAGCTGTGCATGCCTCTACTCATGGCGCATTGCTTATAGAAGATTGTAGTGTGGGGGCAATGATGACAAAACGAAACGATAGTCGCAAGGGTGTGGCTATACACGACTCAAGTATAGGCGCTGCCAAGATCGCAGGTAATGCTACTGCCCTTGTTGTGGTAGATAGCAACATCGGTGCTCTATCGGTTGATGGCACTTGCGACTCTATCGAGCTGAGCGACTCGAACATGGGAGTGGTGTCGTGGAACAAAGAGTGTAATGACAAGGCCGTTGCCAACGACTGTGTAATGCAAGTGAAGCTCAAAGAGGATGTCGCTGAGGCCGATGACGCTTTGACCTCTATGAGCATAGTAGGCGAGGATGGCGAAAAAGTAGACATCTCGCTCAATAGTGTGCGTGTAGATGGTGCCGATGGCGAAAAAGTAGACATTTCGCCCTCTGGTGTGTATGTAGAAGATGGCGAGACCTCTGTACAGGTAACTCCTACCGGTGTAGTGGTGAAAGAGAATGGCAAGGAAGTCGTAAAGGTAAGTGCCGGTGGCGTTACAGTGAAATAAACGGCTCATAGCTCCCCCAATATCACGATTTAGAAACACAATAATCAACAATATTATGAAAACGCATATTTCAAAACTAATCATTGTTATAATGATGCTGTGTACTATCACAGTCTATGCACAAAACGACTGCCGAGTGCAAGGTGTAGTGGTAGATGCAACAGGCGAGACACTGCCCTATGCTACCGTAGGTGCTTACAAGGGTAAGAAGAGTGTAGCCGTCTTGGCTGCCAATACCGACGGCGCATTTACCATAACCCTCAAGCAAGGTCAGACTTACGAGATGGAGGTTTCGTCGGTGGGTTATAAGTCTCACCGTCAGACCGTAGAGGTTCCGGCTGCGGCCAACCTTGATATGGGTAATATCGTGCTACAATCATCTACCGAACTTGATGAGGTTGTTGTTGTATCGCAAAAACCCATTATCAAAAGCGATGCCGAGAAGATAATCTATGACGTGAGTGCCGACCCTGAGTCGGATGGTAAAACTCTGCTCGATATGATGCGCAAAGTGCCTATGGTAACTGTAGATGCCGAGGATAATGTGCAACTCAATGGCTCGGGCAACTTCAAGGTGCTCATCAATGGCAAGGAGTCGGCAATGGTCAAGAACAACCTCAAAGAGGTACTCAAGGCCATGCCTGCTGCAAGTGTACAAGATATACAGGTCATTACCAACCCCTCTACACGCTATGATGCCGAGGGTGTGGGTGGTGTCATCAACATCATTACGGCTCATGCCGGTGGCAACAAAAGTGACGATGTGGCCGGTGTAACAGGTTCGCTCACAGCCTATGGCGATGTGTTGCAAGGCTCTTATGGTGGCAATGTATTCCTTACAGGACAGTACAAGAAGTTTACAGCATCGCTCAATTATAGTGGTGGTAGCTTTGCAAGCAACCAATATACCGATGCCAACTCATACAACTACAACAACCCCGATATGTATCACACGCTTGTCTCTACAAGTGCATTTGGAGATATGAAGGTCGATGGCCAGTATCACTTCCTTTCGTTCGAGAGTAGCTATGAGTTGGATTTGCTCAACCTCTTTACTCTCGGCGCGTCGGCCAACCTGGGTAACTATGTGGCCAATGGACTTGCGCTCAATCGTACCCATGCGCAAGATGGTCGCCTCATGGTCAACTATATAGATAATATCATGCAAGGTGGCATGTGGGGTGGCGTATCGGCCAACTTCGACTATCAGCACACCTTCGACCGTCCGCAACATACACTTACAGCCTCATATCGCTATGAGTATAATCCGCAGGGCTCGGCCTATAGCGATTCGATTATTTTCGATAGCGAGACGCTCAATGCCCCAATGGAGGGCCAGAAAAACGAAAACAATGCCTATGCTCACGAGCACACCGTGCAGCTCGACTATAACAACCCCATCAACGAAATGCACTCGGTAGAGGCCGGTGCCAAGTATATAGCGCGTCTCAATCATAGTGACGACGACTATCTGGCATTGCTGAGTGGTATGTGGCACTCGGCAGGTCAAGGTCGCACATTTGACTATACCCAACAAGTAGCCTCGCTCTATGCCGGATATGCCTTTACCCGCACTACTTGGGGCTTGCGCGTGGGTGGTCGCTATGAGCACACCTTTATCAATGCCACCAACCTGCAAGCCGGCACTCGAGTCGACTATGGTAAGCCCTATGGCAACTTTGTGCCTTACTTGTCGCTCAACTACAACATTTCGCCTATGGAGTCGTTGCGTTTTTCATACACCCAGCGTATCAATCGTCCCGGTATCAACTATTTGTCGCCCTATGAGAAGTGGACTACGCCCTATTCGGTTGAGGTGGGTAATCCCGACCTTTTGCCCGAGGTGTCGCATTCGTTCTCGGCAGGTTACTCTATCTTCAAGGGTGTATTCAACCTCAATTTCGAGTGTTTTGCCCGCATTTCAAACAATGCCATCTCAAATGTGGTGAGGGTAGAACCCGAGAGCGGTGTTATACGCACTACGCACGACAATATTGCCAACGAGTCGGTCTATGGATTTTCGGCCTATATCTCAGGCCAACCTTCGCCCAAATTCAACTACTATATCAACTTCCAACCCGCCTTCAAGACCTTCAGTGCACCCAATATGAATATAGCCGATGAGCGCTTTGGTGGACAGCTCTTTGCCGGTTGTAACTGGATGGCATGGAAGGGTGGTACTGTGAGCGTGAATGGTGGTGGTGGACTACCCGATGGCGACATGCAGATGGAGAGCGAGTTGATGTGGTATTACTACGGATTGAGCGTGTCGCAACGCTTCTTCGACGATAAGCTCAAACTTACTCTCTCGGCCAACAATATGTTCAACAAGTACAACTACTATCGTATACACTCGTATGGCGACGGATTTGAGAACATAACCAATGGCGGCCATCGTTCGCAACGCCTACAACTGAGTGTTACATACTCGTTTGGTGAGCTCAAGAGCCAAGTGAAAAAGGCCAATCGCTCTATTATCAATGATGATATTGTGGGCGGTAGTAGCGAAGGTATGGGTACTGCCGGTGGTGGTATGTAGCAGAAAACATTGATATACATTAGATAAGATTAGATTAAAAAAAGCTGTTTCAGCTCGAGGTTGTGTCGGTAACATATGGCACAACCTCGTTTTTTATTATGCCTATCTCCATAAACAACAACCGCAATGCTGTGTGGGCACTGCGGTTGATGCGTTTGTATAATAGAAACGGTTTATCCTATACCGTAGAGAACTTTGGCCGGAGGGAAGAGCATCAACTCGCCAATGAGGATGGCTGCACCTGCAAGGTATCCGAGCATAGCGATGAGTGAGATGTTCTTTAAATACCAACCGAAGTTGATTTTCTCAAGGCCCATTACCACCACACCGGCAGCCGAACCGATAATGAGCATAGAACCACCCACACCGGCACAGTAGGTAAGGAGCAACCAGAATGCGCCATCTTGGATGAAGTTGATATCCCAATGACCGGCTGCAAGTGCTTGAGCTTGTTCTACGGGAATGATTTGGTACATACCTTGTGCGGCTGCAACGAGGGGTACATTGTCGACTATAGACGAGAGGAAGCCGAGTACAATGTTGATAACGTTTACATCACCAACCTTCTCAGCCAACATATTGGCCATATCGCCCAGGATGCCGGTCGATTGCAATACGGCAACAGCCATGAGGATACCCAAGAAGAAAAGAATGGTGGGTGTATCGATGCGTTGCAAGATACGGGGCAAGCGATGTTGACGTTGGGGATCCAATGCCTTGCCATTGTAAATCATCTCGGTGACAATCCACAAGATACTCAACGAGAACAACATACCAATGAAAGGTGGCAAGTGAGTAATGGTCTTGAAGATGGGTACGAAGATAAGACCGCCCACGCCCATAAAGAAGAGTAAGTTGCGCTCTTTGGTGCTGACGTGATTATTCTCTTCTTTTGCTTCGTTCTCAATTTTGTCGAGCTTGCCATTCAATCGGCCGGTAACGAAGAGTAGGGGAACAATCAAAGCTGCAAGGCTGGGGAGCAATACATACATCATAACAGCTCCTGTTGAGATATTGCCTTTCACCCACAACATAATGGTAGTAATGTCTCCGATGGGCGACCAAGCACCTCCGGCATTAGCGGCAATAATAATCATACTGGCATAGAGCCAGCGTTCTTTGGGATCGTTAACCAACTTGCGCAACAACATTACCATCACGATAGCGGTTGTGAGGTTGTCGAGAATAGCCGACAAGAAAAATGTTACGAAACCAAGTATCCATAAGAGTTTCTTCTTGCTGCGCGAAGTGATGCGGTCGGTAATGATAGCAAAACCTCCATGTACATCGACAAGCTCAACGATGGTCATCGCACCAATGAGGAAGAAAAGTGTGGTGGCAATTTCACCCATGTGGTGAAGGATTTCGGCGTTGACAAAGTCGCTGAGGTGGCCTGCGTAACCATGCTCGGCTGCTTTTTCAACTACGAAGGGAAGCGCATCGGCACCGAGGATAAAGAGTACCCACATAACCATACCCAAGAGGAGGGCAGTTGCCGATTTGTCAATTTTAACCGGGTGTTCGAGGGCTATGAAAAGGTAGCCAATGATGAACACCACTACAAGTGCTGCATACATAAAATAATAGATTTTAGGGGTTTTTAGTAAATGGCAGCAAAAGTAGCCCTCGATAATTTCTTTGGCGTGACAATGTTGTTACAATCAAGTTACGTTTTGTCATAAAACAGCAACCGCAATGCCGGGAAGGCACTGCGGTTGAAGAGTCTTATATGGTTGGTCTATTATCCTATACCATGGAGAACTTTAGCGGGGTCAAACAACATCAACTCACCAATGAGAACAGCAGCACCGGCAAGATAACCGAGAGCGGCAATGATAGTGATGTTCTTCAAGTACCAGCCGAAGTTGATTTTCTCAAGTCCCATAACAACCACACCGGCAGCGGAACCGATAATGAGCATAGAACCACCTACACCGGCACAGTAAGTAAGGAGCAACCAGAATGCACCGTCTTGGATGAAGTTGAGATCCCAGTGGCCGGGAGCAAGTGTTTGAGCATACTCAATAGGAATGATTTCATACATACCTTGCGCAGCAGCAACAAGGGGTACGTTGTCGACGATAGATGAAAGGAAGCCGAGTACAATGTTGATAACGTTTACATTACCTACCTTCTCAGCCAACAAGTTGGCCATGTCGCCAAGGATACCTGTTGATTGCAATACGGCAACAGCCATGAGGATACCCAAGAAGAAGAGGATAGTGGGAGTATCGATACGTTGCAAGATGCGGGGCAAACGGTGTTGACGTTGAGGATCCAAGGCCTTTTTGTTGTACATCAACTCAGTAACAATCCACAAGATACTCAATGAGAACAACATGCCGATGAAGGGAGGCAAGTGAGTAATAGTCTTGAAGATGGGAACGAAGATAAGACCACCTACACCAAGGTAGAACAACATGTTGCGCTCCTTCTTGGTAACGTGATTTTCTTGTGCGTTAGTTTTGGCTTCAACCTTCTCCAATTGGCCTTTGAGCTTGCCCGAAACGAGGAGCAAGGGAAGAACCATAGCCACGAGGCTGGGGAGGATGATGTAAGCAATTACCGATACGGTAGATACATTGCCCTTCACCCACAACATGATAGTTGTGATATCGCCAATAGGTGACCAAGCACCACCGGCATTAGCGGCAATGATAATCATGCTGGCATACAACCAACGCTCTTTGGGGTCGCTCACCAACTTGCGCAACAACAATACCATTACAATTGCGGTAGTGAGGTTATCGAGAATAGCCGACATGAAGAATGTTACGAAAGAGAGAATCCACAAGAGTTTCTTCTTGTCGCGTGATGTGATACGGTCGGTAATGATAGAGAAACCTCCGTGAACGTCAACCAACTCAACGATGGTCATAGCACCGATGAGGAAGAAAAGAGTAGTAGCAATTTCACCCATATGGTGAAGAATTTCGGCGTTGACAAAGTCACTGAGGTGGCCTGCGTGGCCATGCTCGGCTGCTTTTTCAACTACAAAAGGGAGTGCATCGGCACCGAGGATAAAGAGTACCCACATAACCATACCCAAAAGAAGGGCTGTTGCCGATTTGTCGATTTTGATGGGATGTTCGAGCGCTATGAGAAGATAGCCAATGATGAACACCACTACGAGAGCTGCATACATAAAATAGTTGTTTTTAGTTGTTTTTAAATTAATGACTGCAAAATTACTATAATATATTTATATATGCTTATTATTCCTGTAATAAATTTGTAATAAATTTGTAATAAATTAATTTATGTGGCTGCTTATTGTCTATCATCGTCATTTACACACACCTAAAAATAAATAATGCTGTACCCGCGAGGGGCACAGCATTATTTATTTTAGATAGATATGATTATTTAACCTCTACCTTCTCGATGCGCTCCATACCCACCTTGATAGCTGCCTCGTTGGCAGGGATGAGTTTGTGGTGACGCTCGGGGAGTGATTTCTTCAAGCCCATCACTACGCTATCCATAGTAACCATGGGACGCAATTTGAGCAAGCCACCCATAACGATCATGTTGAACGCCTTAGAGTTGTTCATCTCGTTAGAGATCTCGGTAGCGTTGATGCAGTAGCATTCGATGTCGGTACGAGTAGGAGGAGTAGTGATACCGTAGCTATCGTAGATGAGGATACCACCGGGTTTCACTTTGCTCTCAAACTTGTCGAGTGAGGGTTGGTTGAGTACGATAGCCACGTCGTAAGCGTTGAGAACGGGCGAAGAAATGCGCTCGTCGCTCAAGATTACGGTTACGTTGGCAGTACCACCGCGTTGCTCGGGACCATAGGCAGGCATCCAAGTTACCTCTTTGCCATCCATAATACCCGAATAAGCCAAAATTTTACCCATTGAGAGGACGCCTTGTCCACCAAATCCGGCAATGATTATTTCGTGTGTCATAATAGTATTTTTATCGGTTATTCATTTTTCAAATCGCCCATGGGATACTCGGCGAACATATTCTCTTCCATCCATACGTTGGCTTTGTCGGGTGACATCTTCCAACCTGTGTTACATGTAGATACGATTTCGATTACCGAAGTACCCTTCTTGTTCATTGAGTTCTCAAAGCCTTTCATGATAGCTTTTTTGGTCTTGCGGATAGCGGCAGGAGTGTGAACACTTTGACGAGTTACGTAGCAAGTACCTTTGAGCTTGGCGAGGAGCTCACCAATGTGCAAGGGATAACCGTTCAACTCGGGCTTACGACCGAAGGGGCAAGTTACAGTTACCATACCCTCAAGAGTAGTAGGAGCCATTTGACCACCGGTCATACCGTAGATACCGTTGTTGATGAAGATGATAGTGATGTTCTCACCACGGTTACAAGCGTGGATTGTCTCGGCAGTACCGATAGCGGCGAGGTCACCGTCACCTTGGTAAGTGAAGACGAGCTTGTGGGGGTTGAGACGCTTGGCGGCTGTAGCAACTGCTGGTGCACGACCGTGAGCTGCTTGAATCCAGTCTACATCTATATAGTTGTATGCAAATACTGCACAACCTACGGGCGATACTGCGATGGTGTTTTCCATCATACCCATTTCTTCGATAATCTCGGCAACGAGTTTGTGCGCTACACCGTGGCTACATCCGGGGCAGTAGTGCATGGTATTGTCATTGAGCAAGGTAGGCTTGCGATAGACAAGGTTTTCGGGTTTAATTATTTCGTTTACGTCCATTTTCTTACGGTTTTAAAGGTAATCACTGATTACATGAGTTTCTCTTTGATAGCTGCAACAACTTCTTCGGGGCTGGGAACAATACCACCCAAGCGACCAAAGTGCTCAACGGGGAGGCTGCAGTTTACGGCGAGTTTAACGTCGTCAATCATTTGACCGGCGTTGATCTCGGCTACCAATACACCTTTCTTGCCCTTAGCTGCCTCGGCGATAGCTTTTGTGGGGAAGGGCCACAAAGTGATAGGACGCAACAAACCAAGTTTGATGCCCTCTTCTTTTGCCAAGTCGATAGCTTTTTGTGCAATACGAGCCATTGAACCAAATGCTACCATGAGGTAGTCGGCGTCTTCGCAGTTGATAGTCTCGTAACGTACTTCGTTTGCTTCGATTTCGGCATATTTAGCTTGCAATTTGATGTTGCGTTGCTCCATAACAACGGGGTCCATCTCAAGTGATGTGATCACGTTGCGTGCGCGGTCGGGTGTGCGACCTTGGGCTGCCCAAGGCTCTTGTGCGCGTACTTCGGCCTCTGTACGACGAGGACGGAAGGGAGGCAATACAACTTTCTCCATCATTTGACCGATAACACCGTCAGAGAGAATCATTGCGGGGTTGTGATATTTGAAGGCGAGGTCGAAACCGAGGTTTACGAAGTCGGCCATCTCTTGTACCGATGCGGGAGCCAACACGATAAGACGATAGTCACCGTGACCACCACCTTTACATGTTTGATAGTAGTCGGCTTGGCTGGGTTGGATAGTACCAAGACCGGGACCACCACGCATTACGTTGAGAATAAGACAGGGAAGCTCGGCACCTGCGCAATATGAAATACCTTCTTGTTTGAGACTGATACCGGGGCTTGATGATGATGTCATAACGGCTTTACCGCAGCATGCGCCACCATATACCATGTTGATAGCTGCCAACTCACTCTCGGCTTGCAATACTACCATACCGGTTGTTTCCCAAGGCTTTTCAGCCATCAATGTCTCCATTACCTCAGATTGAGGTGTGATAGGGTAACCAAAGTATCCGTCGGCACCGCTACGAATAGCTGCGTGAGCGATAGCTTCGTTACCTTTCATCAATTTTACTTCTTCACTCATGAGTATGTGTTTTTCTTTATTTGTTCGTTACTCTCTATTTGCTTTGTGGGCAGATAGTGTTAAAGTTTCACTTTATAAACCTCGATACATCCGTCGGGACATACGATACCACAACTTGCACAACCGATGCAGTTGTCGGGGTTAGCCATATAGGCGTAGTTATAGCCTTTTTGGTTTACTTTTTGAGGTTGTAGCGCAAGCACGTCTGACGGGCAGGCTACGACGCACAAGTTGCAGCCTTTGCAACGTTCAGCGTTCACGGTAATAGCTCCTTTGATTTTTGCCATAGCTTAGGTTTTAATAATTGTAAACTTATAACGTTACAACTACAAGTGCCTGAAGATTAAGGTATTGTAATTGTGTGTGTTTGTTCTTGTTTTAATTGTCTTGTTTTCAGTGTTTTATCATAGTGCCCTATGCGGGCAATATTTCGACGTAAAGATATGAAAAGTTTTTTATCTATATCTTTCATTTGTGTTAATTAACAGATTTTAACGCCCGAGAAGCCCATAAAAGCCAATGCTAAGAGTCCGGCGGTGATAAGTGCGATGGGTATTCCTTGCATGGCTTTGGGGGTGTCGTTGAGTTGTAACTGCTCGCGTATACCTGCAAAGAGTGTGAGCGAGAGTGTGAAGCCTATCGCGGTCGATACAGCATATACTACCGACTCTACAAGGGTATACTCTTTTTGTATCACCAAGATGGCTACTCCGAGTATGGCGCAGTTGGTGGTGATGAGGGGTAGGAATACGCCGAGGGCTTGATAGAGTGCGGGCGATACCTTCTTGAGTATGATTTCGAGCATTTGCACCAAGGCGGCTATAACGAGAATGAAGACTATTGTCTGCATGTAGCTCAGTCCAAATGGTGTGAGTAGATAGGCTTGCAACAGATAGGTGACAATGGTAGATAGCAACATCACGAAGGTTACGGCTGCTCCCATGCCTACTGCCGAGTCTATTTTCTTCGACACGCCCAAGAAGGGGCATATACCCAAGAATTGCGATAGTATGATATTGTTGACAAATACCGCTGTAATAAAGATTGATATGTAGGTGAGCATGATTATCGGGTTTTAAGTTTGTTGACTAATGCTATGAGCAGACCTAACGCTATGAATGCTCCGGGGGCTAACACAAAGGCCAATGCTCCAAATTCTTCGGGGAAGATGGTGAGGCCAAAAATGCGACCTGTGCCCAACAACTCGCGACATGCGCCGAGCAGTGTGAGGGCGAGTGTGAAGCCGAGACCGATACCTATACCGTCGAGCAATGAGTCGAAGGGGTTGTTCTTGGCTGCAAATGCCTCAGCGCGTCCAAGGATGATGCAGTTTACTACAATAAGGGGGATGAAAAGACCCAGGCTCTGATACAGCGCGGGCAAGTAGGCTTGCATGCAGAGTTGTAGCACTGTTACAAAGGCGGCAATGATAACGACAAAGGCTGGTATGCGCACCTTGTCGGGTATGAAATCTTTGACGCACGAGATAACAACGTTGCTGCACATGAGTACAAACATTGTGGCCAGACCCATGCTCATGCCGTTTATGGCCGATGAGGTTGTACCCAGCGTGGGACACATACCCAGCAGAAGTACAAAGGTGGGGTTCTCGGTGACGATACCGTTGAGTATTATTTTGAGTTTGTTCATAGTGTTGCCTCCTCTTCGTTATGGGGTTGTGATTTTGTCTCATCGCCACAGCTTGTGGTGCTACCCGACAGGGCATCTACCATCTTGTCGTCGGCGGTGTGGGTGGTACTGCCCGATAGTACGTCTATGGGTTGGTTCATATAGGCATTATAGGCATTGCTCACGGCTTCGAGAAAGGCACGCGATGTAATGGTCGATGCGGTAATGGCGTCGATGTCGCCACCATCTTTCGATACGGTGAGATTGGTGTGCTCGGGGTGCTTGCCCAAGATGCTCTGGTTGTTCTTGTCGGTGCGGAACCATTCGTCCATTTTGGCTCCCAAGCCTGGAGTCTCGCCGTGGCTCAATACGCGATATTGGCGTATGGTGCCATCATGCTCAAAACCTACGATGATAACTATCTCGCCATTAAATCCATTGCGACTCGATGCCTTAACGGCTGCACCTACGTGCTGTCCCTCTTTCATGGCCGGATATACCACAAAGAACTGTCCGTTGTTCTCTATGGTATTGCTCTCGGCGATGGGGTTGTTGTCGAAGTCGGGAGCAACCACGCGTATAGCCTCTTCTTGGGCGCGTGCCGAGGATTGGGCGATGGGTTCTTCGGTGAGTTTATATACGCCACCCAATATAGCGCCTACGGTGGCTGTAATGGTTGTGAGTACTACAACCATGTTGAGTATGTTTGATTGCATCTTAGCCATGTTTCACTACCTCCCCAAATCGTTTAGGTTTCATATACTTGTTGATGAGCGGTGTAGCACCGTTCATGATAAAGATGGCAAACGACATACCCTCGGGATAGGCTCCCCATAGGCGTATTACCACAGTAATGATACCGATGAGTATACCGTATAGTATCATACCGCCACGTGTCATGGGCGATGTTACATAGTCGGTGGCCATGAAGATAGCACCCAGCAAAAGACCTCCCGAGAAGATTTGCAACTCGGCAAAGATGATGGCATATTCGAGCCCCTCTTTGATAGTGACTGCAAACGAGAACAAGAATACGGTGAGGATGATAGATACCGGGATGTGCCAAGTGATGATTTTGCGCCATAGCAGGTAGACAAAACCTATGATGAGGGCTATCGCACCTACCTCGCCAAAGCTTCCTCCGCTATTACCGATGAGGGTGTTTATAACGTCGATATTGGCTATCTCTTCGATATTACCTCGTTTGAGGATATTGAGGGTTGTAGGGCCTGTAACGGCATCGACACTCGCACCCCAGGGTGCGGGTGTGGGCCATGTGGTCATCTGTTGCGGGAACGATATGAGCAGGAATATACGACCTGCCAAGGCGGGGTTGAAGATATTGTTGCCCAAGCCTCCGAAGGCCATCTTGCCTACACCGATGGCAAAGAGTGCTCCTATTACTACTATCCACAAGGGTATGCTGGCGGGTAGGTTGAATGCCAGCAATACGCCGGTGAGGATGGCTGTGCCATCGCCAAGGGTGGGTGCTTTCTTGAGCAGATATTTCTGTATTAAAAACTCAAACAATAGACATGCTATCACAGCAGTGGTAGTTACCAACAGAGCATCGATGCCAAAGAAGTATATCGATATGAGAAATGTAGGTATGAGTGCTATGAGTACTCCATACATACATTGAGCCGTAGATAGCCCGCTGTGTGTGTGCGGTGAGGGCGAAACGATCAGTTTGTTCATGTTCTCTCTATGTTGTATAGTATTGTGTGTATAGTTTATTTTTTCTCGGCTGCACGGCTACGCATGATGGCCATTACCTTGCCTTTGCCTTGACGTATGTAGTCGAGCAAGGGGCGATGTGCCGGGCATGAATATGAGCAACAACCACATTCGATGCAGTCATATATATTTCTCTCTTCGGCTATCTCCAGGTTGCCTATGGCTACTGCTTTAGATAGGAGATAGGGCTCAAGACCCATAGGGCACGCCGACACGCACTTGGCGCAACGGATGCAGGGTGAGGGCTCATGGCGGTGTGCCTCGCTCTCGGGTATGACAAGTATGCCCGATGTACCCTTGCCGGTGGGGGTGTCGATATTGGCTGTAGCTCTACCCATCATGGGGCCTCCGAGTACAATCTTGCCTGTATCTTGGGGCATTCCGCCGGCTACCTCTATCAGTTGCGATATGGGCATACCCATGCGTGCCAGGTAGTTGCCGGGACGGGCGAGCGACTTGCCGGTTACTGTTACGACACGCTCAATGAGGGGCTTGTTTTTCTGTACGGCCTCATACACGGCGTGCGCAGTGGCTACGTTTTGCACGATAGCGCCTGTTGAGACGGGGAGTGCGCCACTTGCCACTTGGCGACCTATCACAGCGTCTATGAGTTGTTTCTCGCCGCCTTGTGGGTAGCGACATTGCAAGCTCACAACCTCTATATCTTTGCGGTTTTGTGTTTTTTGCTTGAATAATTCTATTGCATCGGGCTTGTTGGCTTCTATACCTATAAAGGTGCGCTCTACTCGTACAGCCTTCATAAGTATCTCTATACCCACGATTATTTGGTCGGCCTTGGCCATCATCAAGGCGTGGTCGTTGGTGAGATAAGGCTCGCACTCAACGGCATTGATGATAAGCACCTCGGGCTTCATGTTGGGGGGAGGCATGAGCTTTACCTTGGTGGGGAATGTAGCACCACCGATACCTACGATACCCATTTGGTCTATCTTATCTATGATAGCTTGTGCGTCGAGGTTGCACTCTTTGATGAGTTCCTCGCTACGATCTATGCTTTCGTTCCACTCATCGCCTTCTACATTTATATATATGGCAGGCTTTTGGTAGCCCGAGCCATCGGCTACGGTGTCTATCTTGGCTATCGTGCCCGACACAGGCGAGTGGATGTTGGCCGATACAAAGCCATTGGCTTTGGCCAAGAGAGTACCCACTTTTACGCTATCGCCTTTCTCAACAATACATTGTGCCGGGGCGCCAATGTGTTGCGATAGCAATATCACTGCCTGTTGAGGTAGCGGTGCAACGGTAATAGGTTGTCCGGCTGTTATTTTATTTTCGCGGGGATGAACTCCGCCTATCTTAAACGTTTTCATACTCGATTTATGACTTATTTGTTGTCCGACGGGGTTGTCTCTGTACTTGGGGTTGCGGGTTCTACGACCTTGCGCGGAGGGAAGTTTACAGCGAGGATAGCGCCGGTGGGGCATGCATCGACACACTTGCGACACATCTTGCACTTGTCGCTATCGATGTACGAGAGGTTGTTGGCAATGGTGATAGCCTCAAATTTACACTCCTTGGCACACTTGCTACAACCTATACATGCTACTTCGCATGCCTTGCGAGCCACGCCGCCCTTCTCTTTGTTCATACAGGCAACATACACACCGCGACCTTTGGGACCTTTCTTGCGTATCTCGATAATGTTGCGAGGACACACACGCGAGCAAGCACCACAGCCACCGCATATATCTATATTTACCACGGGTAGGTGGGTCTCAGGGTCGATGCTTATGGCTCCCAGACTACACACCGATACGCAGTCGCCACAGCCCAAGCAACCATAGGCGCATCCGGTATTGCCGGCATAGAGGTTGTGAGTGATGGCGCAGTTGTGAGCTCCTTCATAGGTGTTGGTTTGCGGGCGATGTTGGCACGAACCGTTGCATCGCACTACAGCCACTCTCGACTCGGCCTCGTGAGCCTCTTTGCCCAGGATGGTAGCGATTTGTTGCATTACTTTGTTGCCTCCTACAGGACATAGCATGCCTTCGAGCGAGGAGGCCTTAACACACGACTCGGCAAAGCTGCGACAGCCTGCTTTACCGCAACCGCCACAGTTGGCTCCCGGAAGTGCTTTTTCAACTTCATCTATGCGGGGATCTTCGTCAACTTTGAAGCGCTGTGCAATGACATAGAGTATCAATGCAGCAATAGCGCCTATCGTGGCGAGTGAAATGATAGAAATGGTAATGATATTCATGTCGTTTTCTTGATATTCGGGGTTAAAGTTTGTGTTTTATGTAAAATACAAATATTCGTTTTATCTTCTTGCGCAAGAGCCACAGCAGGGCATAGTAGGGTGCAAGTATGGCAAGGGTCGATATGCCGGCCACGGCTTCGTTGCTTGTGTAGTGGCTCACACTCAGTAGGGTAGTCATGGCAATGGCAAGGGGTATTATTACTGCCAATGCGAGAGCCTTGTAACCCAACGTGGTGCGACCATATATCACCACTTGGTCGCCTACCGATAGCGTTGTGTCGGTGGCAATAGCTTCGATGCACTTCTCTTTACTCTCGGCTACAGTACACAGTGCGGCTGCCTTGCATGTGGCACAGGCCGACTGTTGCACAATCTTCACCATATACTTCTGCTCGGCTATCTGCTCAATGATAGTTCCTTCGTGTTCTATATAGTTGCTCATAGCTTTACCTCCTCTGTACTTGTCATGATGCTATCACGCTGTGGGGTGTATAGCTGTGGATTGATGCGCTGTAGTTTGTCGTAATTTTTTGTGCCGAAGTATCGGGTGTATAGTTCGCGAAATTGCTCGGTCTTTTCAATAGCCATCAGCCAACTGTTGATGCTGTCACATAGCTCTGTGCTCTCGTTGCGCATGGTCCATGCCATAAATTGCGTAAAGCTGATGTCGGTCTTATAGTCGATGTTACAATATTTTGTTGCAACAATGCGGGCACTTGCTTCGTCGCACACGGCATAGTCTATCGAGCCCTTGGCAACCTCTTCGACCAGGCGCTCTACATTATAGTTGTGCTTTTCACATATATATATATTGTCGCCTATCTCATGAGCAAGGTTTTCTATGCGCAGGCGGGTTGGCGAGTCTTGTATGATGTGCAAGGTGCAACCGCGCAAGTCGAGTTGGTTGCGTATTGCTACACTACCGGTCGAGTCGGTGCGTTGTATGAGTACTTGCTTGTTGAGCGATGTGGGCAACGAGTGTATATACTCTGCTTGGCTTTGGCTTGTTATGGCTATCGGATGAGCTACGATGTCGCAAGTACGCTTGTTGAGTTGTTGCAAACAGTGCGAAAAGTGGGGCTCGGGGGTTATTTCTATCTCCAACCCCGACTGGCTACCCAATAGCTGTAGCAACTCGTAGTCATATCCGTGTATGCTATCGCTGTTGGTATTGTATGATAGAGGCGAATGGATAACACTCACATGCAATACACCTCTTGCGGCTATCTCGGGATAGTCGCATGGGCGGTTGTGTTGTTGTGTTATAGTGATTGATAGGCCTATGACAATCAATAGGATAGCAATGAGCGTCAACCACTTCTTGTCTCTTTTTTTCATAAGTCGTTTAGTTTGCAAAGTCTACCGACACGCCAAGCTGCAACATGGCAGGGTTGAGGGGGTAGTGCGGTATAGAGAAATAGTTGTTATTACCCAGCCATCCCTGGTTCATGTGTGAATACATGACGTAGAAGCGAGCTTTCTTGAGCTTGGCATTGACGTATGCATTCATATACGGGTAGTTGCCTATTTCTATTTCATCTTGGTTATATCGTGATATGAGTGCGGGTTGGTAGGCGGGGGCTTTGAAGGCCGAGTACCAATTGCAATCGACACCTATTTGCAGGTGTAGTACCTTGGCAATGGGGAAGAGCAGGTAAAAGTTGCCGTATGCACTGAATGTGGGCAAGGGCAATACTTGTTGGTTGGATGAGAGCTGGTATGTGCCTTCAAGGTCAAGGTGGAATATGCTCACCTTGAAGTTTTGCTTGATAGTAGCGCTCACGACCTGTATGTTGCCACTCTCTTGTTGAGGCAAGCAGTTCTTGCCAAAGTAGATGTAGTTCTGTATATTCTCAAATCCGGCTTGGATGTGAGTGCCTGTTTTGGGAAATGAAATTTCACCGCCAACGCGCAAGCGACGTATCTTGCCAAAGTCGTTGTCCCATATAAAGTGATTGGAAACATATTGCTTGTATAGCAGCGAAGGGGTTGTGTTTTTGAACAAAACATTTCCTTGTATGCTCAACGAGTCGTTCCATACCGGTATTTTGGTACCTACCTTGCCGGTGATGTCGAGGTCGCCCAGAACGGCATCCACAAGGCCCACGCGGGCATCGGCCTCATAGGTGAGCCATGCTCCTTGTCTTTTCCACAATTGTCCTCCCACCCACAAGGCGTGTTGTGTGGTGTGTGCTGCAATGTTACAGTCGGGGTGCGGTGTCAAGTTTGTCGCAGCTTGTGTACCTGGTGCTATGGTGTCTATAACTTGATCATAGCCACGTATTTCGTATGTAGCGTATGCGCCCAATCCCATAGGGAAGTATTTGCTCAATCCTTCGTGTATGGTGAGTCCCACGGTATTGGCTACAGCCCAATAGCTCGATAGCTCATTGGTACCATTGGCCGACAGATAGGTGTTCTCAAAGAATTTCAAATCTTCTTGTGCCGATTTGTTGACAAAGCGGTGTGAGGCTCCCTCGTAGGTAAGGGTGTGAACAATGCTCGACACGGGTACAAACTCTTCTATTGCCATGCTGTCTTGTTCACTCTCTTTCACATCCTTGTAGTAGCCCAGGTTGTAGCGGTGTGTGAGATACAAGTCGTGACCTATGAGGTGTGTGAATGCTTGTGACAGGTTGGTAGGTATGGTGCGTCCATCAACTTTGGTGTCGCCACCTTGTACCGATGCCGGGTCGAGAATAAAGTTGTCATTGGTAATACCACCATTCTCGGCTGCTACATAGTTGTAGTGGTTGAATGCAGCTTGTATTTGGTATCGTTCGCCTATGTAACTTGTAAAGAATCTATACGAAAACTCTTGGTCGGCTTGGTGGTTGTATTGGCCTTTTCCCAACACATAGTTTACACCACCGCCTACTTGTATTTGCTTGTTGACATTGGCCGAGAATGTGGCTGCCAGGTTATCTTGGCTTGTTTCTCCCACACCCGATGTGTGATATGAAATCTGAGTCAAAGGCAAGCGAGTGTTGTACCACTCGAAGTTCTTTGGGTCGCGCATCCAATGGTGAAATGGCTCTTTAAAGAAGAATAGGTCTTCTTCGGGTCGCTCAAAGTAGATGTTATTGTAGCTGGGCGAGCCCAAGTTGCCGGTAGTGGCGTACGAAAGCGAGTAGGCTGTTGCCAAATCGGTGCGGTAGAAGTCGTGCAATAGCGTGTCGATAGGAACGCGGTATCGTTCTCCCAAAGGCAAGATGTCGCGCCACGCTATAGGCTCGGGTTGTGGCACGGTGTCTTTCTTGGTAGGTGCAGGCAATGCTTTTCCTGTAGGCTTTGTGGGCATGACAGGAGGTTGTGCTTGCATCTGTGCTACCAGACACACAAGTACCATTAATATGACTAATACTCTACATTTCATCGGCTTGCATAGGTGGTATATAGCTCATATCGAGTAGATACTCTCCTATAGAGGGTATATACCAAGTACACAAAGGTAGGATAAATGTGGCTATCCAACTTCTTGTTATACTCTATTTTGTGTTTTATTAATAATCGTTTTCAATCGCAAAATTTAATGTGATCCTTGTTCAGCTCCTCAATGCGGGCCAGCGACTCTACGTGTATACCTTTATCGCGGAGTATCTTACCACCGGCCTGGAAGGCTTTCTCGATAACAAAGCCCATACCCACGAGTGTTGCTCCCGATTGTTCTATAATATCGATGAGGGCATTGGCAGCGCTACCATGTGCCAAGAAGTCGTCGATGCACAATACGCGGTCGCCGGGTTTGAGAAATTCGCTGTTTACCATAATACTATAGTCGGTGTTTTTGGTAAACGAGTGTACCTTGCTCTCAATAGGGTTGTCCATGGTGCAGGGTTTGGCCTTCTTTGCAAATACAACAGGCACGCCCATGCAATAGCCGGTCATCACGGCAGGAGCTATACCACTTGCCTCTATGGTGAGTATCTTGGTGGCACGTGCGTAGGCAAAACGACGTGCAAACTCTATACCGATAGACATAATCAACTGTGCGTCAAGTTGATGGTTGATAAAGCTATCTACCTTCAACACCCCTTCCGATGGGTATTTTCCATCGCGCAATATACGTTGTTTGAGCAATTCCATTGAGCTATAAGTTTAATTGCGCAAAATTAGTAAAAATTTCCTTTCGCTCGGTTATAAAAATGCACCCCGAAAGCTTTTTGTATGACTTTCGGGGTGCATTGTGTGAAGAATATATCTTATAGATATTGTTTTCCCTTGATATACAATATATTATTTGTACATAAAACGGCGAATGCTGCGTTTGGGGGTTTTCTCGAACTCTTCATCGCGAAGCTCTATCTTGACAATGCGCGAGTAGGCGGGCAATTGCTTGTTGAGTTCGGTACGGTTGTCGGTAACGATTTGTTTCACAGCCTCGGCATCAAGACCATCTTGCTTGCCTTTCTCAAAGTCGGGATAGATGAGGGCTACCAATTGTCCGTCACGGTCTACAACGAGTGACTCGGCAACGTAGGGCATATTGTTGATCTTGTCCTCAATCTCTTCGGGGTAGATGTTTTGACCCGAGGGGCCGAGTATGAGGTTCTTGTTGCGACCACGGATGTAGAGGAAGCCAGCTTTGTCGAAGACGCAGAGGTCGCCGGTGTTCATCCAGCCATCTTTGAAGGTTGAGTCGGTTGCCTCTTGGTTCTTGTAGTAGCCAAGCATGGTGTTTGTACCGCGTACCCACAATTCGCCCACTTCATCGTTCTCTTGCAAGGGAACGATGCGTGCTTCCATGCGGTCTACAATCTTACCGCACGATGCTTTGCGTATCTCGTACCAGGGTGCATAGGCGATGAGAGGAGCACACTCGGTCATACCATAACCTACAGTGTAGGGGAATTTCATGCGACGCAAGAGGTCTTCTATCTCGCCGTTGAGGGCTGCACCACCCAATACAATCATCTCCAACTTACCGCCAAATGCGCCAATGAGTTGCTTGCGTACTTTGCTAAGTATGAGGTTGTTTACACCGGGTACGTGCATGAGTGCCTTGAGAAGAGGCTTTTGCAATGCGGGGAGTACCTTTGAGCGGATAATCTTTTCGAGAATGAGGGGTACGGCAATGATGAGCTTGGGTTGAACTTGGGCAAATGCTGCCATAAGGATTTTGGGTGAGGGTGTCTTGCCCAAGAAGTATACATAACAGCCTTTGCACAAGGGGAAGAGCATTTCGATTGCCAAGCCATACATGTGCGCGAGGGGCAACATGTTTATCATACCATCGTCGGCTTTGAGGTATGAAATATTGTCGATGGCAAAGCGTACGTTCGACCACAATGCACGGTAGGGAAGCACTACACCCTTAGAGAAGCCTGTTGAGCCCGATGTGTAGTTGATGAGAGCAATCTCTTCGGGTTGGTCTTCTATAAACACAACATCCTCTTTGCCAAATCCATTGGGATATTTGGCAGCAAAGTGTTGGTCTATGTTTTGAAGATATTCCACCAATTTCTCCTCTTTGCTATACACCACCTTGTTGTCGCCCAATTGGACTACGACTTCCAAGGCTCCCATCTCGCTGAGTGTTACGTTGTTGAGGATGGTGTCGTCGGCCCAGAGTATGCGGGCGTCTGAGTGGTTTACTATATTGTGAATGCTTTTGGCTTTGAAGTCGTTGAGAATGGGCACAGGCACAGCACCATAGGTCATAGCACCCAAAAATGCGATTGACCAGCTTGCCGAGTTGCGACCGCACAAGGCTATTTTGTCTTGGGGTTTGATGCCGGCTTCTTGAAGGAAAAGGTGTACGCGAGCAATTTTTTCGGCCATTTCGCGGTAGCTTATAGGCTCTTTACCTCCGTCACACAAGGCTTTGTGATCCCAGCTTTTGTGGATGCTCGCTTTCAGTAGTTGATTTAATGATTCTGTCATAATTTTATTTTTGTATTCATCGCAACTCGCAATGGTTTGTATCTATCTGTATATCAGATTAATATAGATATTGCTTATTAGTTGCGATAAGAAATTGTTAAATTTTGCAACAAAAGTAGTGAATGCAATGTGAATAACAAAATTTATTTGTAATTTTCTTACATTCTCACCACTAAGGTGTTGAGTTGCGAATGCGAGTGAGGTTGTTGGGCAATTATGTCTTGCGCAGGGTGAAGAGAATGTCCAAGCCACCGCCTTGGGCATTCTTGACCATAATTTCTCCTCCATGGAAGATCACAGCGTTCTTGACAACGGCAAGTCCAAGGCCTGTGCCTCCCAACTTGCGTGAGCGACCCTTGTCGACGCGATAGAATCGCTCGAAAAGTCGATTGAGGTGTATTTCGTCTACGCCTACACCATTATCGGCTACCGATATGTAGTAGTATTGGTTGTCGTCGTGGTAGCAATTGATAGTGATGCGGGTATTGTTGCCGGCATAGGCTATCGAGTTGTCAATGAGGTTGCGGAAGATAGAGTATAGCAACGAGTGGTTGCCTACGAGTGGCATGTGTGCATTTATACCTATGACGTCGATGTGCATCGACTTCTCGTCTAATGCTGACGATGTGTCGTTTATGGCATCGCGGATGATGTCCGATAGATTTATTTCGATACAATCATATAGTTCCTTGCTTTCGTCGAGACGGTTGAGTGTAGAAATGTCGTTGAGTAAGTCCGATAGGCGTCGCGATTGTGTATAACTCCTTTCGAGAAATTGTTGTTGCTTCTCGCTGCTTATCTCGGGGGTGTTGAGCAATGTTTCAAGGTAGCCTCTGATGCTACTCACGGGTGTCTTCAGCTCATGGGCAATATTTTGTGTGAGTTGTCTTTTGACAAGGTTTTCGCGCTCGCGCTCGGTATTGTCGAAAATAGAAATCTCAAAAGAATTGTCGTGAAAGCGTATACCTTGTACTACAAAAAGTACTCCGTTTTTCTTTATACGTATCTGTTTTATAGCTGTATGCGTGTTGTCGTCGCTCGGAGTTGGTGTGTGGGTGACATGTTCTACAATTTCATGTAGTGTGGGCTCGGTAAATACTTCTTCGAGATTGTCGCTCAGAGTGCGATCGGTAATGTGATTGGCATACTGTATAAAGAGGTTGTTCGATACAATCATCTTGCGCTCGTGGGTAAAGATGGCAATACCTTCGCGCGAGAGTTGTATGTGGGCAAGGAGTTTTTCCTCTTCCAGAGCCAGCGCTGCACGAGCTCGGCGCACCTCGTCGTAGTTTTCGCGCAGATTTTGTGTGATGCGACCCAGCGTGCTGATGTCGTCGTACATCGTATCTTCGAGGGGTAGGTTGAGCTTGGCTTTCTGTGCGAGTTCTTCCAAGTTGGAGATAGACTTGCCCAGCAGGTGACAGTAGATAAATAGTGCAATGACAAACAAGGCTGCTACAAGCATGAGTATGTAGCGAAACAGTGGGTCGACGTGCAGTATGTTGTATACAATCTCGTCGTAGGGTACAGACGAGCGAATGATATAGTCATCGTACCGGTAGGCAACGTAGAAGTATGTGTCGCAGAGTGTTTCGGAGTAGCGTATGGAGTAGCATTTCTTTTTACCTGCCAGGGCGCTCTTAATCTCGGGTCGGTCTATGTGCGATTGATTTATGACATCGACGGCGCTGTTGTCGAGCATTACCTTGCCGCTCGTTATGTCGATAATGGTGAGACGGTAGGGGTATTTTTTGTGCAGCTTTTCGGTCTCGCTAAAAAGTGTGTTGGTAGAGTCGTTGTCGAGATACTCGTCGAGGGTGTTGGCTACGTGGTGGTTATACTCTTGCAAGAGATTGTATAGGTTGCTCTGACGAATGCTTTTCTCTTGGTAGTATTGCAAAGACATGGTTATGACCACGAAAATGGTGAAGAAGCCACTTATCGAGAGAAAGAGCCCCTTGTGAAACGGTATGTAGATTTTCTTTCGTGTCATATACCTGTTGAGTGTTAGGCCTCGAAGCAATATCCGTATCCCAAGCGAGTGACTATACAGCTATCGTAGGGAGTAATCTTCTTGCGTAGGCGGGTGATGTTGACATCTATTGTGCGGTCGAGTACATAGGACTCGTCGTTCCACACTTGTGTGAGTATCTCTTCGCGAGAGAATACTTGGTTGCGGTGTTCAAGTAGCAGACGCAATATCTCAAACTCCCGCTTGGTGAGAGCTTTCTCCTCGTTGCCTATGTAGCACTTCTTGCTACGCAAGTCGAGGCGCAGTGTTTCGTATTGTATCTCGTCTTTGGGTTGCTTGTCGGTAGTAGGTGTGGTGCGACGCAACAATGCCTTGATGCGGGCTTGAACCTCGCGGATGGAGAAGGGTTTCGATATATAGTCGTCACCGCCGATGTTAAATCCGGTGAGCATGTCGTTCTCGCTATCGCGGGCTGTGATGAATATTATAGGTATATGCTTGAGATTGTCGCTCTTGCGTATGATAGATGCCATTGTAAAACCGCTTATTTCGCCCATCATTACATCGAGCAAGATGAGGTCATAGAGTTCGAGATTGAGTGCAAGAGCCTCTTCGGCCGAGTGGGCGGTGTCTACGATGTAGCCCTCGGTTTCGAGATTAAATTTCAATATCTCGCACAAATCTTCCTCGTCGTCGGTTACTAATATTCGATATGGATTCATGTTAATGTCTTTTTTTCTACTGCAAAAATGCACAATATATATTACATTTCCATTGCAAACGAAAAGAAAATTACAGGAATATTGTTCTGTTACTGTGTGAGGCTCTGTATGTTGCAATATAATGGTCGTGTAGTAGAGCTTCCTTGGTATTTTGTGACAATTTTTTTGTCTCTTATAGGTGGGTGTTTTCGACCTGAGATTGTATCTTTGTAAAAGATAGAATACGACTCGGAACGAACTATGCAAGCGTAGTTTTTCTTTTCTGGGTCGTTAGTAAATAGTATATATTATGAAGGAAGTAAAAGATATAAAACCCATCAGCCCGGTAGAGGCTTTCTCGATATCGACTCTGAGTGAATCGGTCCCCGCGGGATTTCCCTCTCCGGCGCAAGACCATGTCGATGAGGGTATAGACCTCAATCGCGAGTTGATTCGTCATCCGGCATCGACTTTTTGTGCCCGTGTGGCGGGCGACTCTATGCGTGATTGTGGTATAGACGATGGCGACTTGCTCATTATAGACAAGGCATTGACACCTCGTGAGGGTAGCATTGCCGTGTGTTTTGTCGATGGCGAGTTTACACTCAAGCGCATTTCTATACGCCCCGATGGCATTTGGCTTGTGCCGGCCAATCCACAATATCCGGCCTTGCATGTTACCGAAAGTAGCAACTTTCAAGTGTGGGGTATTGTGTCGTATGTCGTAAAAAGTATGTAGTATTACTGCCATGTATGCCCTTGTCGATTGTAATAACTTCTTTGCCTCGTGTGAGCGATTGTTCAATCCGGCGCTCAATGGCAAGCCTGTTGTTGTGCTGAGTGGCAACGACGGCTGTGTGATAGCACGTAGCAATGAGGCAAAGGCTTTGGGCATAGGTATGGGGCAGCCGGCATTTGAGCTGCGCGAACTGTTTGAGCGCGAGCATGTAACGATTTTCTCTTCCAATCATATACTCTATGGCGATATATCGCGGCGTGTCATGTCGGTACTGTCGCAGTTCTCGCCCGAGTTGGAGGTGTATAGTATTGATGAGGCCTTTCTTTCGCTCGATGGTATACACATGCCTTATGGTGTCGAGGCCTATGCTCGGTCTATGTCGCAAGCTGTCATGCGCAGTGTGGGTATACCGGTGAGTATAGGTATTGCCTGTACCAAGACGCTGGCCAAGATAGCCTCGCATCGCGCCAAGAAAATAGCCCGCTACGATGGTGTATGTCATCTGGTTACTCCCGATCAGCATGCTATTGCGTTGATGGAGTGTCCTATTGGCGATGTGTGGGGTGTGGGTAGACGATTGGCTCCTCGGCTCATCGAGCAAGGTGTGTTGTCGGCATGGGATTTTACCCGCTTGCCACGAGAACAGGTGCGTAGAATGTATACGATAGAAGGCGAGCGCACGTGGCGTGAGCTGCGAGGAGAGGTGTGTTATGATGTCGATGAGTCGCCCGCGGCACGCCAGTCGATTACCGTGTCGCGCACATTTGGACAAGCGGTCACAGCATTTGACGATGTGTATGAGGCGGTAGCCAATTTTACCTCTACGGCAGCCGAACGATTGCGTCGAGAGGGCTCGGCTGCGGGCTCTATTATGGTATTTGTCAAAGGGCGTGGCTGTGGACCCGGTCGTTATGTGGGAGCATTGCAATATACCTTGCCTGTGGCGTCGGATAGCACCATAGAGCTATTGCAATATGCTCGCAAGGCTCTTGCCGGAGCCTATCGCCGAGGCGAGGCGTATAAAAAGGCCGGAGTGATATTGGGACACATTGTTCCGCGTGGCCATGTGCAGTTGAGCTTGTTTGATACGGTCGACCGCGAGAAACATCACCGTCTCATGCAGGTGATGGATAGTGTCAACAAGCAGGTAGGAAGCAAAGTGTTGCGCCTGGGGGCCGAGGGCGGGCACAAAACGTGGCAAGCTCGCCACGATCATCTGTCGCCTTGTTACACTACATCGTTTCGCGACATTTTGGTTGTCAAGGCCAAGGAAAAATGAGGCTTACTTGGCTGCCGGCTGTGTATTGTATTTGTCGAGGAATGCTATCAAAGAAGTGTCGTCGCCTGTGAGGCCTAACTTCTGGCGTAGGCGTGAGCGAGCCACATTGATGCTACCGAGGCTTTGATGTGTAATATCCGAAATTTCTTTGGTCGACATCTTCATGTGGATAAAGAGGCATAGTTTGCGCTCGTTCTTGGTGAGATTGGGGAAGTCGCGTAGTAGATTTTCATAGAAAACGTTGTTGCCTCCCGCAAGGGTCATTTCCACTTCGGCCCATCCATTACCGGTCTTGGTGTTGTTTTGCAATTGGAGAATGATGCGACGTAGCTGAGTTTGCATTTCGCGGTTGTTACCCAGATTGGCAATATTGCTTAGCTCTTCGGTCAGTTCGTCTATATTGTTTTGTTCTTGATATTGTTGTAGTTTTTGTATCTTGATAATTTCGTTTTTGTGGTTGAGCTCTTGTTCGGTTTGTGTGCGTTGCAACTCACGGTTTTTGCGTTCGAGACGGTTGCGCGATAGTATCAAGAAAACAACAATCAGAATGACAATGATAGATGCTATGTATAGTGTAGTAATGAGTCGGTTATACTCTTGTTGTCGTTGATAGTCTTCTTCTTTGTGTAGGTGTTCTTGCTCGTTGCGCTCTATCTCTAAGTTGGTGATGAGTTTCGACAGCTCTACAACTCCCTGCTTGTTGTGTTGGCGTGTGTAGGTCTCGGCAAAGGCCATAAGTGCGTTGTATGCCTCGCGGAAGCGTCCTTGATTGTAATATATGTCTTGCAGCAGGAAGTATGAGTGTACGTTTTTGGTGTCGAAGTCGCCTTGGTTGAGTAGCTCGATAGAGCGTTTCAGTGCACTGATGGCTTGCGTGCTGTTGCCCATGTTGAGGTGGTAAAATCCCAATGCCGAGTAGTAGTAACCCTCCTCTTTGAAGTTGGTAATGAGAGCCTTGGCTTTGTCAAGGTAGTATGCTGTCTTATCGGTGTTGCCGAATACAAACTCTTGCATGGCAACGTTGAGATATACGTTGAGCAATAGGTCGTTAAATCCATACTCGGCGCATATCTCTTCGCATCGGGTGAGTATATCGTGTGTGTCGTCGGGGGTGAGACCGTAGTTAAATCGGTTGTTCAATGCACGTACTGTTTGATGTGCTTCCTCAAGGTTGTTGTAGCTCTCGGCTACGAGGTTGTTGTATTTCATGGCAAGCTGGTCGTTGTTGTTGTAGAAAAAGTTGACCTGCTCCATTGTCAAGTATGCCTCGCGTACAGTGGTCGAGTCGCCAATCAGACGACCTCCTTCAAGAGCCTTTATGCTGTAGCTGAATGCGTTGTGATAGTCGCTGTTGCGCAAGTATATACGACCTAATAGTGCGTGCGTGCGGGTGATGCATGCGGTGTCATTCATGGCTGTGTATATCGACTCCGATCGTAGTCGGTATTGCAACGACTGGGTATAGTGGTGTAGGATGGTCTCGTTGTATTGTGCCATAAAATCATATAGCATGGCAACATTTTCACCTATAACAGTGCTGTCGAGGTCGGCAAGTATAATTTGGGCATAGTGTAGTGCTGTGTCGCGGTCGGTTGTGCGGTATTGTAAGAATTTTTCCATGTTGCCGGCCATCGTTTTTGAAGAAAACTGTTGACTGTGGGCGATAAAAATTGTAGACGATATTGCTACAAAAAGTATAAAAAGTGCCAATCGAATGCCGGAAAAAATGTAGTAATATGTAATGCGCATATAATAAGATTGTTAGCATAAAATGTTATACAAATGTAAGTATAATTTTTTGAAATGTTATGCTAAAATAATGATATTTTTTATCCACTCGTCAATTTTGATTTCTACATTTGCATACGAACAAACCCGAAAACCTTTTAATACCAATATAAACATGAAGAAAATTCTCTTGACACTCGGTACACTTGTGGCGTTGATGACATTAGTTGCTTGCGAAACTCCTAAGGGTGACGAACCGCCTGTAAATAATGATCCTGTTGTAGAAAATCCTGCCGATACAGTTCCGGCAGTAAAAGACGAGCCTTTATTTATTATAGATGTAAAGGAAGATAAACTTTCGGCATACAGTGTCGCATTTGATATTATTCCCTCTGATAAGAATAAGATGTACTATTTCAATATCACTTCTAAAGCTCGCATCTCGCAAGTCGATATCAATACTATTAAGAAGGAAAAAAACGCGGCTGCCGAAAAAGCTGCCGGCTTTTATGGTACAACTGTAGAAGAAGAGCTTGCTCAAATGCTCGTAAAGGGTGATTTGCTCGACTTTGTCAGCGCCGACGGTTATCGTCCCGAGTATGACTTCTGTATCTATGCATTCTATTGGGATGCTACATCAAACAATGAGATATATACTTGCGATTTTACTACTCTTGCTGTGCAAGAATCGGCAGAAAGTGTACAACTCTCTGCTACTGCCGATGTTTATTCAATGGTTGTAGATGTACAACCCTCAAGTGGTGTTACTGAGTATTGGTACTATTTCGACGAGCGTGATAAGGCCGAGGCTATGTTAGCCGGTCTTGAAGACGACAATGCTTTCATGTCATACTATGCTATGAACGTGGGTCTTCGTAAGGAGGCTGCTGAGTCGGTGGAGCACAAAGGATTGAAGCCCGCTACAGAATACATGGCAATGGTAATGGCTATTGACAACAAGCTCAATCGTTTTGTAACGAGCGAAGTTTTTGCTACCAAAGAAGAGCAACATGTTGAGCGTGTTGAGTCGGAT
>JAFZFQ010000020.1 GCA_017555825.1 Bacteroidaceae bacterium | reverse complement strand
GTCGATGGATGAAGACCTGCGCTATCCAAATGCTAATGCAGAACGCATTAACGTTCCGGCTAATCCACGTCATTATTGGCGTTATCGTATGCACCTTACTTTGGAAGACTTGATGAAGAAGAAAGCCTTCAACAAGAAGTTAACTGAAATGATTGACGAAACAGGAAGAAACTAAATTTATTATGAGTAAAATACCCGATTTAGGATTTTGGAAACTGTGGAATATCAGTTTCGGATTCTTTGGCGTGCAGATAGCCTATGCTTTACAAAGCGCCAACATTAGCCGTATCTTTTCCACCCTTGGAGCAGATCCGCACGATTTGAGTTATTTCTGGATTCTACCACCATTGGCAGGTATTATCGTCCAGCCAATTATTGGTGCGTTGAGCGACCGTACATGGACCCGTTTCGGTCGTCGTATTCCTTACTTATTTGTCGGTGCCTTGTTTGCCGTGGCCGTAATGTGCTTGCTCCCTAATGCCGGTAGTTTCGGCATGACAGTAGGTGCAGCCATGATTTTCGGCTTGGTATCGTTGATGTTCCTCGATACCTCTATCAATATGGCTATGCAACCCTTCAAAATGATGGTGGGTGACATGGTAAACGAGAAACAAAAGGGTCTTGCCTACTCAATACAAAGTTTCTTGTGTAATGCAGGTAGCTTGGTGGGTTATCTTTTCCCCTATATCTTCACTGCCTTGGGTGTGGCCAGCGTTGCAGCTGCCGGCGAGATTCCCGACTCGGTGAAGTGGTCGTTCTATGTAGGTGCTATCATCCTCATATTGTGCGTGATATATACTACATCGACCGTAAAGGAGATGCCTCCCAAAGAGTATGCCGACTATCATGGTATCAAGGAGGAAGATAAAGAGGAGAAGGTGAGCATGTTGCAATTGCTCGTTAAAGCTCCCAAAACCTTCTGGACAGTAGGTTTGGTACAATTCTTCTGCTGGGCGGCTTTTATGTATATGTGGACTTACACCAATGGTGCCATTGCCGAGGGTGCATTTAACACTCCCATCGTAAATGCTGCACTCGATACAGCCTCTAAGGAGTATCAAGCTGCCGGTGACTGGGTAGGTGTATTGTTTGCAGTGCAAGCTGTGGGCTCGGTATTGTGGGCTGTTGTGTTGCCTATGTTCCGCAACCGCAAGTTTGCCTATTCGTTGAGCCTCTTGTTGGGTGCTGTAGGTTTTATCTCTACCTATTTTATGACCGATCAATATATGTTGTTCGTGTCATACGCCCTCATAGGTTGTGCTTGGGCTGCCATGTTGGCAATGCCTTTCACTATCCTCACCAACTCGCTCTCGGGCAAGCACATGGGTACATACCTCGGATTGTTTAACGGTACAATCTGCTTGCCTCAAATCGTTGCTGCTGCAACAGGTGGCCTTGTATTGGGTTGTCTTCCTCTCACCGAGAGTGGTATTGCATCGCAAAACCTGATGCTTGTATTGGCTGGTATCTTCTTGATACTTGGAGCATTGTCGGTATTTATCGTGAATGAGAAAAAGCAATCGGAAGAATAATATAAAGCGTATAGAGATGAAAAAAATACTTTCAATCGCAACCGTAGCGCTTGCCGGTGCTATGATGGCGGGTTGCTGCTGCAAGCAGTCGGCTCCCGAGATGAACTTGCCCGATAGCACTGTAGTGAGCATCGACAAGGTAGATCCTCCTTGTTGGTTTACCGGTATGAAAAATCCCTCGTTGCAAGTAATGCTCTATGGCGAGGGCGTGGGCAATGCAACCAACGTAGTGACCGACTATGCGGGTGTGCAGGTAGATAGCGTGGTGAGTCTCGATAGCAAAAACTACTTGCTCGTATACCTCAACGTTGCCAAGGCACAACCCGGCGAGATGAATCTCTATCTCGTCTTTGACAACTGCAAGCAAGCTGTGTCGTATGAGCTGCGAGCACGCGAGGTAGCTCCCGAGGCGCGCATCGGTTTCGATGCAAGCGATGTGCTCTATATGCTCATGCCCGACCGCTTTGCCAATGGCGACCCCTCAAACGACAATATTGAGGGTATGAGTGCTTATGTGGTAGACCGCAACCAACCCAATGCCCGCCACGGAGGCGACATCAAGGGTATAACCGACCACCTCGACTACTTCAATGAGTTGGGCGTTACAGCTTTGTGGTTTACACCTGTGCTCGAAAACAATATGGGCGACGATATGTGGGGCGAGTATCGCCATAGTTGCTATCACGGATATGCTACTACCGATTACTACAAGGTTGACCCCCGCTTTGGTACCAACGACGACTATCGTGAGTTGATAGAGAAGGCTCACGAGAAGGAGTTGAAGGTGGTAATGGATATGATTTTCAACCACTGCGGTAGCGAGCATGTGTGGCTCAAGGATATGCCTTCGAAAGATTGGTTTAACTATCCCGACTACGAAAACAACTTTGTACAGACTTCATACAAACTCACCCCGCACGTCGATATGTATGCCTCGCAATACGACTTCGACCAGATGAACGATGGATGGTTTGTAATCTCTATGCCCGACCTCAACCAACGCAACCCCCACGTGGCGCGCTACTTGGTGCAAAATAGCTTCTGGTGGATTGAGGCTGTGGGTATCGACGGAATTCGCATGGATACGCATCCCTATGCACACTACGACGCAATGTCGCAATGGATGAAGGAGTTGAATGATGAGTATCCCAACTTTACTGTTGTGGGCGAAACTTGGTGCGAAAATCCTGCTTTCACAGCTTGGTGGCAAAAGGACTCGAAGCTCTCGGCTCCTCGCAATAGCAACCTCAAGAGTGTGATGGACTTCCATTTGTGGCAAGTTGTCAACAGCGCTTTTGCCGAGCATACCGATGGTTATATGATGGGCTTGAACAAGCTCTACAACCACTTTGTGTATGACTATCTCTACCCAGATGCCTCGATGGTGATGGCTTTTGTCGAGAATCACGACACCGACCGCTTCTTGCGCGAAGGTGCCGATATTACAGCCTTGAAGCAAGCTATGACACTCTTGCTCACCACTCGTCGCATTCCTCAGCTCTATTATGGTACCGAGGTAATGATGAATGGTACAAAGGCTCGTTTTGATGGCCATGTGCGCAAGGACTTCCTTGGTGGCTGGGAGGGCGATGCACGCAATCTCTTCAATGCTGCCGAGCGCAATGCTATTGAGAGCGAGGCTTTCGGATTCATTAGCAATATCTTGCATTGGCGCAAGGGTAATGATGTGATAGCCAAGGGCGATATGAAGCACTTCATTCCCCAACAAGGTGTGTATGTGTATGCTCGCAGCTACGAGGGTAAGTGTGTGCTTGTGGTGCTCAATGGCAATGACAAGGCTGTAGAACTTAACCTCCGTCCCTATGCCGAGGTGTTGAATGGTGCTACATCGGGTTATGATGTTGTGTCGGCTCAAACTCTTACTTGGGGCGAAACAATGGCTTTGCCTGCCCGTGCTCACATGATTATCGAACTATAATATAAATATGTGTAATATTGTAGAGCAAGCATGGTGCTTGCTCTACATCTTTTTTTAAAGTTCTATATATAAGTCGTGATGAATAAAGTTTGTAAGGTACTCCTGCTGGCTATACTTGTTGTGTTGGGTGTGCGCAGTGCATCGGCAACGGGCTGGGAGCAGGAGTATGAGGGTGTGATGTTACAAGGTTTTTATTGGGACTCGTTTGAGGATACCAAGTGGACCAACCTTACATCGCAGGTAGATGAATTGTCGGCGTTTTTCGACCTTATTTGGGTGCCCAATAGTAGTTCGAGTGGATATAGCTCGATGGGTTATATGCCCCAATATTGGTTTCAGCACGAGAGTTCATTTGGTACATCGGGCGAGCTGCGCAGTATGATTAAGGCCTTCAAGGAGAAGGGTACGGGTTTTATTGCCGATGTAGTCATCAATCACCGCAATGGCGTGAATGGTTGGTATGACTTTCCGGTGGAGACCGACCATCATGGTAATACCTGGACGCTGGGCCTGGATGCAATATGCGGAAATGACGAAATGGCATACGCAAGTGGCCAGCCTAAGCCTACCGGAGCCTATGATGAGGGCGAAAATTTTGATGGATGTCGCGACCTTGATCACACCAATTCTACCGTGCAAGGTGCTGTGAAAGCCTATCTCGACTATCTTTTGAACGAGTTGGGCTACGTGGGCTTTCGCTACGATATGGTGAAAGGCTTTGCTGCCTATTATGTGGGCCTATACAATGCGTCGGCACATCCTACTTACTCGGTAGGTGAGTATTATGATGGTGACTACAACCTTGTAACCAAGTGGATTGATGGAACGATACGCGACAATATGATTCAGTCGGGTGCATTTGACTTTCCTTTGAAATTCAAGCTGAATGAGGCCTTTGGCTATCCGAGTGATTTCTCACGTTTGGTTACATATTACAATGGCGCTAATCAGCCCAATGGATTGGTGCGTGAGGCCGGTTTTCGTCGCTTTTCGGTAACATTTATCGACAATCACGATACCTATCGCGATGGCGGAACAAAGTTTAGCGAATACTACACATTGGCCGGCAATGCCTTTATCTTGTGTCATCCCGGTACACCGTGCGTTTTCTTGCCTCATTGGCAAGCACACAAGAAGCAGATAAAACAACTTATCAATGTGCGCAAATCGGTGGGTATTCACAACCAAAGTCATGTTGAAGTGTGGGTGGCTCAAACGGATAAGTATGTAGCTAAGGTGTATGGCAAGCATGGCGACCTGTTTATTAAGGTGGGTTATGGCGATTATACCCCCGACGGCTTCAATAACAACGATATAGTAGCCAGCGGTGAGGGCTATTGTGTGTGGAGCAAGGTACACATCAAAGATTGTGCCGATAAGATAGTGCCCGAGAGCGACCATGCGGGATTTTCGGTGTATGTCGAGAAGAAAAGCGTGCCGGCATCGTGGTCTGATATATACTGCTATGCATGGACCAATAGCACCGAAGGGGCTACTCGTCTCACAGCGGCTTTCCCCGGAGAAAAGATGACACAAACTGTGTCAATCGACGGTGTGCCCTATTATAAATTTAGTTTCGACTCATCTGTGACCGAGGCCAATTTGCTTTTTGCCAATGGTAATGGTTCGCAAACTGTCGACATCACCGAAGTCAAGGGCAATACCTATTATAGCTTTGCCTCGACCGATGCTTCGGGACACTATACCATGACAACACTCGATGTTGAGGGTGTAGAGACTGTAGAACCTATTTCGATAAAACTTCAAAAGAGTTCAATACCCGCATCGTGGGGTACTGTGAAGTTATATGCTTGGGATAGCAAGGGCACAACCTTGCTCGACTATTGGCCCGGTCGCACTATGGACGATGTAGAGGTTGTGGCCGGTACCGAGTATTATACCTATACATTCCCCAATACGGTTACAATGGTCAACCTTATCTTTACCGATGGCTCTAAGCAGAGTGTCGATATAAAAGGTGTGACCCAAACGGTATACTATGCCATAGGCGACGAGGTAGATGGTAAGTATGCAGTGGAGACAATACCTATGGCACAAGGCGACGGTATATCGATATGTCTTGAGAAAAACGCTGTTGTAGATACCTGGGGCAAGGTGTGTATGTATGTGTGGGACAATCAAGGCAACCCCTTGCTTGGCGCTTGGCCGGGTAGAGAAATGACATCTACCAAGACGATAGATGGTCGTGAATACTATGTGGCATCGTTCGAGAAGGATGTGCCTTCGGTCAATGTAATATTTAATAAAGGCGGTGACAGTGGCAAGACTGCCGATATTACCGATATTACTACTACCACCTACTTCAGTATGAAGGAGGACTTTAGCTATTATTCAGGTACAAAGGGTATAATGGTATTTCTCAATAAAAAATCGGCTGCAGCCTGGAGCAAGGTATATTTCTATGCATGGAATGACGACGGTAAGCCTATACTTGCCACCTGGCCGGGCACCAATATTACCAACCTTATTATCGACGAGAATAATGAAGAGTATTACTATCACACCTTCCCGCCCTATTACTCGTCTATCAATCTTATCTTCAATGATGGTTCCAATACAAACCAGACTGTCGATATAAAAGGTATTACCGGAGACATATTCTATGCGCTCAAAAGTCCAACCGGCAAAAATATAGCTGTGTCGGAAGAAAATACGGTATTGCCTACCGATATTGAAGAGGTAAAATCTATGGACTATGAGTGTGGGGTATATCCCAATCCCTGTATCGACTATCTCTATATCAACAGTGCTCAAGATGTTATAAAGACGCAGCTCTACAATGTCAATGGCAGTATTGTGATGCAGACGCAAGATGCGTGTGTCGATGTGAGAAGCCTTGCATCGGGCATTTACCTCTATAGTGTGCAACTTGCCAATGGCTCTATACAGAGAGGTAAGTTTGTAAAACGTTGAGAAAATAAGTATATATAGCAAGGAGGCTGCATGTAAATGTGTGGCCTCTTTGCATTTTTTCGTGCAGTGTGTTGCAATCGGATTTTTATAAAATTCTCGATAATATTTTGTGCTCATAAGGTAAATTATATATCTTTGCACCAACAATATGGATATAAACGAACATAGTATGAATGAAGATGTAGATGCGGATACGGATTTATGCCGTTTATACGCTCATAGTTCTGCATATCAAGTAGTCACTTTGCGAGAAGTGGCTTTGGTCGAATTACAACCCCGCTTTTTTGTATTCCGATTATAGTAGTATAGCCAATCGTGTATAGTTGCGATTGCGTTATAATTTCTTCTTTATATCTACTATCAATCATATTCAAACATAATATATACAATATATTACCTTTATGGGACTTCTTGTTTTTTATTTGTTATTGGCACTCACGGTGTCGTTTCTTTGTTCGGTGCTTGAGGCAGTTCTACTCTCCACCCCTATATCTTTTATCGCAATGAAAGAGCAAGAGGGTGCGCACAATGCCCCTCTGTTGATGAGCTATAAGAAAGACCCCGACCGTGCATTGTCAGCAATTCTTTCGTTCAATACCATAGCTCACACTGTGGGTGCTGCTGGTGTAGGTGCCGAGGCTGCCAAAGTCTTCACAAGCATACCGGTAGGAGTTATTTCGGCTGTACTCACAATCCTTATTTTGGTGTTTTCCGAGATTATTCCTAAGACCATCGGTTCATATTATTGGCGTTCGTTGGCTATGATGGCTGCACCCATTATACGCATCATGATTATACTCATGTATCCCCTTGTGTGGTTGTCGGAGTTTATTACCCGATTGGTAGCATCCGAGAAGCAACCTCTCTCGGTGAGTCGCGAGGAGGTAACAGCTATGGTGACAGTAGGTACTGAGGAGGGTGTGTTTGAGTCGCAAGAGAAAAACATCATCCAAAACCTCTTTAAACTCGATAATATAACCGTGGGTGAGATTATGACCCCTCGCACTGTTGTGGTGGCAGCTCAAGAGAATACTACACTCAAGGAGTTTTATGCCAACGAGGAGAATCGCACTTATTCGCGCATTCCCATTTACGGCGATACCCCCGACTTTATGACCGGATATATACTCAAGCAAACACTGCTTGAGAACCTGGCCGATGACAAGTTCGATATGGAACTGTGCGACATACGCCGTCCCATTCTTTCTTATGACGAGGAGACTCCCGTGGGCGATGTGTGGGAGGAGATGCTCAAAGGCAAAGAGCACATTGCACAAGTGCGTAATGAGTATGGTATGTTCTTGGGTGTCGTATCGATGGAAGATATTATAGAGACAATCATCGGTCAAGAGATTGTAGACGAGAAAGATACTGTAGCCGACTTGCAAGAGTATGCCCGTGAGAAGTGGAAAGAGCAAGCCGAACAACTCGAACACGAGTTGGCCGAAGAGGCTGCTGAGCAAGCTACTTTGAACAAAGCATAACCAACCTTAGAGATAGATAAAACAGATAGGCCCCAAGGTCAGTGCGACCTTGGGGCCTATCGTTTAGTGGTAATATCCAGTTTGTATTACTTCACATCCAATGCTTGCTTGATGAGCAATAGTTGGTAATCGTAGAAGTTGCGGGTATAAGTGTCGGCTGTGTTTGCGCGTGCTTGTTGATAGAGGGCTTGTATCTTCTTGAGAGCGCCCAACATGTAGGGTGCAGCCTCAAACTTGTTGAACCCGGGTGTGTCGTAGGTCATGCGAGTGAAGTCGCTCTCTTGCGCCTCTTCGTTGTGTTGGTAATCACAGTGACTGCAAGGCAAGGTAGGCGCTTGCTCAAAAAGGAGGTCATACTCTTCGCTCAATGCTGTTTTGTCGGCAATCTTGGTGCTGGGGTTGTAGTGTGCTATCAACTCTTGGATAACAGCACTCTGCATGTCGCACTCTACCAGCGACAGAGCAATGCCTGCTTGGGTGTCGCGGAACACCTCTCTCACAAGGTCGTTGAGGTATTGTGTTACGCTATAGTGTGTAGTGGGCGACAAGCGACCGCCTTCATATACTCTATATAACACATCTTTGCTGAGTAGGCGACCAAACATAGATGTGTGCAGGCTTTGGTATGCGTCGAGAGGCAATCCCATTTGCAAGAGCAGTGAGTCGGGCATGAGCCACTCGCGATAGCTGCGATTTTGTTTTATCAACCATTGCAGAGCTTTCTTTTGTTGAGCCTTGTCGATATATCGATAGGGCATTTGTCCATCGCCTTGTCGCACCTCTTTGTGCTCTATACCACCGATGTAGGGCACAACGTGTCCTATGTGGCGGCGATATTGCATCATGATGGCCATGTATGTAGTAGCCATGTCGCTATAGTCGTCGCCCTCTACAGCAAGCCAGTCGAGCATGTTGGCTGTGATGATGCGTAGGTTGCTTATACCATAGTCTCCGGCACGCAAGTGGTCGTCACCAAGGTCTTCGGTTTGATCGGTGGGGTCGATGGTTGTAGGGTATTGTTGGGCGCCAAATTCGTACATGGCATCGCCTTTTTTCGAGTCGATAAGGGCTGTCAAGTAGCTACGCTCATCTTCAGGACGGTTTATGTTGGGGTAGTAGCGATAGCCCCATTCTACGGCAAAGAGATCGTGAACACCCAAGATGGGAGGTGTGAGGCGCACGCCTCGCTCGAAGTCGCCGGGCTGTGCCACAAAATTGTTGCGGGCATAGTCCATGATGCTGGGGGTTGTACCATATTTTTGAGTAAATGAGGGACTGCGCAGTGAGTCGAGGGGGAATGAGTAGCTTGCGCCCATATTGTGCATGAGACCAATGGTGTGGCCTATCTCGTGCGAGGCAACATAGCGCAACGACTCGCACATTACATCGTCGTCAAATGTGTTTTTGCGCACACGCTCATCTACAGCCGCTGTTTGAGTGAAACGCCAGTTGTGCACAAGCGACAAGATGTTGTGGAACCACAGCACATCGGCTGTGAGAATTTCGCCACTGCGAGGGTCTACATAGCTGGGACCCCGAGCGTTGGCAATAGATGTGGTGGCGTATTTGACGCAACTGTAGCGTATATCGTCGGGGTTGAAGCTGGGGTCTTCCTCGGGTGAGGGGTAGTCGCGAGCTATAATGGCATCTTTGAAACCGGCCTTTTCAAAGGCTGTTTTCCAATCCTCGATACCTTGTCGCACTGTAGCACGCCACTTCACGGGAAAAGCTGTATCGACATAGAATACAATAGGCTTGGCAGGTACAACCAATTCGCCACGCAAGTAGGCCTCACGATCCTCTTCGCGAGGTTCCAAGCGCCAACGGTGTATGTATGTTGTGTTGTCTACCTTGTCTATATCGCTCGAAAAGACATTCTTGGTAGAAGAAAAGTATCCTACTCGTTTGTCGCGCAAGCGTGCCATCATGGGCTTTTCGGGCAACAATACCAGCGAGCGGTGCATGGTGAGTGTGAGCGGATTCTCCTCGGTAAAGCTGATGACCGAGCGCACCTCGATGTTGTTGGGGAAGTTCTTTACGCTCTCAAAGTGGCCTTTGCCACCCTTGCGGCGATCTTTCTTGGCAACCTCGCCTTGGGGGTTGATGATGTAGTTGTTTTCGTTGAAGAATTTGGTAACGTTTACAACTACAGCCTTTTTGTCGTCGGTCTTGGCTTCAATCTTGAACGAGGCAACGATGGGGTCGGCAAAGTTTTTGTTGAACGAAGGGGTGATTGCGTCGCCCTCGGCAACAATGTTGTTTACTTGTGCACGGTGTAGAAATACCATTTGCTCGTTGCGAGTGAAGCGCACCATGACAGGGCGGTTTATCATCTGTCCGGCTACAGTCTTGGTGGGGTCGCTTGTAGTAGCCATGCGGTTGCTTATAAGGTAGTCACGGCCCAACAATGAGTCGGGTATCTCAAAGAATAGCTCATTCTTGTCGTTGAGATAGGTGGTGAACAGACCCTCTTGTTTTTGACACTCTTTGATAAGTTTGGTGTAGGGCGTTTCGGGTGGAGTAGCCACTTGCTCGGTCTTCTCCTTTTTCTTCTTGTCCTTTTTCTTGGGTGCGGCCTCAGCGTTTATACCACCCAATGCCATGATTGCTATGAGCAACCACGAAAGCAGTTGTGTACGTTTCATAGGTATATAATTGTTTGTGTTATGTCTATCGTAATCGCAAAGATAACGAAAAAACTCATATAAGCAGGGTTTCCTCTACCACCTTTCACTATCTTTAGATAAGATAAGATGCGGTTCGGAATAAAAAAATTCAAACAAGTTTGATTTTTTTCTTCTCTCACCTTTCATTATCTTTGGATAAGATAGGATGCGGTTCGGAATAAAAGAAATTCAAACAAGTTTGATTTTTTTCTTCTCTCACCTTTCACTATCTTTGGATAAGATAGGATGCGGTTCGGAATAAAAAAATTTCAAACAAGTTTGATTTTTTTCTTCTCTCACCTTTCACTATCTTTGCACCATGCAATGAAGATTGAACTATGGAAGTAAAGAAAGCTCAATTTGTAATAAGTAACAGCGATGTGCGCAAGTGTCCCGACACGGGCTTGCCCGAGTATGCCTTTATTGGTCGTTCTAATGTGGGCAAATCGTCGCTTATAAACATGCTTGCCAATCGCAATGGTATGGCCAAGACTTCGGCTACGCCGGGTAAAACCATGCTCATCAACCATTTTATTATCAACGACGAGTGGTATATTGTCGACTTACCCGGATATGGCTATGCCCGCCGTGGCAATGAGGGTCGTGAGGAGATACGTCGCATTATCAATGCCTATGTCCTCAATCGTGAGGCGATGACTTGCCTCTTTGTATTGCTCGACTGTCGACATGAACCCCAAAAGATAGACCTCGAATTTATAGACTTCTTGGGCGAGAATGGAGTGCCTTTTGCTATTGTCTTTACCAAGGCCGATAAGATTTCGAAAGGTGCTCTGGAGCGTAACGTCGAGGCGTATAAGGCCAAGTTGCATGAGACCTGGGAGGAGTTGCCCCCCATCTTCTGCACCTCGTCAGAGAAGAAGCAAGGTCGTGAGGAGTTGCTCGATTATATAGAGGGTATAAACCGCGCATTGGCTCAAGAATTATAGAGATTTTTTCAGTTTTATTATGTTGCACGCCATTGTGTGTCAATAGGATAATCTATACCTTTGAGTGAACGTAAAACTCAAAGAGACTATGATTACCGAGCAACAAAAAATGTGGATGCGCGAGGCTATAGCGTTATCGTCGCGCAATGTAGATAATGGTGGAGGCCCCTTTGGAGCCGTGATTGTAAAAGATGGCAAGATAGTGGCACATGGAGCCAACCGTGTAACGGCCGACAATGACCCTACGGCACATGCCGAAGTGAATGCTATAAGAATGGCGGCCACAAAATTGGGTACATTCGACCTCTCGGGCTGCGAAATTTACACCTCGTGCGAGCCCTGTCCTATGTGTCTGTCGGCTATCTATTGGGCGCATATCGACCGCATATACTACGGCAATACGCAATATGATGCCAAGGCGATAAACTTCGACGACTCGTTTATTTACAACGAGCTGTCACTCGCGCCTCAGCATCGCAATATACCGGCCGAGCGCCTATTGGGCGAGGAGGCCATAGCCACATTTAACAAGTGGCGCGATAAAGATGACAAAATAGAATATTAATAATATAAAAACAGATTAGAAAAAATGGCAAACTGGTTTGAATGTAAAGTAAAATATGGTAAAACTCTTGAAACAGGTATTCAAAAGACTGTAACAGAGTCGTTTCTTGTAGATGCACTCTCGTTTACCGAGGCCGAGGGTCGTATTATTGAGGAGGTTCGTCCCTTTGTGTCGGGCGAGTTCTCTGTGTCGGCTATAAAGCGTGCCAACTATAGCGAGGTGTATTTCGATGCTACAGGCGATCGCTGGTTCCGCTGTCGTGTGAGCTTTATCACCATCGACGAGAAGACCGGTGTAGAGAAACTTACTCCCACCAATATCTTGGTGCAAGCCACCGAGCACTCGCAAGCTGTAGAAAACCTCAACCTTTGCATGAAGGGTACTATGGCCGACTGGCGCATTACTGCCGTAAACGAAACTTCGTTGCTCGACGTATTTCGCTATGAGAGCAATGTTCCCGATATGCCCAAACAATAACCGGCCATGACAACTGTAGCGCAACGACTCAACCAAGTGAAAGCAACTCTCCCGGCTACCGGTGTGCAGTTGATAGCCGTGTCGAAGTTTCATCCTGCCGAGACTATTCGTGAGGCATACGATGCCGGACACCGCTGTTTCGGTGAGAGTAGGGTACAAGAGTTGCAACAAAAATACGATCAACTACCTCACGACATAGAGTGGCACTTTATAGGACACTTGCAGACCAATAAAGTGAAGTATATCATACCCTATGTGTCAATGATACACAGCGTCGATAGCCCTCGCATCCTTGATGAGATAGAGCGCCAAGCTGCACGGGTCAATCGTGTGGTAGACTGCTTGCTTGAGGTGCATGTTGCGCAGGAGGATACCAAGTTTGGCTTCACACCCCAAGAGTGTGTCGCTTTTCTTGAGTCGGCAGTGGCCCAATCCTATCCCCATGTGCGCTTCAGGGGCATTATGGGTATGGCTTCCAATACCGATAATCAGGAGCAAGTGCGTGCCGAGTTTGCACAGCTCAAGCAGCTCTTTGACGACGTGCGCGGTGGGGTTATGCAAGGGCAGGCACACTTCGATACGTTGTCGATGGGTATGAGTCTCGACTATCTCTTAGCCATAGAGCAGGGTAGTACCATGGTGCGTATAGGTACAACAATCTTTGGCGAGCGCGAGTATTAGATATTGCGCAGCAACTTGACTACTATAACACAACGAGGGCGACTATTAGTCGCCCTCGTTGTGTTGTGTATTATGTATTTATTACTCGGTCAAGTAGTCATCTTCCTCGGCCTCTGGAAGATAAACAATAAATGTTGTCGCACCGATTGTTACCACATCCTCGTGCTTGATGATGGCTCGTTCGCGGTCGTTGAGAATTTCGTTGCGCAAGAAAGTACCTGTGAGGCTGGGATTGTCGCGCAAAGTATAGCGAGCTGAGCCGTCGGGTTGAGGCTTCACGTTGATAATGCAGTGACGTCGGTCCATGCTCATATCGCCACTTTGTATCGATATGTTGACAACGCTGCCCGGAGAGTGTCGGCCTATAATGTTGTCGCCGGGTTGTAGAGCAAAAGTTTGACGATAGCCAAATTGATTTTCGAGTACGGTGATATATCCATAGGGCGCATCAATATCTTCGCGGTTCAGCTCCTCAATCTCGTCGAGAGTGAGAGAGAAGTGCTTGCGACAAGCAGGGCACGCAAAAGATATACTCGTAACTTGATGATAGCGAGTCTCGTCAAAGCTGAATTTGTGCTCGCATTTGGGGCAGATGATATATTTCATTTGTTAAAACTTTTGTGCAAAGGTAGGCTATAAAACAGACTTTGCCAAATTTTTGGAGTGGTGATAATCATAGCATCGCAATATAATGCACGCAAGCGCGTTATATTATATGTGTAGGATTGTACTTGAAAAAGTATGTTTTGCAACATAAACTGTGTGCATAGCGCACTGAACAAGACAATTATAAGCCCCATGACAAAGGCTTTAAAATGCTAAAAAACTATTGCATTGCTTTTTTTATCCGAAAATTAGTGCTAAATTTGCCCCATTAAACTGCAGTAGCTATAGCACTATTGGTGGTATTTTGATAGCAGATAGGTGCGTTTTTTTGAAATCGAAACTTTGATAAGACTGTCGCCTTGATGATATTGTAGAGAAAAAAAGAGAGAATTAAATAATTTAATATTAAACACTTAAACCAAATTAAAAACAATTAAATTATGGCAACTAAAAAGGCTGCGACTAAAAAGTCGAATGTAATTGGCGTTAAGAGCCCTATCTGGGTTATCTTGCTTTGCGCTGTAGCAGGTTTCTGCTTCTATCAATTTGTGTGTGGTGCTCCTCACCGTTTCTCTGAAGGCGACCCCGTTAACGGTCACCCCCTCAATGGCGACCTTCTCGCTACAGTGTACAAAGGTGGTTTTATCGTGCCTATCCTTATGACATGTCTTCTCACTGTTATCGTTCTCTCTGTAGAGCGTTTCATCGCTATGTTGAGTGCTAACGGTAAGGGTAACACTACTAAATTTATCGCTGGCGTTAAAGAGGCTCTCGAAAACAACGACCTCGCTAAAGCTAAAGAACTCTGCGCTAAAAAACAAGGTGTTGTAGCAAGTGTAGTTGCTTCTGCAATCATCAAATATGAGCAAGTTGAAAACGACGAGACTTTGACTAAGGAGAAAAAAGTTGAGGCTATCCAAAAACAACTCGAAGAGGCTACTGCTCTTGAGATGCCCGCTCTCCAACAAAACCTCCCCATCATCGCTACTCTTACTACTCTCGGTACTCTCGTAGGTCTTCTCGGTACCGTTATGGGTATGATCAAATCATTTGCCGCTCTTGCTTCTGGTGACGGTGCTGCCGACTCTCAAGCTCTTTCTACTGGTATCTCTGAGGCGCTTGTAAATACTGCTACTGGTATCGCAACTGGTGCTTTCGCGGTAATTTCTTACAACTACTACTCAAACAAAATCGACACCCTTACTTACGCTATCGATGAGATTGGTTTCTGCATCGTAAACGCTTTCAACAAAACTCACTAATTATCAGCTAAAAGAAAGGACTTTGTAATATGGCAAAGGTAAAAGTAAAAAGGAAGAGTACGCTCATCGATATGACCGCGATGAGTGACGTTACTGTGCTTCTGCTTACTTTCTTCATGCTGACATCTACATTCGTTCAACAAGAGCCGGTGCAAACTATCACCCCCGCTTCGGTTTCTGAGTTTGAAATTCCCGAACATGACGTCTTGAAGATTCTCATCGAGCCTTCTGGTAAAGTGTTCTTGGGTCTTGACAACTTCAACGACCGCGCGGCTGCGCTTGACGAAATGCTCAAGGTGCACACCGATGTGCAACTCACTGAAGAGCAAAAGAACACTTTCCGTCTCTCTGAGTGGTTTGGTGTTCCCGTTGCTCAAATGCCCGAGTTCCTTGGTATGCGTTTCGAGGATCAAGCCGGTGAGCTCAAAAACTATGGTGTTCCTTGCGACTCTATCGACAACCAATTCAAAGAGTGGGTAGATTTTGCAACTCGCTGTGGTAGCCAACGAATGAAGGACGATCCTGCTTATGACGAGCTTGAGAACTCTCAAAAGAGACTTAAAATCGTTATCAAAGCCGATAAGAAGACTCCTTACGATGTGGTGAAAAAAGTAATGGATACGTTACAAGAATTGCGTCAAAACCGCTTTAGTCTAATCACTACCTTGAATGAGGGTTAATAGCCCGTTCAATGTAATTTAAATTTTAAATTATGGCACAAGTAGAAGTAAAAGATAACGGCGGTAAAAAGAAAAAAGGACAACAAAAGAAGATGAGTATCCACGTGGACTTCACTCCTATGGTGGATATGAACATGCTTCTTATTACCTTCTTCATGCTCTGTACAACTATGACCGAAAGTCGTACCATGGACTTGGTAATGCCCAGTAAAGACGCCGTAACCGAAGAACAACAAAGCAAATTGAAAGCTTCTGAGGCTATCACTATCCTCATTGGCGATAACGACCAAGTGTTCTACTACCTTGGTGAGCCCAACTACAAAGAGTATACTTCGCTCACTGAGGCATCGTTGAACCCTGCAGCCGAAAACAGCATTCGTGCACTCCTTCTCGAGCGCAACGAAGAGGTTATTGGCTTGGTTGAAGAGGCCAATAAGAACTTTGAAGAGGCTCAAGCCGGTATCAAGGCTAAGCACCTCTCTAAGGCCGATACTGAAACTCAACTTGCCGAATTGATGACTGTTCGTGATGAAGCAGTTAGTGAAGCTAAGAAAACCAAAGGTGCTCCTATGGTGGTTATCAAAGCCAAAACATCTACAGAGGACAACCCATACTTGAATGGCCCTGGTGCTACTTATTCAAGCCTTGTTGACGTTCTCGATGAAATGATCGTTTGTAGCGTTGGTAAATATGCTGTAGTAGATATGACCGAAGGTGACTACTTCCTCATTGGCAACTACCTTACTCAAGGTCAGTTGGCTGCTTCGAGCGATTTTGGTAAATAATCTAATTCACACAACTAAGTAAAAGAGACAAATTATGGCAAACATTGATTTGAATTCAAAGAAGTGGTGCGAATTAGCATACGAAGGCAAAAACCAAGCTTTTGGTGGTTTTATTATCCGTCAAGAAATTGGTAAGCGCCACCTTATCGCTTTCATCACTTCAGTATTAGCTATCGCCTTGGCATTCTATCTCCCCACTCTTATCGAAAAGCTCCCCAAGGAGAAAGAGACCGAGATTGAGTTTACAGTGACCGAGGTCGAGATGGCCAACCTTGAAGATCAAGAAGTAGAAAAGAATGACGAAATTGAGCCTATTGTAGAGGCACCCCCTCCACCTCCTTTGAAGAGCTCTATCAAGTTTACAGCGCCTGTGATTACAGCCGATGAAAACGTGTCTGAGGAAGAGGAGATTAAGACTCAAGATGAGATGACACAAACAAGTATCAATATCTCTATCGCCGACGTGCAAGGTGTTGATACCGAAGATGCTCAAGATATCGCCGACTTCCAAGAGGTAATCGCCGAACCCGAACCCGAGGAAGAGAAGCCCTTCGAGGCTGTAGAGCAAATGCCCCAATTCCCCGGTGGTGATGCAGCTTTGATGAAGTATATCAGCAGCAACCTTAACTATCCTCCTGTAGCTGCAGAGAATGGTATTCAAGGTCGTGTTATCTTGCGTTTCGTTGTATCGAAAACAGGTGAGATTGGTAGCATCCAAGTGCTCCGTAGCCCCGACCCCTCTTTGGAAAAAGAGGCTATCCGCGTGGTTAAGAGCATGCCCAAATGGGTGCCCGGTAAGCAAAACGGTGTAAGCGTACCCGTTTACTTCACTCTCCCCGTTACATTCCGTCTACAATAATCTTGCCCTTGTGGTATTTTATAAAGCGACTTGCCCTGCCGGGCAGGTCGCTTTTTCTTTGTGTCTGTGTTAAACCATGAGTGTAGCGAGGTGTCAAAGTAGAAAAACAAACGCTTTTTAAACGCTTTTTAATCTTTGTTTTCAACAAAATAGCATCGCGTGTCGGTGTTTTTGAGCTTTATTTTCTTATCTTTGTAGCTTGAAGTGTATGTGCTAAAAAAGTTTTAATTATAAATATAATATGCAAGACAATAATCAGGATATATGCAAGAATGGTGAAGAGTCAACAACCTCTCGCACCAATGTTGTGGCCATAGTTATGGGTGCCATCATGGTGACTGTGTACATGGGTATGTCGTTTTTGCTACTCTTTACAACCTTTTTTCAAGGCTCAATGCCGGCGTGGGTACGCTATGTGATGGGTGTCGTATTCTTTGTATATGGTATTTTTCGCGGTTATAGAGTATATAAAAGTCGTAAATAATAGTCCTATGAAAAAGATATTAGGTATATCAATATTGCTTCTCTTGCTGTCGGCGTGTACTCCTCGCGTTGAGGTCGACCACCGCATGCACGAAGGCTATATCGACTTTTATTGCGACGACTCCTATGCCAACATTCTCCAACAGCAGGTTTTTGTCTTTACGCGTACCAATCCCGGTGCATTTGTCTCGATGACGACCTCAACCGAGCGCGAGGCCTTGGAGGCGCTCCTTGCCGATAGTGTGCGACTCATTACAATGACACGTCGCCTCTCTAAGGGCGAGAAGAATAGAATACTTGAAAATCAGCTCAACTGTAACGAAACGCACATCGCTGTCGATGCTATAGCATTTGTTGTAAACAAGAACAACCCCGATTCGGTACTCACTACAGACCATATTCGTGCTATACTCACCGGCGAGGTTACGCAGTGGAGTGAAATATTCCCGGGATCGAAGCTCGGAAAAATTCAGGTTATATTCGACAACCGCAATTCAAGTACTGTGCAATATGCAGTTGACTCGATATGTGCTCCCGATGCGCTTTATAATGGAGTGGCGGCAGTCGAAAACTGTATGCAAGTAGTAGACGAGGTTTCAAAGCGACGCAATGCAATCGGTGTGATGGGAGCCTCGTGGGTAGCAGCTTTAGACTCGGCTCAGGTACCCGTCAGAGAGCGTGTAACCCCCGTGCGCATCAAGAAGTCGCCCGATGCGCAAGCCTATGGACCGTTCCAGGCCTACATTGCATCGGCTCAATATCCCTATTTTAGGTCAATTTACTTGATTAATACCGAAAGTAATAACGGACTTTGCACAGGATTTACTATCTTTGTGGCCGGACAACGAGGACAAAAAATATTTGAAAAATCAAATATCTCTCCCGCACGCATCGAAGAGCGTGTTGTAAACCTTAAAGACGAATTTTAATCAAACATAAATAACAACTGTAGACATGAAAATGAAATTTTTTACCGCGCTGACATTTGTTGTTGCTGCTGTGACAGCTGCTTTTGCCAGCGATTACAAAGATGGTATCGAGTATTTCAATGCCGGTCAAATTGAAAACGCCAAGACTATCCTTGAGCGTACAATCAACGATGCTACTACCAATAAGGCAGAGGCATACTACTACTTGGGTGAAATCGCTTTCGTAAACAAAAACTACGAAGAGGCTGCCAAGTATTATGCCGAGGGTGTTGTTGTAGATCCCGAGTATCGTTTCAACCTCATTGGTCAAGGTAAGCTCCAACTTATGAGCGATGCTAAGGCTGCTGCCAAAACTTTCAAAGACGCTGTTAAGGGTTATAAGAAAGAGGCTTTGGCTCCTCTCCAATTGGCTATTGCCAAGGCTTATTATGAAACTGCCACTCCCGGTTATGACAAGCCCCTTGCTCAAGCCAAGAAGGCCAACGCTCGTCTTGCTGACATCTATGTATTCGAAGGTGATATCTTTGCTGCCGATGGCAATAAGGGTCAAGCTGCCGGTTACTACGAGATGGCCAAGAACTTCGACGAAAACTGCGTTGAGGCTTACATCAAATATTGCCACGTATACTTCGACATCAACTCTCAAATGGCGATTGCCATGCTCGAAGAGTTGAACCAACTTGCTCCCAATTCAGCATTGGCACAACGCGAGTTGGCCGAGGCATACTACAAGGACAAACAATACACTCGTGCTGCTGCTGCTTATGAGCACTATGTAGCCAACCCCAACCACTTTGCCGAAGACCGCGTTCGTTTGTCAACTCTCTTGTTCTATGGCAAGCGTTTCGATGAGTCTTATGCACTCGCACAAGAGATTCTTGCTCAAGATCCCTCAAACTTCGTGCTCAATCGTATTGTGATGTACAACCTTTACGAAACAACCAAGTATGAAGAGGCTCGCGAGGCTGCACGTAAGTTCTTTACGCTCACTCCTAACAAGAATCAAGTATTTATCGATCGCGACTACAAGTGCTATGGCGATATCCTCATGAAGCTCAAAATGAGCAAAGAGGCAGCTTCTGCCTATATCAAGGCCTATGAGTTGGATAAAGAAGAGCTTGCATACCTCATGGACGTAAGCCGTGCTTACGAGACTGCCGAGATGTTTGCCGAGGCTATCAACTACTTCGATATGTATATCGATGCTGCCGGCGACGATGTCCGCATCATGGACTACTTCCGTTTTGGTCAAACTTGCTACCGTGTAGGTATGGCCGATACTGTCAATGGTGGTCAATATCTCGTTAAGGCCGATACTCTCTTCGCTGCTGTTACAGCCAAGGCTCCCGAGAACTATCTCGGTCACCAATGGCGTGCTCGTGTAGCCGCTGCTCGCGACCCCGAGACTACACTCGGTCTTGCCAAGCCCTATTACGAAAGAACTATTGAAGTTCTCGATGGCAATGTAGCTCCCAACAAGCAACAAATCGCTGCCTATATCGAGTGCTACAAATATTTGGGTTACTTCAACTATTTGAAAGCCTATGCCGAGCCCGCTAAGGCCAACGAATACAAAGAGCAAACTCGTTACTATTGGAACAAGATGCTCGAGTATGATCCCAACAATGCCGAGATTACTGAGGCTCTCAAAAATCTCTAATATTATATATTGTATATAGTTCAAAATAGTCGGTGCATCGCATCGACTATTTTTTTTATGAGGCAGGAGTTTTTCTCCTTATATTATATAATGTATATATAGTAGGACTCGGGCGGTGTGATTTGGGCACTTTTTGCTCTTGTCGTAAAGTTTTGGGATAGGCGAGGGGTAAAAATCGAAAGTTTTTCGGTGAAAGTGGATATTGTTGAAAAGAATTTTCAAATAAATTCTCCCCGAATTTGGGGTGTAAAATCTATCGGGCGTCAGAATGTTCAATTTTTCT
>JAFZFQ010000019.1 GCA_017555825.1 Bacteroidaceae bacterium | reverse complement strand
TTATAGACACAGTTTTTTTATTTAGACAGAAGAACATAAGAAACAGAAGACTCTACTATAGAAATATATGTCCTTATGTCTATAAAATATCCCAGGCGTGCCTTATGTAACTTATGTTCTTTTGTCTCATTAAATATCCCGCGCGGGTAATGGTAGGGCACGCACCAACGGTGCGTCCGCCGTTGTCGTATACAAATCATCCCCTATTATTACGTTTCCGGCCGTACCGTTGGTACGCCCCTACGTGCGCGTATATATACGCGAGGAGTATTGTGTGTAGGTACACTTCCCCGCACTTCGTGCCTATCGGCACTCGTACGGGGTTATCCATATTCGTGGCATAAATGCCACTCAACTTGTCTTTCAGACATCTTTGCACACAACAACGCGTGTGTTTTCTCGCTCTGCAATGTTTTGACAAAAAAACACAAGAAACAGAAGATTATGCGATAGAAAAAATATGTTCTTATGTTCTTCTGTCTCATTAAAATACACCAGGCGTGCCTTATGTAACTTATATTCTTATGTCTCATTAAATATCCCGCGCCCGCCTCGCCGGCAAAGGTAGGGCACGCACCAACGGTGCGTCCACCGTTGACACATGACAATGTCTGTTTGATATACTTCAAACAAATAGTTGAACAACATCTACATAGCATCAATAAATAGTTAACGTTCACTGTTTTTTGCAAATATTTTCATTCAAAAGAGAGTTAGTATCAATATGTTTTATAACTTTGCATGCTGATTTTTGGGCGACCTACATTCGCCACTATATAAGAAAGAAGAATTTACACAATAGAAAGAATAAATAACGATGAAACGATTTTTTTTAATGGCTTGCGTAGCCATTTCTATGCTTGGTTTTACAGCAAAAGCAGCCGACTATTACATTTATACCGTAGCCGACTTGCAAGCACTCGCCAACCGAGTAAACGGTGGCCAAAACTGTAGCGGAGACACCTACTACCTTATGAACGACCTCAACCTATCGGGTGTATCTTGGACTCCTATAGGATTCTTGTCTAAAGATAATGTGACAGACACCAATCGAGACAAGAAACCTTTTAAAGGGGTTTTCGATGGTCAAAATAAGACTATCTCATATTGCACTGTAAATCTTAACAACAATGGTCAAAATTGTACTGGTACTGGTAAAAAAGTTACAGCCGGTTTATTTGGCTACATCAGTGGTGCTACTATCAAAAACCTTGCTGTAACCAATAGCAATATATCTCTAGAATCTAACTGCCACAACAATTATGCCGGAGCTATTGCAGGTTGGATGGACGGTGGTAGCAATGTAATCAACTGCTCTTCCGTAGGCAACAAAGTAACGACAAATTCACCGTGGAAACTTGGTGTTAAATATGGCAATGCATACACCGGTGGTATTTGTGGAGCGGCAGAAAGTTCAAATGTTTCGAGCTGTATCGTTGCAGGAAACACACTATCAGCTACTGGATCTAAAAGCTATAAAACATCTTCTATTTCAACAAGTGGATCTCTATCTAACAATAGTGAGCACAAAACAGTAGCAGAATTGAAAGATAAAGTTAACGAAATCAACCGCGCTACAATTATCTACAACAACTTTGGTGTGGGTAGCAAACCCGCATCGCCCTACCACGTAAACGAAAACACCGGTCTATATACCACCGACACATACTACGCATACTTGGGCATAGGCGACGACTTGGCTCAAGGTGGTAGCTACTACAGCAAGGCAACTATAAGCTACAACGACAAGAAAATTGAGAACTTCGAGTACGACGGTTGGTACTACACTCTCTACCGTGCCGGTGCTACAATGAACGTAACATTCAACCTTAACGGCTGGAGCGAAGACAAAAAGAATACCGGCTGGTATGTAAAAGAAGTTATCAACTCGGCTCCTCAAGGTGGCGAATTATTAACCGCAGAGAAGGTGTCGGAAACCGAAGGTAACTCTGTGAATAACGGCCGATACGCCCGCACTCAAGTATACAAGGTAACTGTTCCCGGCAAAAAATTTACAATAAAATATGAGACTCGCAACAAAAGCGACGAGTGGGCAGCCACCAACCGTGCTACTATCCTCTACAACAACTTTGGCGAGGGTAATGCACCCGCTTCGCCCTACTACATAGACGAGACAACCGGCGCAGCTACCGACTATATATATTATATGTATCAAGGCATCGACGACTCGCGAGCATTGCCCGGCACTGTGCGCAAAGCGGCTACCGTAGAGCACGGCGAGTATAAGATGGAATTTGAGAAAGATGGCAACACATACGTCCTCTACCCAGCGGGTTATCCTGCTGTGACTGCGTCGTTCTATACCGAAGGTCTCAGTGGCGACTGGAGCAAAACAGGCTTCTTCGTAGAGAAAGCCTACAACAAAAACACCGGCGAAGAGCTTGAAATGGGCTACGTGGACGGATATGGCAACGACGGATATGACAAGGAAGGCAACGCCACCTATGACGAAACCAAAGACTGCTTTATGCGCACCGAGGAGTATCAAATAACCATGCCCGAGGCGCCCCTATACATTACCTACACTACACAAACCATTGTGCCCACTGCGGTAGAAGACGCAATGAACGATGGCATGCAAGTGTATGGCACTCGTGGCGAATTGGTAGCCAACACAGCTACTCCTACACAATTGGTAGTAGTAGCCATAGATGGCCGTGTGGTATACAATGCTATCGCCGAAGGCGAAACCCGCATTGCACTCCCCGCCGGCATATACATTGCCAACAACCACAAGGTCGTAGTACGATAACGACAAGCATACAACATCACAAGCCGTAGGGAAAATGCGTATTGCATTTTCCCTACGGCTGTTTTTATACCCACATGTATATAAATGCGCAAGGGCAAAAACGCCCGCAGCGCGGGCAATGGTAGGGCACGCACCAACGGTGCGTCCGCCGTTGCCGTATACAAATCATCCCCTATTTATTACGTTTCCGGCCGTACCGTTGGTACGCCCCTACGTGCGCGTATATATACGCGAAGATATAATTCGCCCTGCATGGGCGATACTCCTCCCCTGTGTTTGCGGCACGAAAATATAGGGGAGGTGGTCGCAGACCGGAGGGGTTGAAAATAAAAAGGGCTGCGCCACAATTGGTACAGCCCTTGCGATATATCGATGACGAAAAAATCAATCAATCATATCGAAACCGGTATAGGGCACGAGAGCCTTGGGGATGCGTATACCCTCGGGGGTTTGATGATTCTCTAACAATGCTGCTACTATGCGAGGCAAAGCCAATGCACTACCATTGAGGGTGTGGCAGAGGTGCGTTTTCTTGTCGGCACCACGATAGCGGCATTTGAGGCGGTTGGCTTGGTAGCTCTCAAAGTTAGATACCGAGCTCACCTCGAGCCAGCGTTTTTGAGCGGCCGAGTATACCTCAAAGTCGTAGGTAATAGCCGATGTAAAGCTCATATCGCCACCGCACAAGCGCAAGATGTGCCAGGGCAATTCGAGCGCCTCAACGAGACTTTGCACATGGTCTTTCATCTCTTCAAGGGCTGCATGCGAGTGATCGGGGTGTTGAATTTGCACAATCTCCACCTTGTCAAATTGGTGCAGACGGTTCAATCCGCGCACATCCTTACCGTATGAACCTGCCTCGCGACGGAAACAAGCCGAATAGGCTGCATTCTTCACAGGAAGCTCATTCTCATTGAAGATAACATCGCGATAGAGGTTGGTAACAGGCACCTCGGCAGTGGGTATGAGATAGAGATTGTCGGCAGTACAGCAGTACATTTGACCCTCTTTGTCGGGCAACTGACCTGTACCATAACCCGAAGCCTCGTTTACAACATAGGGCGGTTGTACCTCCAAGTATCCGGCCTCGCGAGCGCGATCGAGGAAGAATGAGATGAGCGCACGTTGCAAGCGAGCACCCTTGCCCTTGTATACGGGAAATCCTGCGCCTGTAATCTTCACACCCAACTCAAAGTCGATAAGGTCGTATTTCTTGGCAAGCTCCCAGTGAGGCAATGCATTGTCGCCCAACTCGGGTATCACACCACCCTCTTTCTCCACGATATTGTCCTCGGCAGTGCGACCCTCGGGTACTGCATCGCAAGGAAGGTTGGGTATGGTGAGGAGTATATCGGTAATTTCGCGCTCGGCAGTCACCATAGCCTCTTCGATAGCCACATTGCCGGCTTTCATATCGGCAACACGAGCTTTCACAGCCTCAGCTTCATCTTTCTTGCCCTCTTTCATGAGCTTACCAATCTCGCCGGCGAGCTTTTTCAACTCGGCAAGACGAGCATCCAATTCGTTTTGCGAGGCACGACGAGTCTTGTCCAACTCGATGATGCGCTCTATTTTCTCTCGGCCATCGAAGTGTTTCACTGCAAGGCGAGCAATGACCTCTTCGGTTTTATTTTTTATAATGTCTAACGTAAGCATATCGTATAGAATTTAAGAATTTACGTTTTTATATAGTAGATTGATTATTGATTCAAGAGTTCTTTGACCTTGGTCGATATGGCGCGACCATCGGCACGGCCGGCAAGTCGCTTCGAGGCAACACCCATCACCTTGCCCATATCTTGCGGGCCTGTAGCACCCACCTCGGCAAGAATTGCTTGCACCTCGGCAGTAAGCTCCTCGTCGGTGAGTTGCTTGGGCATATAGGCCTCTATCACAGCAGCCTCGGCGAGCTCACCCTCGGCAAGTTCGGGGCGATTTTGCTCGACATATATTGCAGCACTCTCGCGACGTTGTTTCACCATCTTGGCAAGTATCTTGAGGGCGGCCTCATCGCTGAGCTCGCCCGAGCCACCTTTGGCAGTCTTTGCCTCGATAAACTCTTTCTTCACACCGCGCAAGGCTTCAAGTTTCACTCTATCTTTGGCCAGCATTGCGGCCTTGATGTCGTTGCTGACAGTATCAAACAGACTCATATATCAGATATTTTTTTAGTCACCAAAGTTTATTGTTTTTGCACTACTCTCGGTCGAAGTGCTGGGCTCATTGGGTCGCACAGTACCTGCTGTAGCCAATCGTTGCTTGAAGTCGGTAGAACGATTGTAGGTAGGCTCACTGTCGAAGAGTTCGAGAGTAGCATCGTTATCCATCTGCTCACGAGTGAGAATAGCTATCTGCAATCGCTTGCGAGCCACGTCGCGCACGGCATCTTGACCATATATTTGCTCTACAGCCGAACTGTCCACCTCGGCAGGAGCAGTGGGCTCGGCCTTCTTGTCGGCCTTGGTAGGTGCAGGAGCGGGTATTGTGATAGAATCGGTAGCCTCGAAGCCCGACGCCAAGATGGTAATCTTCATCTTGTCGCCAATCGACTCATCGAAGTAGATACCGGTAATCACATCGGGCGCATTGACGAACTTCGAGGTAAAGGCAGTAAGTTCGTCGCTCTCGGCAAGTGTCATTTGCTTGTCCTCGTCGGGCGAGAGGTATACTACAATGAGCAAGTTGCGCGAGGTGTACACATCGGCGTTCTTCAACAACGGAGAGCGGATAGCATCTTCGATGGCCGAAGTAACACGGTTTTCGCCCTCGCCATAACCTGTACTGATAATAGCAGTACCACCATCGAGCAAGGTTGTACGCACATCGCGGAAGTCACAGTTGACATAACCCTCGCGGATGATAATCTCGATAATACTACCGGCAGCCGTAGCCAATATATCATCGGCCTTAGAGAAGGCATTCATAAAGGTGAGGTTGGGATATATCTCGCGCAGACGCTCGTTGTTGATAACCAACAAGGCATCGACATGCTTGCGCATCTCTTCGATATACGATAGCGCCTTCTTAATCTTGGGAAGACCCTCGAAGAGGAAGGGCAATGTAACGATACCCACTGTGAGTATGCCCAACTCCTTGGCTACACGAGCCACTACAGGAGCAGCACCGGTACCTGTACCGCCACCCATACCGGCAGTAACAAAGACCATATTGGGGCGAGGCTCGGTAGAGAGCAATGCCTTGATATCTTCTTCACTCTCCTCGGCTGCAGCACGAGCTACATCGGGCTTGTTACCGGCGCCACCGCCCTTGGTAACAGTGGGGCCCAACAAAAGTTGAGTGGGGATACCCGATTTTTCGAGAGCTTGTGAGTCGGTGTTGCACACCACATATCTGATACCCTCAATGTTGCGGGTGTTGTACATGTATCGAACAGCATTGCCACCGCCACCACCTACTCCGATAATCATCATTTCGGTTGTAATATCCTTTGTGGCGGGCGACTCTCCCATACCAACAAAGGGGGTCAAGTCTTTTATATCTTGTGTCATAGTTATATCGTATTTCTCGTTCTACTTCATTTTAGTTATCATCATTCTCACCCTCTTCAATCATCTTGCCAAACTTGTCCATGATGCGATTGAAGATGTTACGACTCTTGGGCTTGTCTTCTTTCTTCTCGGCTGTGATGATGATTTCTTCCTCCTCTTCAATGGGTTGAGGCACAGGGCGCTCTACAGTAGCTGTAGTGTTGGCAGGTGTCTTGGTACAGTCGTCCTTGCCGGCATAGAGCAGAGCGATGGCTTGTATATGGTCGTTGATTTGCGAGTGCTCTTTCTCAACGGCTTGAATATCTTTGCGGAGAGTACCCACACGCACTTTCATGCCCACGAGACGCTCTTCGAGCAACTCCAACCATCCGCGCAACTTGGCAGCAGCACCCACTACCACAACACCGGCAGTGAGGTCTTTGCGTTCGAGACCCGAACGTTTTATTTGAGCCTCGACATTGGCAATAATCTCTTCCGAGCGAGCCTCTACCACCGACGAGAGCTTGGCGAGGTCTATCTCTACCATATTGTCGCCCTCAAATTTGAGGCGCACATTGTTTTCGCTCTTGAAACCGGTAGCCATACCCGACGAAATCTTCAAGTGCTCAGCCTCAGAGCTGATGAGGTTGAGGCTCATAATATCGCGAGTGATGTTGCGACCACCCATAGGCAATGTTTCGAGCAATACCAATGTGTCGTTCTTGTATACCGACACGGTTGTAGTCTCGGCACCAAAATCGACCAAGGCACAACCCAACATGCGCTCCTCTTTCGACAACACCACATCGGCAGTGGCAAGAGCCGAGGTTATATAGCCCGCGATGGGCAACTTCGAGCGCTCGATGATGCAACGATCTATATTCTTGCGCAAGGCAGGCTTGGCAGTAATGGCCTTGTAGTGGGCCTCGATGGTAGTACCAGTCACACCGATAGCGTTGCGCTCGGCACGACCATCAATGATGTAGCCTGTAGATACAATTTCGAGAGTATCGGTAGTAGAGGGCAACATCGCACGGCACTCCTCTTTCAACTTCTGTACATGTGCTTGCTTGATGATGCTGTCTTCGTGGAACGAACGCTTGGCCACTTTCTCCTCGGCCGACACCGACACGCCACCAACACCCACATATACCTTGGTAATCTTGGCGGGAGCGATGCGGTTTTCCAACATCATCTTTATCTTGTTGATGCAGGCATACACTTCATCTACATTCTGCACACAGCCACGCTTTACGATATTGGTGGCACTTTTACTCTCTATGGCCGAGACGACAAGCATTCCGTTCTCGTCTCGATAACCGGCAACACCCACAATCTTGGAGCTGCCAAGCTCAATGGCTACGATATATTCATTCATATGTTGATAATGTTTTTTTTGTCCATGTATTGTGTCGGTACTTTTTATCGTGGCGTGTACACACAATCTGATCTTTGTACTTCACCGAGATAGTTTCATAGGCATCCCATCCCACATCGGGTATGGCCTGATGATATAGCGCCAAGACACTCTCCAATTTATGTTCATAATTGTCTACATCGCCCAGGAGGATGGTATGATTGCCCACACGCGGAGTTATCATCACCTCATGCTGTGGCGAGACATATATTTGCGACACTTGGTTACACCAAAATTCGTGCTCGACTATATAGTCTACCAATGGTATGAGCGTAGTAGACATGACACGGTCGTCGACATTGCCCGTTACCAAGGGTACATTGGCCACATACATCGTGTCGGTGGCTATGCGATTGCCCTGGCGGTCGAGGTAATAGGTGTCGCGATCGTCGGTCATTATGCGCACAAAAGGACGACGCTGTTCTACTTGTAGATACACATCGCCATTCTGTTCATAGTAGCAGTTGATATTGGTGAGCACATCTATGCGACCCACGCTCTTTTCGATAAGCGTCAAGTCTATATCACGACAGGTCTTGCCCTGAGGCAAGAGATGCTCTTTGCGCAAGTGATTGTATAGCTTATCGGCAGTAATCAAGTCGCACTCGGCACTGTCGCACACGTTTATATGGAAGCTATTGCACACAAGCTCATCGCCCTTGTTGCTCCACAGTACAATCGAGGCAACAAAGTATGCAATGAACAAGATTACGGCCAATATCTTCAAAAAACGTTTCATTCGGGACGTACTATATCGCATATTTGGGGTAACAGGCGGTCTATGTCGCCGGCACCCATGGTTAATAGAACTTCAAAGTTATACTCTTTTATCCGTTCGAGCAACATTTCACGGTCACAAAGTTCCTTGCGAGGCGATAAAATTTTATCAAAAATTATCTCGGAGGTAACTCCCTCGATAGGAAGCTCGCGAGCGGGATAGATATTGAGCAAAATCACCTCATCGGCCAGCGACAAAGCCTCGGCAAATTGAGGTGCAAAGTCGCGAGTGCGGGTATAGAGGTGGGGCTGGAAAACAACACTCAGACGGCGGTCGGGATAGAGCGCCTTGACCGATCGGATAGAAGCTTTAAGCTCATCGGGATGGTGTGCATAATCGTCTATCATGACACACTGTGGCGTGCGCAACCAGAACTCAAAACGGCGCTTGGCACCCATATACGATGCGATAGCGCGACGCATATCGTCGCCGGGCACACCACACAACCATGCCACCGACATGGCTGCCACGGCATTTTCTACATTTATCTCTACGGGCACACCCAACTCCACATCGTCTACACGGCCGTCGGGAGCTACAAAGTCAAAGACAATGCGACCATCGCCAATGCGTATGTTCTCGGCATGGAAGTCGCCCTCATCTTTCGAGTAACTATACAATCGTACACCCTCGGCTATGCGCGGTTGCATCTTTATACCTTGCTTGGCTATGAGCGCTCCACCCGGCTGTATCAATGAGGTGAAGTGTGCAAAGCTCTCAAGATATGCCTCCTCGGTACCATATATATCGAGGTGATCGGCATCGGTCGATGTCACTACAGCTATGTAGGGCAAGAGTTGGTGAAATGAGCGGTCGAACTCATCGGCCTCAATAACGGCATACTCGCTATGCTCCGACAGCACCAAGTTGCTATCATAATTGCGCAAGATACCACCTAAAAATGCATTACACTCAACCGGCGATTGGGTGAAAATATGCGCTGCCATGCTCGATGTTGTTGTTTTGCCATGCGTTCCGGCAAAGCACAACCCCTTGAGCGAGTGAGTGATAAGGCCCAGCAACTTGGCCCGCTTGATAACCTCGAAGTGGTTGTTTATAAAGTAATTCAACCCCTCATGATCGTCGGGTATCGCAGGGGTATATACCACCAATGTCTCGTCGCTATTGCGACAGTATGAGGGAATGAGTGCAGCAGCCTCATCGTAAAACAACTCAGCTCCCTCCTGTTGCAATTGAGCAGTAAGAGGGGTTGCTGTGCGGTCATATCCGGCCACACGGAGGCCTTTCGACAAGCAATAGCGCACCAATGCACTCATACCTATACCTCCGGCTCCTACAAAGTAAACCGATTTATATGTCTCTAATTTTTTCATTTCCTATTCTCCTCCACTATACGACACAACTCCTTGACAATGCGTTGCGCCGAGTTGCGTTGTGCCATATTAGATATATTGGTCGACATAGAGAGAAGCTCAACACTGTCGTTTACAAGTTTCAAGGCATGGGGTACAAGCTCTTGGCGAGCATCGGCATCCTTGACAAGATGCGCTGCACGACGGCTCGACAAGGCGAGGGCATTCTTGGTCTGATGGTCTTCGGCCACGTTGGGCGAAGGTACCAAAATGACGGGCTTCTCCAACAAGCACAACTCAGAAATAGAGCTTGCACCTGCACGCGAAATAACAAGGTCGGCGGCCTTATAGGCCATATCCATACGCGATATGAAAGGCATTTGTTTTACATGAGGGCAGGGATTCTCTTCGAGCAAGGCTTGTGCCTGTGCATCATACAATTTTCCGGTCTGCCATATAAACTGTACGTCGCTCTCCTTGATTGCATCGAGGTGTTGCGCTATGCTTTCGTTGATAGTGCGAGCACCCAAGCTACCACCTACCACCAAAATAGTCTTTTTAGAGGCATCGAGCCCAAAGAACTCAAGTGACTTCTCGCGAGTGAGCGCGGGGTCGAGCAGGTCTTGACGCACAGGGTTGCCGGTCATCACAATCTTCTCGGCAGGGAAGAAACGCTCCATCTCTTCATAGGCCACACATATCACATCGGCATTATGTGCCAACAGCTTGTTGGTAACGCCGGCATAACCATTTTGCTCTTGCAAGAGTGTGGGTACACCCATGTGCGAGGCTGCCCACAGTGTGGGGCCGCTTGCATAGCCTCCTACACCCACAGCCACATCGGGGCGAAACTCCTTCACTATCTTGCGCGCCATGAAAATACTCTTTATCAAGCCGGCCAAGACCTTGAAGTTGCGCAACATATTGCGACGGTCGAAACCATAGACCGGCAAGCCCACGATTTTATAACCTGCTGCGGGCACTTTTTCCATCTCCATACGGGTATCGGCTCCGACAAATAGTATCTCCGATTGCGGGAAACGCAGTTTTATCTCATTGGCAATAGAGAGAGCGGGAAAGATGTGTCCGCCCGTTCCTCCGCCACTTATCAGTACTCTTAGATTCTCTTTCATAGACTTCCTATTGTTTCAAAAATTAAAACCCAGCGGCCGGGTTGTCAGCCTTCAAGTCGTCGGGTAGCTCATCATCGTCATCGATAGTTTTAAGACCCGAATCGGTGCGCTCTACAGCAAATCGACTCACACTCAGCATTATACCCATAGCTATACTCATAACAAGTATCGACGTACCACCTTTACTGATAAAGGGTAGTGTCTGTCCCGATACCGGCAACAAACCCAGCGATATACTCATGTGATAGAATGCTTGATATACAATTACCAACGCCATACCCATGATGAGTAACGAGGCATAGGCACTCTTACACTTCTGGCTTATCATGCAGGCCCGTATGATAATACCCAGGTAGCAAAGCAATACAATTATACCACCAAAGAGGCCCAACTCCTCGATTATAATAGCGTAGATATAGTCGGAAAAGGCAAGTTGCAGACGCGAACATTCACGGCTATTGCCGGGCATAACACCCACTCCATTGCCATGTGCAATAGCCATGAAAGCATGGTGTTTTTGAGAGTTGCCTCCAACGGCATAGCTTGTAGGCTTTTTATAGGGCTCGGGGTCGAACAAGTCGGATAAATAATCGTTGATACGATTTTCCCACGTTCCTACACGAAACTTACTCGTCACGCCCTTTTGCGACTTATCTTTTTTTTCCTCGATTGTTTGTTCTGTAAGTTCGGGCTCCTGCTTGTTGTTATCAATGATATAGACTGTGGCCAATCCCGCTATACCTAATACAACAACAATAACTCCTATATTTATGAGCTTTTGTGGCAATACCGACAATATCATGAGCGTGACACCCACTACAAATACGAGAATAGCATTGGAACCGCCCTGTGTAACAAGTAGAGCTACAAAAAGCATTATCAATCCTATACCCCACCACACGCCTTTGACCGAGAGACCTGTGCCATCGGGTTTCTGTAGTCGTGACAAGACATAGGCCAGAAGCATGGCACTTGCCAGTTTACAAGGTTCGGCAGCCTGCACCGAGATAAATCCAAAATTGATGGCTCGCACAGCTCCATTGACACTCTCTCCGACAAAGGGGGTGAGAACTGCCAATAAAACCGATATTGCTACCACAAACAACATAAAGATTTTGGTAAACTTGTAGTGCAAATGCTCAAAACCAAAGACCAACAGAAAGCCTATACCCAACCATCGCACATGCGAGGCGATAGGAAGGTATACACTACCATTCTTCAGCTCAAGGCTACTTGCGCTGAACACTTCCACTACCGACACGGCGCACAAAATGATGTAACATGCCCACAATGTCCAGTCGGAGGTATATTTTACCTTCTTTTTTGGTACTTTTTTTATCTCTTCAGTCTCCATCGTTTATAGATTTCTTACGCACTCTTTAAATTGCGCTCCACGGTCTTCGTAACTTTTAAAGAGGTCGAAGCTGGCACAACAAGGCGACAAGAGCACAGTATCGCCGGCAGTAGCCACAGCATAGGCCTTTGCCACAGCCTCTTGCATCGAACCGGCATCGTCTATATGCGCCACCTTGCCATCGAAGAATGCATGCAAGGGGGTGTTATCTACACCCATGCACACAATAGCCTTTACCTTATCGTGTACAAGTTGTTCTATTTCACTATAGTCATTACCCTTGTCCTTACCACCCAAAATGAGCACTACAGGAGTGTTCATGCTCTCAAGTGCATACCAACAAGAGTTGACATTGGTAGCCTTCGAGTCATTGACAAAACGTACACCTTTGACTGTAGCCACCGGCTCAAGGCGGTGCTCAACGGCTTGAAAGCTGCTCAATGCACGACGTATATCTTCCTTTTCGATATGAAGCAGATTGGCCGAGATACCGGCAGCCAATGAGTTGTAAAGATTGTGACGACCGGGCAACGCCAACTCATCTTCCTCCATTGTAAAAACATCGTCGGGTGTACTTATCACCACCTTGTGATCTTGTGTATAGGCGCGAGATTGAGGCTCGGGCGTCTCAGAGAAAGGATATACTTGTGAGTTGAGTTGCAACGAACGCAACTTCTCGTTGATAACGGGGTCGTCGTTCCAATATACAAAGGCATCGGCAGCAGTCTGGTTGCGCGTAATGCGGAACTTCGAGTCGATATAGTTTTCCATCTTGTAGTCGTAACGGTCGAGATGGTCGGGGGTGATATTGAGCAACACCGCAATATCGGCCTTGAAGTCATACATGTTATCCAATTGGAAACTACTCAGCTCCACAACATAATACTCATAGTCGCACTTAGCCACTTGATAGGCAAGACTCTGACCCACATTGCCTGCCAAGCCCACCTTGAGACCGGCACTCTTGAGAATGTGGTATGTGAGTAGCGTTGTGGTGGTCTTTCCGTTACTACCGGTAATACATATCATGCGTGCATCGGTATATCGACCTGCAAACTCTATCTCCGATATAATGGGTGTGCCTTTCTCCTTCAAGGCCACAATAAGGGGAGCTGTATCGGGTATACCGGGGCTCTTTATCACCTCATCGGCATCCATGATATACTCGGCCGTATGCTTGCCTTCTTCCCAGGGTATCGCATGCTCATCAAGCATCTTTTTGTATTTGTCTTTGATAGACGACAAGTCCGACACAAAGACCTCAAAGCCTTTTACCTTGGCCAATACGGCTGCTCCGGCACCACTCTCGCCGGCTCCCAATACTACTATTTTGTTTCTGTTCATGACTCTTCTGTTTTATCGTATCTTCAATGTCACCAATGTTATCACGGCAAGGATGATGCCTATAATCCAAAAGCGGGTAACGATTTTTGTCTCAGGGATAATCTGTATAGGACGTTGTATCAAAGCGTCGATACCGGCATTACCGGGTTTTTGGAAGTGGTGGTGCAAGGGCGACATCTTGAATACTCGACGACCCACACCGGTGCGTTTCTTGGTTATCTTGAAGTATGTTGTTTGAATAATTACCGACAGAGCCTCTACAAAGAACACACCACACAGTATAGGTATAAGCAACTCCTTGTGAATGAGGATGGCAAACACAGCAATAATACCACCCAACGTGAGGCTGCCGGTATCGCCCATAAAGACTTGTGCCGGCGCCGAGTTGTACCACAAGAAACCAATGGTGGCTCCAATAAAGGCAGCCATAAAGACTACCAACTCACCACTACCGGGGATGTACATAATATTGAAATATGAGGCATACTCGATGTGGCCCGAGAAATAGGCCAAGATACCCAATGCCACACCTATAATGGCCGATGTACCGGTGGCAAGGCCATCCAATCCATCGGTGAGATTGGCACTATTCGACACTGCTGTTACCACCAAGATAATAACAAAGATAAAGATAACCCAGCCGGCTATATCTTGATACTCACCCATAAAGGATACTAAGTCGGCATAGTCGAAGTTATGGTTTTTGACAAACGGGATGGTAGTTGTTATCGACTTTACATCCTCTTGCAGATACTCTATCTCAGTACCATTCACACCGGGTACTTCTACATTCTCTCTTATGACAAAATCGGGGCTGAAATACAACACAAGACCCACAATAAGACCCAAGCCCACTTGGCCTATAATCTTAAACTTGCCATGCATGCCCTCTTTGTCTTTCTTTACCACCTTGATATAGTCATCGGCATAACCCAACAGACCCAACCACACGGTAGTAACAAGCATCAGTATCATGTAGAGACTATCGAAGCGACCCACCAAAATACAAGGCAACAAGATAGAGATAATGATAATGATACCACCCATTGTAGGAGTTCCCTTCTTTGAGTTTTCGCCTTCGAGACCCAGGCTACGCACCAACTCGCCCATCTGCTTCAACTTGAGATAGTCTATAATGCGCTTGCCTATAATGGTAGAAATAAAAAGCGACAAGATGAGAGCCAAACCAGCGCGGAATGAGATATAAGACCACAATCCCACACCGGGCATCTGTATATTCAAATCATGAAAAAGATGATATAGCATAGTTATAGTTTTTTAAAGTTTTATTCGGCAAAGATTTTTTCTACCTCCTCGCGGTCATCGAAGTGGTGTTTTACTCCCTGTATCTCTTGATAATCCTCATGGCCCTTTCCGGCTATGAGTATCACATCGCCCGCTTGCGCCAAGCGCACAGCTGTGCGTATAGCTTGACGACGGTCGGTAATGGCAAGCGTATGTTTCATAGCCTCGGCATCAAGACCGGCTTGCATATCGGCAAGTATATCGTCGGGGTTTTCAAAGCGAGGATTGTCGGATGTGAGCACCAACTCGTCGCTGAGTTTGGCCGCCTCTTGTGCCATAATGGGGCGCTTGCCCTTGTCTCTATTGCCACCGGCTCCAACAACGGTGATGATGCGACCACCTTGTCCCAACACATCGCGTAGTGTAGACAACACATTGGTGAGGGCATCGGGAGTGTGGGCATAGTCGATTACTGCCACATAGCCTCGGGGCGAATATACAGTCTGGAAACGACCGGCTACAGGTATGAGCAGGCTCATGTTTATCAATGTTTGCTCCTTATCCTGACCCAACAAGCAGGTTGCTGCATATACCGCCAAGAGGTTGTATACATTGAAACGACCCACAAAGTGAGTCTCAACCTCACGACCATCGAAGGCTACCAACGTGCCATCCAAGCGACTCTCGATAGTGCGAGCCTTAAAGTCGGCCATAGCACGCAATGAGTAACGATACTTGCGAGCACTACAGTTCTGCAACATTACTTCGCCCACTTTATCGTCTATATTGGTGAGGGCAAAGGCGTCGGCCGGCAATGCATCGAAAAACATCTTTTTCGCTTGCAAATAGGCATCGACAGTCTTGTGATAGTCCATGTGATCACGTGTAAGGTTACTGAAGATACCACCTGCAAAGCGCAATCCGGCAATGCGATGTTGATGCGCCGAGTGCGAACTCACCTCCATAAAGGCATAGTCACAACCGGCATCGACCATGCGACGCAACAAGGCATTGAGTGAAATAGGATCGGGGGTTGTATGTGTAGCATGTACAGCCTCATCATCTATGTAGTTGCACACTGTCGAGAGCAGACCCACCTTGTAGCCAAAGAGACGGAACATCTCATAGAGCAACGTTGCTGTGGTTGTCTTGCCGTTGGTTCCTGTAACACCCACAAGCGTGAGCTCGTTCGACGGGTTTCCATACCATTGCGACGCCAAGCGACCCAATGCCTCGGCACTGTTGGCTACTTGCACATAGGCTACAGTGGTAGCACAAGTAGCGGGTATCTCTTCGCACACCACAACTGTGGCTCCCAACTCTATAGCTTTGTCAATATATTGATGACCATCTACTTGCGAGCCTCTCACGGCCACAAAGAGATAGTCGGCACTAATCTTACGCGAATCGGCCTCTATTCCGGCTATGGTAGCAGGCAATGTACCCTGCACCTGCACTGCCTTGACGGCCGATAGTAACTCTTTTGCTTTCATATTCTTATCACTTCAATGTAAGTTTCATATTCATACCTTTCTGCAAGGGTATACCCGCCTCTATCGACTGTTGTGCAACACGGCCTGCGCCCTGTACCTCTACTACAAATCCCAGTTTTTCGAGCAGATATATCGCATCGGCAGCCGAATATCCAACTACCGATGGTACGACCTGCTCCTCATAGAGAGCCACCGCCTCAACGGACAACGGTTTGTGTACATTTACCGTATCGGGTTGCGGATATTGTCCGAGATAACCATACACAGCATCGTCGGTAGGGGTATATACTTGATTGCGGGGAGGATTTTTCACCTCTTCCGTTGCTTTATATTCTACATCACATTCGAGCAGGTTGCGACTATACATCTCCTCGGCTATGGCTCGAAACACACCTCCTGCCACACCTCCTGCCCAAGCCTTGTTACGACGTGGCTTGTCGATGACTACAATGCACGAGTATTGCGGCTGGTCGTAGGGGAAGAATCCGGCAAATGCAAGTCGCCACAAACCATCGGCATATATCGTACCATGGATAGTGCTATCTTTTTCCAAAACTCTTCCTCGGTGCACACTACCCTTAGGCAACACTTTGGTACTCTCCCACACGGCGTTGGCAGTACCGGTCTTGCCGGCAATATCTACACGACCCTTTTGCAACACGGTAGCAGTACCGGCAGGCGAGTATACTACACCATGCAACATTTCTCTTACTTGCTCGGCATGCTCGGGCGTACAAAAGTGCTCATTGAGACACACCGGTGCATATATCGTATCAATCTCGCCGTCTCTCATCAAGCCTTTGAGCAGTTGCGGTTTCATCAATCGGCCATTGTTGGCTACTGCGTTATACACCGAGAGCGTTGTGACCGGTGCAAAACGGTTGTGGTATCCAAATATCATCTGCGCAAAAGCATAGTACTGCCATTGCTTCTCAAAGTGCATAGGGCTTACATGGGGGCGTTGTGCGTCGGGCAGGGGCAAATCGGCCGTCGACATAATACCCGAGTTGCGTATATCCTCGACAAAGTCGTTGTAACGTCCTCGATATACGTCACCCACAATCTTACAGATACCGCGGTTATCCGATTTTATCAACACCTCTTGCACCGTCAAGGGGTTTTTATAGAAACTTATCTTCTTATAACCACCAATCTCGGGTATGGCGCCCGAAGAGTCAAACTCACGGAGTGGATTTACGCGACCATTTTCCATAGCCATTACCATCGACAAAGTCTTCACCACCGAGCCGGGCTCAATGGCTGTCACGGCATAGTTGCGACGAGTATTGAAGGTGTATCGTCCCTCTTTATTGCGCTCCACATTGGCCATAGCACGTATCTCACCGGTGCTCACTTCCATGATTATGGCAGTGCCATATTCAGCACCCTGTACCCTCACCATATCCATGAGGTTACGCTCGGCAATCTCTTGCATGGTCATATCGAGGGTAGTAACAACATCATACCCCCTTACAGGAGGCTCCACCTCCTCCACACTGTAGCCCCAGTGCGCTTGTCGGCGTTGCTGTGTGCCATATTTGCCAAAAAGCAGTGTATCGAGATCACACTCCAAGCCCGACGAGCCATGCCACTCGTTGCGTTTATACTCGGGATGCTTGTCGAGCATTTCCTTTGTTGCCAACGCAGCACGGCCCAACACTACCGACGTAAGCGAGTCGTAGGGATAAAAACGCTTGTATGAACGAATACGAGTCAAACCCGTATATTTTCCCTTGCGGCGATTCTTGAAGACCGAGAATTGTGTCAACTCCTTGTATTGCATATCGGTCACATCCTCAGCCAGCACACAACTACTCGATTTTGCATCGCGTCTCTTGCTTATGTAGTCATAATACTCGGCCTTGGTCTTAACAGGAAACTTCTCGGCCAAGTAGCCACACAAAGAGTCCAACTTGAGCGTATCGGGCAAATTGACACCCTTGGGGTGGATAATATCTCGATATATAAGCGAGTCTATACGAGGGTCTTTAAAATCGACATACACCGTATAGAGAGCCACGGTTTGTGCCAGGGGAGTGCCATCATGAGCCAAAATATCGCCTCGATGCGGGACAGCCTCCTCTATGACATCGAGCAGCCACATTTTATCGGCCTTTTCATTCCAATGCGGTGCTTGTATCACAGCTACAATCACCATTTTGACTACAATTGCGAGGGCTGCCATAAGCAAGATACCCACAACACAACCATAGGGCTTTACTATATTTTTTGAGGTTTTATTGCTTTTCATTTCGAGTCACCTCTTATTTCACCGGTACAACAACTTCTTCTTTGGGTTCGGGCGAATAAATCAATGGCAGATTATATCGCTCTACCGCCTCTGAAATTTCATGCAATCGCAAGTTTTCATCTCGCTTATATTCCAGCAAGATGCGATCGGTGCGACGGTCGGTTAGTATCGTTTCGAGTTTCTTTATCTTATTCAACTGCACCATGTACATATTGCGATGCGCAATCGATGCAAGAAATAGCGTAACAAACAGAAGCAATATGCCCCAATTGCGAGCAAAAAACTCACGTGGAAAGAACTTTCCATTAAGCGCCAAACCGAGGAAACGCCTCGATCTTGCACGCCAATTTTTCTTCACTTCGTTTTTTTCCGACATCACACTTCTTGTTTTTTTGAGGTTATACCTTCTCGGCTATACGCAGTTTTGCGCTACGAGCACGCGGGTTGCGCTCCACTTCTTCATCTGTGGGCACTATCACTTTGTTATTGACCGCACGCAACGGAGCATTGACACGACCGAAGAAGTCTTTCTCAACTACACCCTCGACATTGCCGGTCTTGATAAAATTCTTGACAATACGATCCTCAAGCGAGTGATAGGTTATAACCACCAATCTACCTCCGGGGTTGAGCATCTCAGAAGCCTGTTGCAACATACTGCGCAGGCTATCCATTTCATTATTGACCTCTATACGCAGGGCTTGAAACAACTGAGCCAACTCTTTCTTCTCTTGCTTGCGATTGATAAAGGGGGTAACAACCTCAAGCAATTGACCGGTAGTCTTCACACCGCCCTTGTCGCGCTTGGCTACGATAGCTGCCGCCATGCGATGTGCTTGACGCAACTCTCCGTAGAGAGAAAACAACTGTGCCAACTTTTTCTCATCGTAGGTAGCCAAAACATCGGCAGCCGTGAGGCGTGCTTTTTTATTCATTCGCATATCGAGTGGCGCATCAAATCGAAACGAAAATCCACGCTCCGAGTCATCGAAATGGTGAAATGAAACACCCAGGTCGGCCAAGATACCATCTACACCCTCTTCGCCATGATAACGCAAGAAGTTTTTGAGAAACTTGAAATTACTATACACAAACGTAAATCGACTATCGTCTACAATATTGCGTTGTGCATCCTCGTCTTGGTCAAACGAGTAGAGGTGACCGTCGGTGCCCAAGCGTCTCAACATCTCACGCGAATGGCCACCACCGCCAAAAGTCACATCGACATACTTACCAGCAGGCTTGATATCGAGCCCTTGCATGCACTCTTCAAGCAGCGCAGGTATATGATATACAGGAGATTGCATAATCCTCTTAAAACTCTTTCTAATACATTTTTATTTCAGTGTAAAGTTAGCAAAAAACATTCTATCAAGCCCCATTGCATCTGCACTTTTTTTACCTCAATATTCATTTTTTTCGGAGCATAATTACTAACTTTGTGCAACTACCACAGCAAGACTATGAAAAGAATATACAACTATCTCATTATTAGCACACTTTCAATACTGCTAATCGCTTGCGGAAGCAAAGAAAATGCTTCTCGCCCACAGACCGGCTACCTCACGGTATTTGGCGACGACAGTTGCCATTGTATTTCCTACGACGACACCCCTATATTCTCGACCGACAACACCAATGCATCACTGTTTTACAACGATATAGCAGCAGTGCAAGACCGAGACGGAAAATGGGGCTACATCAACCGAAAAGGCGAGCGTAAGCTATCTACAACCTACCAACAAGCCACCGTCTACAGCGAAGGCTTGGCATGGGTCATAAAGCAAGGCGATATGCCGGGAGCCATCAACGAAAAAGGCGATATCAAGATTTCTCTGCGCGACAAATACGCAGTACGAGTCTTTATGGAAGGCCGTGCAGCAATAGCCATTGTTAAGAAAAAACAAGTGCTGTGGGGGTTTATAAACAAGAATGGCAACGAAATTATCAAACCCGAGTATAAAACTGTAAGCGACTACCGTCTCGGGCTTGCCGCAGTGCAGAATATAGAGGGTAAATGGGGATACATAAATCTCAACGGAGAGTGTGTTATTCCGTGTCAATACGAAAAGGCTTTCTCGTTCAATGACAACGGATTGGCTATTGTCAAAAACGACAACCGATACCACCTCATCAACCGCGAAGGTTCAATCGTGCAAACACACGCATATGACGAAATGATACCCGACGGATTGTGGGCAAGAGTGCGCATAGAAAATCAATGGGGATGGTGCAACGAGAAAGGACAAACCGTTGTATCTCCGCAATTTACCGACAGTCGCGCCTATGGCAATGCCGACCTCGCTCCTGTCAAGATACGAGGCAAATGGGGATATATAGACCGCTCGGGCAAGGTTGTGATAAAACGTCAATTTACCGAGGCCTATCCATTTATAGACAACTGCGCCGCTGTAAAGACCGGCACCGTGTGGGGATTTATCGACACCAAAGGCTGTTTTACAGTCAATCCGCAATACGACTATATCTCTCAAGACTATCTATACCAAGCCTTGGGATTGGGTTGTAGCATGTCGACTCTACAAATCAAATAGGCAACAATCAGCAATTGGCGGGCAATATATCGGTTTCGATACGTTGCAATATATCGAGCAGCTCGGGCATGGTCGATGCCTGTAGCATAGCTATGCGCGTATCGCGGAAGTTGGGGATGCCCTTAAACAAGGGTGTAGCTGCCAAGTGGCGACGTATGTGGGTGATACCACGACGTTCATCGAGACGCGCCACACTCTCTTGCAACTGACGGCGTATCACACTCATACACTCGGCTATGGTGAGGGGTTGCATGAGTTCGCCTGTTTGCAAGTAGTGCTTTATCTCTTTGAAAATCCACGGCGCACCTATCGAGCCACGACCCACCATTATAGCATCTACGCCATAACGTTCGAAGCACTCCTTGGCACGTTGTGGGGTAGTAACATCGCCGTTACCAATAATGGGGATGTGCATGCGAGGATTGTTCTTCACCTCGCCTATCAATGTCCAATCGGCCTCGCCGGTATACATCTGACTACGCGTGCGTCCGTGTATAGCCAATGCTGCAATACCACAATCTTGTAGTTGCTCGGCAAGCTCGACAATGATTTTCGACTCACAATCCCATCCAAGGCGAGTCTTCACGGTAACGGGAGTCTTCACGGCATTAACCACCGCACGAGTTATCTCAAGCATCTTGGGCACATCGCGCAACATACCCGCGCCTGCCCCCTTGCCGGCTACTTTCTTGACCGGACAGCCAAAGTTGATATCTATTATATCGGGGCGAGCAGCCTCAACCAATCGGGCAGCCTCGACCATCGACTCTATATAACGACCATAGATTTGTATCACCACCGGACGCTCCTCGTCGCATATATGCAGCTTGCGACGGGTAGCCTCTATACTGCGCACCAAGGCATCGGCACTGACAAACTCGGTATAGACCATGTCGGCGCCAAACTCTTTGCACAAAAGGCGAAAAGAGGCGTCGGTAACATCTTCCATCGGTGCCAACAACACCGGTTGATTGCCCAAATCTACTGTTCCTATCTTCATATTGCTTTATTTCATTTTTTAAGGCTCAAAAACCAACAACGACCAGGTGTCGGCATCGAGCATTTCATTGGCTACTTGTCGCATGGCATCGAGCGAAATAGACTCTATGCGACTCTTTTGCTCTTCGGGAGTGAGTATCGCTCCATAGCGCAAGAAACCCTTGCCTATGGCCAGCGCCAATCCCTCATTGTTATCCTCGGCCACTTGCAGTTGACCCAGATATTGTTTCTTGGCTGCACACAAGCGTGCTTCGGTGAGATATGTACGCTTCACGTCATCGAGCACCTTGCACACTCGCTGCATGCACTTCTCTACATGGCGCACATCGGTACCAAAGTACAACGAGAAAATTCCGGTATCGGTATAATTTGTCACAGCCGACTCAACCGTATAGACATATCCTCGTTGCTCGCGCAGTGCAACGTTCAACAAGCTATTGAGACATGGACCACCCAATATGTTATTCATCAACAACATAGGCAATCGCAAGTCGTCGTAAAGATTATAGGTGCGACGCCCCCACACCACATGCGCCTGGTGAGTATCACACGATACTCGTTCGGCAAATGGAGGTATGGCTTGCGGCGCTACTCTGTTGCGCACATCGGCGGCATCGACCAGGGCCGAGAAGTGACGCTCGGCACAACGCACCACCTTATCAAAGGGCATACTTCCCAACGAGAAAAAGGCCATCTGACGAGGTACATAGTAGCGCGTCAAGAAGGCTCGCGCCTTATCGGGTGTTATAAGCTGTAGCTCATCGGGAGTACCCAATATATTGTGCCCCAAGGCATGAGAGGCAAAGAGGCGATTTTCAAACTCATCGTATATCAACTCGGAGGGTGTATCGCGATACATATCTATCTCCTCGATAACCACCTCGCGTTCCTTCTCAAACTCGGCTTGCGGAAAAGAGGCATTGATAACGAGGTCGCCCAGAAGCTCCATCGCACGCTCTTGATATTGCGACGGGAAAATGCTGTATATAACCGTCTCTTCTTTGGACGTAAACGCGTTGAGTTCACCACCTACCGCCTCCATGCGGTTGCGTATGTGATAGGCTCGACGATGTGCTGTTCCCTTAAAGATGGTATGCTCTACCAGGTGAGCCAATCCAAATTCATCGGCAGCTTCATCACGCGTACCGGCATTGATAATAAAGCCACAATACGACACATTACCCGCATGAGGGCAATGCACAATCTGCAATCCATTGGAAAGTGTATGTGTGAGATATGCGTTCATGATGCTCTGTGAAATGGTGTGCAAAATTAGTAAATATCGCACTACACACCAAACACATACCGCAAATATTCTACATGACAGGAAGCTATTTCGACCCGCTATCGCACAAAGACCTCTACTACAAAACGGGGCTCACCAATCTCACCACCGACTCATATATCTTGTGTCGCAACGGGCGTTGTCGCCACAGGTCGATATTGTCTATCAATACACAGTTGGACACATCGACCATAAAATCCTCTTTTACGCGCAAGGCCTGCTCTCGACCATACACCAAGGCATTGGTCTCAAAGTTATGCTCAAAACTACGAAAGTCGAAGTTAGCCGAACCTATCGACACCAACTCATCATCGACAACAATCGTCTTGGCATGAAGCATACCGGGCTGATAGAGATAGACTTTCACTCCGGCAGTGAGCATCTGCGAGATATACGAGAAAGAACCCCAGCGCATCACCTCCAAATCGGTGCGTTGCGGTATCATGATACGCACATCGACACCCGACAAAGCCGCCACCTGCAAGGCATACACCAGCGAATCGGTGGGCAAGAAATAGGGTGTCTGGATATAGACATAGTCGTGCGCCATAGAGACAATCTTCTCGCACATCATGGCTATGGAGTTCCACGGACCGGTAGGGCCCGACAAGATTATTTGCACACCGGTATCACCGGTAGACATGAGTTGTGGGAAGTACTTTTCGTCCGAGAGTACATTGTGGCTTTCGTAGCACCAATCGACCGAAAACGACATCTGTAATCCATGTACCACAGGGCCGGCAATGCGCATGTGGGTATCGCGCCAACTCAAGTCTTTGTCGCCATTGACATAGCGGTCGGCAACGTTCATGCCACCTATATAACCCACCAAGCCGTCTATAACCACGATTTTGCGGTGATTGCGATAGTTGAGTCGCCACGAACGTCGCAGGTGAAATATACGCATGAATGCACGCACCTCAATACCATGTTTTTCCATATTCTTAAAGAAGCGACGATCGACTGTAAAACAGCCCATGTCATCATAGAGCAGGCGCACCTCAACACCACGCTCGACCGCCTCTATCAAGGCATCGCACACTCGACGACCCAGGTCGTCGTCACGAAATATAAAATACTGTATATGAATAAATTTCTGCGCATTGCGTATATCAAACAGCAGGTCGTCAAACTTCTCTTGACCGCGCACATATACATGCACATCGTTGCCGGGATAAAAACGCGAGGCATCGAGCTTGTTGCACATCTTGATGAGCTGCTTATTATTTTCGCTAAGGGCGAGAGCATCTATATCGACATCGGGCAACTTGTTACTATTGAACAGTTTCTCACGATTGCTTTGCGATAGGAGTGTTTCATGGCGCATACTCTGTCCGAATAGCAGGTACAACAATAACCCCAACCCAGGCAAAAAGATAAGCGCAAGTATCCAGGCAAGGCTTTTGGCGGCATTTCGGGTTTCCGAAATAACGACAAGTATACTACTCAGCACAAGCACGGCATAAATAATATACAGGGCATTGACAAACCATACCGATATTTGCAGTTGTAACAGCATTTTACATCCTATTCAATTACAAGTGGCTAATTTATAAATAAATTCAACACCACACTATTTCGAGAGTACATATTTATATTATTTCACTCATTTTTATTACTTTTGCCCCCATTCTATAAGTTAATAACACGGTTTCTCAAATGAACAAAAATTACCTCACGCAGGTCGTTTGGCTGGTAGTACTAACCATAGGCATCTTGATGATGCTCTCTCTCTTACCACCCATCAACACGCCCTTTTCAATCAAGCAGATTGATATTTTGAGCGACTTGCGCACACCCAATAGCAACAACCCTCTCGATGAGGATCTTCTTGCCGAGGAGACCGATACGACATCTATCACACTCGCTGTCGACTCTATTGCAACACTTGCCGACAACCTCACCACGTTACCCGACTCGATTGTAAAACAACAGATTGTGAAGAGTGTAAAGCGCAAATCGGGCGAGACAACTCTCATAGAAGACTACTCAATGCAACAAAATGGTCTGCACAACTTTAAGGCAGCCATAGAAAATCGCAACCATCTGCAACGCCCTGTACGCATAGCCTTCCTTGGCGACTCATTTATCGAGGCCGATATTTTCACTCAAAACGTACGCATGCTTCTACAAGACCTCTTTGGCGGATGTGGAGTAGGCTACATGGCTATGCACAGCGACTTCCCGGGCTTCCGTCGCTCCATTACACAAAGCGATAAAGGTTGGAAAACAGCCAACGTAATATCGCCCAAACCTCCCTACAACCTACTATCACTCCCCTTGCAACATCATAGCGCCGAGGGAGAGGCATACACCCGATTGAAAGGCGTGAACAAACTTCGCCACATCGACCAATGGGAAGTATCTACACTCGGTTTCATTGCACAAGACTCGGCTGTAATAAGCATCAAAACAGACTCGGCAAGCTACTCATACGAGGTGGGCGGTAGCAAGCAGGCTCAATTCATTACCGTAGACGAGCCCACAAGTAGCTTAGAGGTAAGATGTAGCAACCCACAAGTAGCCATGTGGGGCACTTGGCTCGACGGCCGCAAGGGTATTGCCGTAGACAATATCTCTATGCGCGGATATAGTGGCACCAGCTTAGAGTTGCTCGAAACAGCTCACCTTCAAGAGCTATACAAAGCCATCCCCTACGACCTCATTGTGCTGCAATATGGTCTCAACCGCATGACTCCCTCTATCACCGACTACACCCCCTACACACACCAATTGATCAATGCCATTGCACACCTGCGACAAGCATTTCCGCACACCGATATACTCATCATGGGTATAGGCGACCGTTGCCAAAACGAAAATGGCGAGATAAAGACCATGCCTGCCATCTATGGCATGCGCAAGGCACAACGCAACGCGGCTATTGAGGCCGAATGTCTCTTTTGGGACTGTTGCGAAGCTATGAAACAAATAGGAGGCATGCCCACTTTTGTAGAGAACAATTGGGCAAGCAAAGACTACACCCACATCAACCATCAAGGTGGCGCACCGCTTGCCGAGGAGTTTATAAAGGCTATCAAGCATGCGCTCGACAACAACCCTCAACCACACATCGCACAACCCACAGACACAACCATCGGCATATATGAATAGAGGTATTGCGCTTTTACTCATCACACTACTATGCAACGTAGTAGGAGCCACACACACGGTGGGGCTCGATACTATTTCGTGCATCAATTGGGAGGCCGACACCATCATTTTCAACGGCTCCGATTGGTCGCCTATCTTCGACCGCATGCAAGCGTTACAAGACACAACCTCGGGACACGATTGCAAGGTTGTATCGGTCGTACACTTGGGCGACTCGCACGTGCAAGCCGGCTTCTTTAGCGAGGCGTTGCGCCTATCGCTTCAACAACAATGGGGCAATGCCGGGCGCGGACTGATTGCACCTCTGAAAATATGCAAGACCAACGAGCCTGCCGACTACAAGATAGCCTCGTCGGGCAGTTGGCAACACAAACGTTGTGTAATTGGCAAAAAGTTTAGCGACAAGGTGGGTGTGAGCGGTATATCGATAACACCCACAGGAAGTGAAGTAGATATTACCTTCGAGACCATGAGTCGTTATGGCGAAGAAGTGGGTTTCAACACCCTGCGTCTGTTTCATGCCCCTACCGACAAGTTTCCTCTACTTATGCCTACCGACACGCCTCTTGAGTTCAATACCTACTCGCCACACGCCGGCGAGACCTATTTTACATGGCGCGACACAACCCACCATATACAACTGCGGGGTTACAATACCCACGCTCACGAGCACGCTGCTATATATGGTGCATCGCTCGAAAACGGCAACAGTGGCATCATACTACACGCTATAGGCAACAACAGCGCCACCTACGAGTGCTACAATCGTGTAGAGAACTATGGCATGAAACTCGCCTTGTTGCAACCCCACTTGGTCATCATATCAATGGGTACTAACGAGTCGGTATCGCGAAGCACCACACATCAATCAATGTATGAACAGATAGACGCCCTCGTTGGCAGCATACGTGAGCAAAGCCCCGAGGCAATCATTCTGCTCACAACTCCCGCAGATAACAAGGTGCGCAAGCGTCGCCGTAAAAATGGCAAGCGATACTATGCCGAAAACACCCAACTCACTATCGTTACCGAAGCCATAAAAAGCTATGGCGCCGACCACAACATCGCCGTGTGGGACTGGTACACCATAGGTGGTGGCAAGGGCTCGTGCGAGACATGGGTCAAGGAAAAAGGCATGCGCAAAGACCACATACACTATACAGCCCAAGGATATGCCTTGCAAGGCTACCTATTATATCAAAGCATACAGAAAGCCTATGATGAATATACTCGATAATATCGACCTCTCGAAGATAGGCGAGCTACTCGCCTACTCTCCCGGACATCCGCTCATGTTCAACAGCGGTCTCTTTCTTTTCCTCTTTCTGGGTTTTATCGTCCTATACCGCTTGCTCTACCGCAACAACATCGGACGCATGATTTTTGTCACACTCTTCTCGCTATACTTCTACTACAAGTCGAGCGGTATATATGTCGCATGCCTGCTATTGGTTGCGGTATCCGACTACCTTATAGGACGTATATTGGGGCGCTCCACCAACCGTATTGCCCGCAAATGGTGTGTAGCTACAAGTGCCATCATCAATATGGGCATGCTCTGCTACTTCAAGTACACCACCCTCATTGTCGACACCATCAACACCTTTATCAGCAGACACATAGAGTTGTGGGATATAGCCCTTCCGATAGGTATTTCATTCTTCACCTTCCGATCACTCAGCTATATAATAGACATCTACCGCAGCAAGCTACAACCCACCACCAACCTGCTCGAATACCTCTTTTTCCTCTCATTCTTCCCCCTATTGGTAGCCGGTCCTGTGGTACGCGCAACCGAACTTTTGCCACAGATACGCCGTCGACCCGAGGTCTCAAGCTCAATGTTTGCCGAAGGTTTGTTCCTCATCATGACAGGCGTGTTCAAGAAAGTTGTTATATCAGACTACATCAGCATCAACTTTGTCGACCGCATATTTGACGCACCGGCTCTGTATACCGGACTCGAAAACCTCTTGGGCATCTATGGCTACACGCTACAGATATATTGCGACTTCTCGGGTTACTCCGACATAGCCATAGGTATAGCCCTACTCTTGGGGTACCGTTTCCCTATCAACTTCGACTCACCCTATAAGTCGGCCTCTATCACCGAATTTTGGCGTCGTTGGCACATTACTCTCTCTACATGGTTGCGCGACTACCTCTACATATCGATGGGTGGCAATCGCGTACCGTTATGGCGCAACTACTTCAACCTATTTATTACAATGGTGATAGGAGGATTGTGGCACGGCGCATCGTGGCTATTTGTACTGTGGGGTGCTTGGCACGGCCTCATGCTTGTTCTGCACAAACTCTACCGCAAGCTGATACCCGCACAAGAGCATAGTGGCACCAAAGCCCAATTGCTACACATAGCCCACGTTATACTCACATTCCACATCGTAGCTATCGGCTGGGTATTCTTCCGTGCCGATTCACTCACTGTTGTAGGCGAAATGGCGTCGCAGATATTCACCCAATTTCACCCCGAGGTGTTCACTCAATTTGCCACAGGCTACCCCTATGTCAGCGCACTCATTGTAGTGGGCTATCTATTGCACTACACACCACACCGATGGTCGCTCGCCCTACAACAAGGGCTCGAAAAGACTCCACTTATAGCCAAAGCAATCATTTTTGCACTCTTTATCTTCTTTGTGTTGCAAGTTCGCTCAAGTCAAGTAGTACCCTTTATCTACTTACAGTTCTAACAGCCAACAAACATTACCCAATAAAAGAGGGTGGCCGCTTCACTGCGACCACCCTCATCATATCATTTATACCGATATCTTACATTAGAGTTCAGTAAGTTTAAGTTGTTTCATAGCAGGAACGACACCTTGTTGCTTAACTACCTTGGGAGTACGTTTTTTGATTACTTTCGAGGGAGCGGCAGCAGGATCGGTTGCAC
>JAFZFQ010000018.1 GCA_017555825.1 Bacteroidaceae bacterium | reverse complement strand
GGCCATAGTTGGGGTCATCGACATCACCGGGGCCATTCACACCCAAGTTGGTATATTGGAAGCCGGGCAAGTTTCTATAGTAGTCGGGACGGGGGTCGGGAGCATTGTAGAACGACAACGCACTGTTGCTATACATATTATAATGATAGGCTGCACCCACCTTCAAGCTACTCTCATTGTCAATATCCCATATATAGTTCAACAACACAGTGGGGTCCATGCTTTGCACAATGCGCGAGTTGCGCACCTTGCCATCCTGATAGCCCCAGTACGAGTTGTAGTAGATACCGCGATAGTCATACACCTCTTGTGTCGATGCACTCGATTGGCCACGCTCGGTGTGCGAGTTCCACGCTGTCAAGGCAAGGCTGTGGTTGTTCCATATCTTTTGTGCCGCAAAGAAGTAACCCAACGAGTTGTACGATGTACCCTCGGCACGACCCTTATCGGCCCAACGATACACTACCGAACCGGTAAATGCCCAACCGTTGTTCATCAAACCGGTGGCATAAGTTGCTTGTGCACGCAAGTTATAAGCTCTATTGGTATAGGCAAGGCCCACTTGCGAGCCGGCGGCATAGTCGGCTGCCAAGGTATTGATATTGGTTGCTCCCGAGAGCGAGCCATAACCAAAGCCCGGTGCATCCAAGCCATGTACTATATCTTTGTTACGTGTGGCATTGTTCAAGCCGCCAAGGCTCGAATAGTTAAAGCGACCACGCTCGGTATCGGTAAAGTCTATACCATTGATATAGGTTACTTGATCTCGTTGATCATAACCACGTATCGAGAAGCGCATGGGGCTGAACACATAGCTCGATGCACTCAAGAACACATCATCCGACGAGCCTGCCAAATAGGCTACCGATTGGCTCGATGTTGCGCCCTCATCTTCGAGCATCGACTCATCAAAGAGCAAGCTATTTTCCTCGCGAGACACTTGTGTCTCCTCGCTGGCTACGGTGCGGTCACTCACTGTAGCATCTACTTCGGCATTCACTGTAAGTGGTGTCTCGGTGACGGTTACGTCGAGCGACTCTATTGCATAACTCTCTCCGTTGAAGGCTATTGCACCATTGCCCTCCTCTACGCCTTCAAGTACATACGTACCGTCGGCAGCCGTAGTAGTGACTATACTACCTCCGGCAGTCGATACCACAACACCCGCTACAGGCTTTTTCGTTGCGCTATCGATAACAGTTCCCTTCACGATACCGGCTTGCATAGGCAAGGCAAGTACTATCGCCATGAGTCCTGCTGTCAAATAATTTCTCTTCATAAGGAAATCTTTAGTTTTTAAGCACTTAGTTTATTTATTTTTTTATTATTTTCTCTCTACAGTTGCTACATCGCCTCTCAACGGGATATAACATTCCATATAAATGAAGATTGCAAATTAACAAAAAATATTCCATTTATCCTATCTCTCTGTTGGTTATTTTTACCTCCATTATTTTTCTCTCCTCTCCCACTCTATACTCTATACTGCAACTTGACGCCTCATTTTTAACACCTCTTCATGGCATTTTTTCATAATAATAATGTATATTTACACCCCAAATTCACATTTTACTTAGCAAATTATGAAGAGAATAACAACACTGCTCATAATGAGCACCTTACTCATCACAACCTCTTTTGCTCAGCAAAACAAGGTTGCTGTTTATTCGGTTGCTTTCTACAACCTCGAAAACCTTTTCGACACTATCAACGACCCCAACACCAACGACGAGGAGTTTCTCCCCGATGGAAACTACCGTTGGGGTACTCTCAAATATCAAAACAAACTCAACAACTTGGCATACGCCATCAGCAAACTTGCCACCGACAAGTTCTGCCCCAATGGACCCGCTGTAATTGGCGTCAGCGAGATTGAAAATCGTCAAGTTCTCGAAGACCTCATCAAAACCGGCGATTTGGCCACTCGCAACTACGACATCGTACACTTCGACAGCCCCGACCGTCGCGGTGTCGACGTGGGCATGCTATACGACCGCAACCAATTTGAGGTCGACACTGCCATCAGCGTGCGACTTCACATCGAATGTTCGCCCAACACCCTCACTCGCGACCAATTACTCGTAAGCGGCCGATTGGCAGGCGAGCGCGTTCACATTATCGTCAACCACTGGCCTTCGCGACTCGGTGGCGAGGAGCAATCAAGATGCCGACGTGAGGCCGCTGCAGCCTTGTCAAAACATCTGGCCGACTCGGTACTTGCTGCCGACCCCGCTTCCAAAGTTATCATCATGGGCGACCTCAACGACGACCCCGACAACAAGAGCTGTGCTACTGTTCTGGGCGCTGTAAAGAATCCCGAAGATGTGGTTGAGGGTGGATACTTCAACACCATGTGGCGACTCCACGAAAAGGGTTACGGAACACTCGGATACCAAGGCGCCTGGAACCTCTTCGACCAAATAATCGTATCGGCCAACCTCGTAGGCAACGACCGTTCTACTCTCAAATACTTCAAGTCTGAGATTTTCAACAAAGACTTCTTGAAACAAAGCAGTGGAAAGTACAAAGGCTACCCCAAACGCACTCACGCCTCGGGACGTTACCTCAACGGATATAGCGACCACTTCCCCGTTATCATCTACTTAGCCAAGGTTGCACAATAACACTTCAAACAATTTGCTAAAACAATAACATATCTTAAAAACAATCACGCAATGAAAAAAACAGCTATCTTACTCTTGGCTCTCGCATGCTGTACAGGCATCGCTCAAGCCAAAGAAAAGCAAGCCTCTCCCAACGGTAATGTTGCTGTCGAGTTTGACGTTGTCGATGGTATTCCATACTACAATGTCGAATATAAAGGACAACCCGTCATCAACCCCAGCCGTTTGGGTATTGAACTCATCAGCGACTACTCGCTCACCGACAACTTCGACGTTCTAAGCGTCAACCGTTCTTCTTTTGACGAGACTTGGACTCCCGTCTGGGGCGAGACAAGCACTATTCGCAACAACTACAACGAAATGGAGGTAAAACTCCAACAAACAATCCCCGGTAAGGCTGCCAACGAGGCTCAACGCCTGCTCACTATCCGCTTCCGTGTATACGACGACGGCGTGGGCTTCCGTTACGAGTTCCCCGAGCAAGACAACCTCACATACTTCACTATCAAAGAGGAGTACACCGAGTTTGCCATGACAGGCAACCACACTGCATATTGGATTCCCGGCGACTACGACACTCAAGAGTACGACTACACCATCTCTCGCCTTACACAAATCAACGACCTCTTCGACAAGGCCTACACAGGCAACTCGTCGCAAACCGCCTTCTCTAAGACCGGTGTACAAACCTCTCTTCAACTCAAAACCGACGAGGGTATATACATCAACATCCACGAAGCTGCACTCGTCGACTACGCTTGTATGCACCTCGACCTCGACGAGAAAAACCTCGTTTTCCGCTCATGGCTCACGCCCGATGCTCGCGGTCACAAAGGCTACATGCAAGCCCCTTGCAAGTCGCCCTGGCGCACAGTTATGGTGAGCGACAACGCTTGCGACATCCTTGCTTCAAACCTCATCCTCAACCTCAACGAGCCTTGCAAAATCGAAGATACTTCTTGGATTAAGCCCGTTAAGTACGTGGGTGTATGGTGGGAAATGATTACCGGAAAGAGCACTTGGGCCTACACCGACCTTCCCTCGGTACAAATCGACAAGATCGACTATGCTACTGCTCAACCCAACGGCCGTCACGGTGCCAACAACCAAAACGTTATGCGATACATCGACTTCGCTGCCGAGCATGGATTTGACCAAGTACTCGTCGAGGGTTGGAACACCGGTTGGGAAGATTGGGCAGGTAAGACCAAAGACTACGTCTTCGACTTCGTAACTCCCTACCCCGACTTCGACATCGCTATGCTCAACGACTACGCACACAGCAAGGGCGTGCGTCTCATGATGCACCACGAGACTTCGGGCTCTACTCGCAACTACGAGCGCCACATGGATGCCGTATTCGAACTCATGGAGAAATATGGCTACAACTCTATCAAGAGTGGTTACGTAGGCGACATGCTCCCCCGTGGCGAGTACCACTACGGACAATGGTGCAACAACCACTACCTCTATGCCATCACCGAGGCGGCCAAGCACAAAGTTATGGTCAATGCTCACGAGGCTGTGCGCCCCACAGGTCTCTGCCGCACATACCCCAACTTGATTGGCAACGAGTCGGCTCGCGGTACCGAGTATCAAGCATTTGGTGGTACACTTCCCCACCACGTCACCATCCTCCCCTTCACTCGCTTGCAAGGTGGTCCCATGGACTACACTCCCGGTGTATTCGTTATGGATATTACAAAGATCAACCCCGAGAACAACTCTTACTGCAATAGCACTATTTGCAACCAATTGGCACTCTACGTTACCCTCTACTCGCCCTTGCAAATGGCAGCCGACCTCCCCGAGCACTACGAGATGTATATGGACGCCTTCCAATTCATCAAAGACGTAGCTGTTGATTGGGACGAGAGCCGTTACCTCGCTGCCGAGCCCGGTCAATACATCTTGGCCGCTCGCAAAGAGAAAGGTGCCGAGAATTGGTTTGTTGGCGCTGTTACCAACGAGGAGCAACGCACTTTGGAAGTAAACTTCGACTTCCTCGATAGCGACACTCGTTACGTGGCTACACTCTATGCCGACGGCAAAGATGCCGACTACGCTACCGCCCCCGATTCTTACAAGATTACAACCGGTATCGTTACAAGCAAGAGTAGCATCAAGGTCAAAATGGCTCGCGGTGGCGGTTTCGCTATCAGCATCCGTCCTGCAACCGACGCCGACAAAAAATTGAAAAACCTCAAACCTTAATTGAACATAATCTAAAAGAAGCTGAGCATACACCTGCTCGGCTTCTTTTGGTTTTACAACAAAACAAAACCAAACTTATATGAGTACCGAAAATCGTGCCTCGTTTGGAGGCAAACTCAGTGCCATTCTTGTAGCCGCCGGTAGTGCTATCGGTCTGGGCAGTATATGGCGCTTCCCCTACCTCGCCGGCGAAAACGGTGGCGCGGCATTCCTTCTCGTCTACCTCCTTTGCGTGCTTATCATTGCTATTCCCGTCATGCTGTGCGAGTTTGCAATTGGTCGCAAGACTCACAAAAACGCCGTGGGTGGTTTCCGTGAGCTCTCCAAGCCTTGGCAAGTGCTTGGCTTCAACGGCATCCTTTGCGCCCTCTTTATCTCAGGATACTACTACGTTATTGCAGGCTGGTCGCTCGACTATCTTGTCAACTCTATCAACGGCTCACTCTACACAAGTGGCATACCCTTTGCCGAGCAATACGCATCATTCCAAGCCTCATATTGGCCCATTGTATACACCATCGTGTTCATTCTGCTCACCCACTTCATCATCGCTCGCGGTGTAGAGAAGGGTATCGAGAAGGCGTCTAACATAATGATGCCCATCCTCTTTGTTATCCTCATTTTCATGGCTATCCGCGTGGCTTTCATGCCCGGTGCTGCCGAGGGCTATCGCTTCTTCCTCACCCCCGACTTCAAGGTGGCTTTCTCAAGCGACACGCTCTTCCAAGCTGCAGGACAAGCATTCTTCTCTCTCTCGGTGGGTATGGGCTGCATGATTACCTATGCATCATACTTCAACGAGAAAACCAAACTCATTGGCACATCACTCAGCGTATCGCTTCTCACACTATTCGTTGCCACATTGGCCGGTTTGGTTATCTTCCCCGCAGTTTTCAGCGCAGGTTTGCAACCCACCGAAGGCCCCAGCCTCATATTCATCACCCTGCCCGAGATTTTCAAGGGTATGCCCGGTGCTCCTGTATGGTCGGCTGTTTTCTTCATACTCATTGCATTGGCGGCTCTCACCTCTACTATCTCATTCCATGAGGTACTCACTGCCTATCTCAGCGAGGAGCACAAGCTCTCGCGCAAGGTCGCTACCTACATCACCACAGGCATCACCATCGTACTCAGCTTGGTTACCCTGCTTGTAGGTTTCAACATCGAAATGTTTGGTCGCACATTCACCTCTACATTCGACATCTACGACTTTGGCTCGGCCAATATTCTCTTGCCTCTTGGCGGTTTCTTCACATGTATATTTGTGGGTTGGTTCATGAAGCCCGATTTCTTCAAGAACGAAATCAGCAACTATGGCAAGTTGCCCGTCAAGATTTTGCCCATACTCTTCATCCTCGTGCGCTACGTCGCTCCGGTCATCATCCTTTACATCTTTGTCAAGGGTTTGGGCTTTATCTAATCCCATAGTTACATCATATACCCATAGAAAAGGTGGCGTATCGTGATACCGCATAGGTTACACATACGCCACCTTTGTTGCATCTTATCGTCGTTAGTTTCATAATTGTAACTATCTTTGCATCCATGAATGCACACAAAAGAGTTCTATTGGGAATGAGCGGTGGCACCGACAGCTCGGTGGCTGCCCTACTGTTGCAAGACGCCGGATATGAGGTCACAGGCATCACATTCCGTTTCTACGAGAAAGACGGCTCTACCGAGTATCTCGACGACGCACGCGACCTTTGCCATCGGTTGGGCATTCGCCACATCGTCTCCGACCAGCGCGAACTCTTTCAATCGACCATCATCGATTACTTCATCCGCGAATATATGCGCGGTCACACCCCTTTTCCTTGCACACTCTGCAACAACTACCTCAAGTGGCCCCTACTGCGTCAGGTAGCCGATAGCCTCGATATACACCACCTGGCTACAGGACATTATGTACAGAAACGATACATCGACAACCATTGGCACATAACCAACGGTGCCGACACCGACAAGAATCAATCATTCTTCCTCTGGGGTTTGCCCCAAGACATCATGGAGCGCATGCTACTACCCATAGGCCACCTCACCAAGCAACACATCCGCCACATTGCTCACGAGCGTGGTTTCTTGAAGGTGGCTCAAAAGAAAGACAGCCTCGGAGTGTGCTTTTGCCCCATGGACTACCGCACATTCCTGCGCAACAACGTCCCGACCCACAATATACAGAAGGGTAAATTTGTCAACGAAAAGGGCGACTTCATCGCCTGGCACGACGGATACCCCTTCTACACCATCGGACAAAGGAGAGGATTGGGCATAGACCTCAACCAAGCGGTTTTTGTCAAAGAGATTATACCGGCCGAGAACAAAGTGGTTCTGAGCGACTACAAATCGCTCGAACGCATGAGCATGCGGTTGGAAAATCACAACATCGTCAACCCCTCGCTCTTACTCGACCGCGACGATGTAACAGTAAAAATCCGTTACCGCAAGCAAGAGAACCGCTGCACCGTCACCCTCTTACCCGACAACACACTGCATGTGCGCCTTCACGAACCTCTCGCCGCCATTGCACCCGGGCAAGCAGCCGCCTTCTATCGCGACGATGTGGTATTGGGCGGTGGTATCATTATGGCCGAATAGTCTACACTCATCGATTTATCACCCCCGCACAACATCTTTTCACTATATATCAGACTATTTTTCTACTTTTTATCCTATATTTGTAGGAGAAATATTCATTTATTCGCACAACCATGAAAACAACCCAATCACTCTTCGCAACAATACTCCTTATCGTCATCGCCACCCTCTCTATCCACACCCATGCACAAGAGGTCATTGAGCTCAACAAGCAACAATTTCTCGAAAAAGTGTGGAACTACGAGACCAACTCCGATGCATGGAAGTACAACGGCTCACTACCTTGCGTAATAGACTTCAACGCCAAGTGGTGTGGCCCATGTCGTCAGATGAATCCCATACTCAACAATTTGGCCGCCAAATACGCCGGTCGTGTTGTCATCTACAAAGTCGATGTCGACAAGGAAAAAGAGTTGGCTGCCCTCTTTGGCATCACCTCTATTCCGGCATTTCTCTTCTGTCCCGTCGATGGCGACCCGCGTGGCACAATGGGCGCATACCCTGCCGACGAATTTGAGAAACTCATCCGCACAGTCCTCCTTGGCGAGAAAGTAGAGTAACACACCCAACACACCTATACCATGAACAAACTCCTTGTCCTACTCGCATGTATGCTACTATCGAGCACTACACTCATAGCTCGCGACATCAACATCGCAGCAATCGACTCATTTATCAACCATATAGAGCAACACAACCAAGGCTTCGGATCGGTGTCGATAGCACACAATGGTAAGATGCTCTACACCAGACACTACGGACAAAAAGCTATCCCCTCTGCACCGATTCGCTACCAAATAGGCTCTATCACCAAGACCTACACGGCCACACTCATCCACCGCCTTTGCAACAAAGGCCTGCTCTCGCTCGACACCACGCTCGACACGTTTTTCCCCGGCATTCCATCGGCCGACTCTATCACCATAGCCCACATGCTCAATCACACATCGGGTTTGGCCGACTTCACCGTTAAGCAAGACACCCTCATTCAGTGGCTCACACAACCGGCCTCGCAACAAGACATACTGCAAGAGATAGAACGACAAGGTGTGATTTTTGCCCCCGGCACCAACCTTCGCTACTCCAACTCAGCCTACTACCTCTTGAGTCGCATCATCGAGCAACTCTACCAACTACCCTACGCCGAAGTCCTAAAGCGTGAAATAACCACCCCCCTCGCCCTCAACAACACACATGCGTGCCTACAACAACCGCTCAACGCGGCAACACCCTACCGCCTCAACACAGCCAACCGCTGGCAAGAGGTCGAGGACTTCTACTTCCCCAACATCATTGGCGTAGGCGATATGGTATCTACCACCACCGACCTCATCGCCTTCATCCACGCACTATTCGACGGTGCATACGTCGATAGCGCAAGCCTCACCCACATGCTCCCGTCCGAGGGAACAGCCTTTGGTAGCGGACTCATGCTCATGCCATTCTACGACCACACCTTCTACGGCCATGCCGGCGACACCTACGGCACACACACCGCCGTTATGTACAATCCTTCCGACAGCATAGCCATTGCCATAGCCATCAACGGCTGCGCCACACCACGCAACGATATGCTCATAGGCATTTGTAGCGCCATCTACGACATGGAGTACGAGTACCCCGACTTTAGCCAACATCAGCAATACACCGCATCGCCCGACGAACTCGCGCAGTACGCAGGACATTTCAACTCAAGCCTCATCGACCTACCCATGCTCATCACCTACAACGAGGCCGATGGCAACCTCTCGTTACAACTGCGCGGACAACCCTCCTTATGGCTCGAAGCCAAAAGCCCCGGTGTATTCATCAACTCACCTACCGGCGTAGCCATATCATTCAGGAACCCCGATCGCTTCATCTTCAAGCAATTCGGCCGCATCATCATCTATACAAGACAGTAATCCCATTATCCATAAACAGCAATCGCACCACCCCGCAAGGGGTAGTGCGATTGTTTTATCATTGCGGCTTATGGCCTCAATTATTTGTTCACGCGGAATTTCTCGATACCGTCGCGCAAGAAACCGATTGTTTGGTGAGCGGCAGCAATACCGGCGTTGATGTTAGCCTCAGCAGTTTGAGCACCCATTTTCTTGGGAGTAGCAAACACGCGTACGCCAAATTTCTCTTTCAACTCATCGAGGTTAGCGGGAGCGATATCCGATGTGTAACGGAAGTCGGCACGCTCTTCCATGATGCGCACGAGATCCTCCTCGCAGATAACCTCTTTACGAGCTGTATTCACGAGCATAGCACCCTTGGGCATGATAGAAGTGAGTGAGTAGTTGATAGAGTTTTTAGTCTCGGCAGTTGCGGGGATGTGCAATGAAACATATTGGCAAGTGCGATACAACTCCTCTACGCTCTCTACGGGCTTAACACCGGCAGCAGCGATAGCCTCTGCGGGGCAGAAGGGGTCGAATGCATAAACGTCCATACCGAAACCTTGAGCAATGCGAGCTACGTTACGGCCTACTTGACCGAAAGCGTGGATACCCAAAGTTTTGCCCTTCAACTCTGTACCTGATGTACCGTCGTATTGGTTACGAGCCATCATCACCATCATACCGAGAGCGAGCTCAGCTACAGCGTTAGAGTTTTGACCGGGAGTGTTCATTACACACACATTGTGTGCAGTAGCAGCCTCAAGATCTACGTTGTCGTAACCGGCACCGGCACGCACTACAATCTTCAAGTTCTTGGCAGCATCCAATACCTCAGCATCAACTTTATCGCTACGGATAATGATACCATCTACATCGGCTACAGCAGCAAGAAGTTGAGCCTTCTCTGTATATTTTTCGAGCAATACGAGCTCTGCACCGGCAGCCTCGATTACTTCACGAATACCTTTCACAGCTACGGCTGCAAAGGGTTTTTCGGTTGCAACAAGAATTTTCATTACAAAAACAGGTGTTTATTATTTGGTTAAATGCGCCACCACGCAGTGGCCCGCATGGCGACGCAAAAAAAATCTTTTTCTTTACTGTATGCTACAGTTTAATTATTTGTGGAGGTTCTCAAACTCTTGCATGCAAGCTACCAAAGCCTCTACAGACTCTTTAGGACATGCGTTGTAGAGTGATGCACGGAAACCACCTACTGAACGGTGACCCTTGATACCTACCATACCACGCTCTTTAGCGAAGTTGAAGAACTCATCTTGCAAGTCTTCTTTGCCGGGAGCCATTACGAAGCATACGTTCATGAGTGAACGGTCTTCCTTAACAGCAGTACCTACGAACATAGAGTTGCGGTCGATCTCGTTGTAGAGCAACTCAGCTTTCTCTTTGTTCATCTTGTACATTACCTCAAGACCACCGAGTTCTTTCACCCACTTCAATGTTTCGTGCATAACGAAGATGGGGAATACGGGAGGAGTATTGTACATTGAACGGTTGCGTGCTTCATCGGGATAGTGTGTAGCATAGTCAACCATCGATTGCAATTTGCGCTCTGAGCTACCGAGGAGGTCTTTGCGGATGATTACGAAAGTAACACCGGCGGGACCTACGTTCTTTTGAGCACCACCATAGATCATACCATATTTCTTCACGTCAACGGGACGAGACATGATGTCTGATGACATATCGGCTACCAAAGTGATGGGGCAGTCGATGTCTTCGTGAAGCTCTGTACCATAGATAGTGTTGTTGGTAGTGATGTGGAAGTAGTCAGCATCTGTGGGGATAGTATATTCTTTGGGAATGTAAGTGTAGTTCTTGTCTTCTGAAGAAGCTACGATCTCTACTTCACCATAGTATTTTGCCTCTTTAGCAGCTTTCTTTGCCCAAACACCTGTTTGCAAGTAAGCAGCTTTGCCTTTCAACAAGTTTGCGGGTACTTGGAAGAATTGAGTTGAAGCACCACCACCTACGAAGAATACTGCATACTCCTCGGGGATGTTCAACAATTCGCGCCACAATTGCTCAGTTTCAGCCATGATGCGCTCCCATCCGGGTGTACGGTGAGAAATTTCCAAAAGACCGATACCGGTGCCATCAAAGTCGCGGATAGCTTCGATTGCAGACTCAACAGCTTGTCTGGGCAATACGCAAGGTCCGGCGTTAAAGTTGTGCTTTTTCATAATTGTTTTTTGTTTATGATTTATAAATTGTCAAGACAATATTATTTATGTGTATTTATAAGTAGCAGACATACCGGGGCACGAGGTCCCGATATGTCTGTTTGTATGGGAACGATATATTAAATGATACCTTGCTCCAACATAGCTTGAGCTACCTTCATGAAGCCGGCAACGTTAGCACCCTTAACATAGTCAATTGTGCCGTCGGCTTTCTTACCGTACTTAACACATTGTGAGTGGATGCTCTCCATGATGTAGTGGAGTTTCTCATCTACCTCTGCACCTGACCAGCTAATGTGCATAGCGTTTTGAGTCATCTCAAGACCTGATACTGATACACCACCGGCGTTCACTGCCTTACCGGGAGCGAAGAGGATACCGGCGTTTTGGAATGCAGCGATAGCTTCGGGAGTACAACCCATGTTCGATACCTCGCAGCAGCACCATGTACCGTTAGCAAGAAGTTCTTTAGCGTCAGCCTCGTTAAGCTCGTTTTGGAATGCACAGGGAAGAGCGATATCACACTTCACGCTCCAAGCTTTCTTACCGGCAGTAAACTTAGTTGCATCGGGATATTGTGTAGCCATATCCTCAACTTTGTTGCGGTTTGAAGCACGCATTACGAGCATGTAGTCGATCATCTCTTTAGTGATACCACCGGGGATTTCGCATACACCGTCGGGACCTGAGATAGCTACAACCTTAGCACCGAGCTCTGTTGCTTTCAATGCAGCACCCCAAGCTACGTTACCGAAACCAGAGAGAGCTACTGTGCAACCCTTGATGTCTTTACCGGCTGTTTTGAGTACGTGCTCAGTGAAGTAGAGAGCACCGAAACCTGTAGCCTCGGGACGGAGGATAGAACCACCCCAAGTTGCACCCTTACCTGTCAATACACCTACGTTGTACTCACGAGCAAGTTTAGTGTACATACCGAAGAGGTAACCGATCTCACGACCACCTACACCTACGTCACCTGCGGGTACGTCTGTGTCGGGACCGATGTTGTTCCACAACTCAAGCATGAATGCTTGGCAGAAACGCATGATTTCAGCATCTGACTTGCCAACGGGGTCGAAGTCTGAACCACCTTTACCACCACCCATGGGGAGTGTAGTAAGAGCGTTTTTGAATGTTTGCTCGAAACCGAGGAACTTCAACATTGAGGGGTTAACAGCCTTGTGGAAACGGAGACCGCCTTTGTACGGACCGATTGCACCGTTGAATTGTACACGATAACCGAGGTTAGTTTGTACTTCGCCGTTATCATCCACCCAAGTTACACGGAATGTGAAGATACGATCGGGCTCAACCATGCGCTCGATGATACGTGCTTTTTCGAACTCAGGATGTTGGTTGTAAACGTCTTCGATTGAGTGAAGAACTTCAGTTACTGCCTGGATGTATTCGTTTTCACCAGGGTGTTTTGCCTCAAGATTGGCAAGAATTTTTTTAATGTCCATTGTATTAGTTTTATAAGATTGGTACTTATGTTTGCTATACGATTTTATTCTCGTTACAAATCTACCCACAAAGGTAGAGCAACATTATTGAAAAAACAAATTTTTTTGCCAATTTTGACTAATTATTTAATAAAGTATACACTTTACCCTGCGAAGCACCCCTTTTTACTCACCAAAACTCCCCTATCGCCCTTTCTACAGCACTCTCTACACCTTTTTTAACCTCTTTCTCCCACCCTTTTTCTCTCCCCCTCGACACTCGCTCCTCACTTTTTATTCACATCACACAAATATTATTCTTTTTTTTGACCTCAAATAGCAAAAATTAGTTGTAACTTTACACACAAATTTTTTCGCATACTCGTCCGATGAAAATGCCACGGCTTCACATCGGCCGTTTATCTGCACCCAATAGTGCTCTGAGGCACTACACAACCTTTTTTTGTAAAATTTATATACATTATATTTAAGACATGTCATTTTTCAAAAACTCTCTCCGAGCTCTCGGCTTTGGCAAGGACGACGACAACGACGAACGCACGTTTACTGCCAAGGATATTGTTAACGTCACCGGCAACAACCAGATTGCTTCCGACAAAAACACACCGGCTATCGATACCGCAACCACAGCTACCGACGACTCCAATTCTAACAGCGCCCTATTGCCTCACGCACTGCTCGACAAGGTCGTACAACTCATCAACGCTTCGTTTCCCGAGTTTGTACGCAACTACATCGACATAGAGAGCGAGAAAAAATACATCTACGAGCAACTCGGCGACTCTTTCAAGGAATATATCAACGAGCTCAACCAATCGGCTCTCTCGCAATCGCAAGCCAACGTAGCTTCGGCGCGCAAAAAACTCGAAGCCGAGATGGAGACGTTGCGTCGCAAAACGGCCGAATTGGAAGAACAAAAGGTCGAAAGTAAAAATGCACAACTCAGCGCCGAGCGTCAAAAGAGAGCGCTCAGCGAGAAAGTGCACGAACTCGACAACCGCATCGCTACGCTCGAAGCCGAGAAGGAGCAATACGACCTCGAAAACAAGAGCCTTATCAACAAGCTCAAGGTATCGGGTGTGAAGCAACAAGAACTCGACGACGCCCAAGAGGAGATAAACCGTCTGCTCGGCGTGGTACAAGAGCTCAAGAAAAACGCAGTCGTTCCCGAAGAGACTCAATCGGAACTCAACGAGAAGAATGCCGCCATCGAAGCCTTGCAAGAGCGCATCACATACCTCACTACCGAGAAGGACGAACTCGCAGCAAGCATCACATCACTCAACACCGAACGTCAATCGCTCCAAAGCACAATCGACGAGAAGGAGACCATCATTGCACGACTCACCGACGAGATTGCAACCATGGTTACGCAGCAAGACAACTCTACTCGCGAGATTGCCGAGCTCAACAGCGCCAAAGAGGTTGCCACTTCATTGCAAGCGGCTCTCGACGAGGCTCGCATCCAACACACCACTCTCGCCGAGCAAATTGAGGCTCTCACTGCCGAGAAAAACCACAGCATAGAACTCTTGCAACAACAACTCGCCACAGCACAAGCATCGCTCGACAGCACCTCTGCTCAATTGGCAGCTACTACCGAGCAACTCAGCAACAGCGAGCAACAAGCTCTACAAAACAACACTTCGTTCAACGACAAAATCGAAGACCTCGCTCTGCAACTCAACGTTGCCACCAACAACTACACACAAGCGGCCGAGCAACTCGAAGCAACGATCGAGGAGAACAACACCCTGCAAGAGCACATCAAGCAACTCCAACAACAAGTCGCCTTGCTCACCGAGGCAAGCAACGCACAGCAAGCCACCGAGAGCACCCTTCAAGCTCTCCGAGACGAAACTGCAGGCATGCAAGAGCAACTCGCTCAATACCGCGAGGAGAATACCACTCTGCAATCGCAAGTGGCCCAATATAAAGAGGATAATACAGCCTATCAATCTCGCATCGACGAGCTCACACAGGCTACTCAACAACTCACCGACGAGGCTACCCGCAAGCAAGCCCTTGAGCAAGAGCTATCGGCTTCGCATGCTCAAATAAATGCTCTACACAACCAAGCCTCATCATTGCAAGAGGAGACCGCTTCGCTGCAAGAACAACTCCGAGAGACACAAGAGCAACTCCGCCAGGCTCAAGAGGGACTCAAAGAGAGCCAAGACAACCTCAAGCTGAGCCAAGAAAATCTCAAAGAGACCCGCGAGCACCTCACGGCCACTCAAGAGCAGCTCACTACAACCCAAGAACAACTCGACGAGGCTCGCGAGCAAGCACAAAAAGCCTCTGCTCACTCTACCTCTTCAAACGTAGACGCCCAAGAGTTGGAACGCGCCAACAACATGATTGCCGCCCTCAAAAAGCAACGCCAAGACCTCGTCTCGCAAACAGCTACTCTCCGCTCACAAAACAAGGCATACGAAAACCAAATCGCCATCCTTGAGAGCAAGCTCAACAGCGCCGACAACAACGACAGCGACACCTACGAGAGCGTTACCGACCTCGACGATGCGCTGAACTGGATGATGCCCATCGTACCCGATACGCTCGAAGAGGAGGCTCGTCGTCGCGAAGAGGAAGAGAGACAACGCCGTGAAGAGGAAGAGAGAGAACGCCAAGCCGAAAAAGAGCGTCAGGCTACACGCGACAACTCGGCTCAAATGAGCCTTTGGTAAGATAATCAATAAACTACACTACATATTATGAATCAAAAGATTTCGGAATACGTCGACATCATCAACAACGCGCTCGACAACATCGAATACCCCCAGCAACCCGACTCGCTTTATGCACCCATTCGTTACGAACTCACATTGGGTGGCAAGCGCATTCGCCCCGTTCTCATGCTCATGGCATGCGAACTCTTTGGTGGCGACATCAACCAAGCTATCAAGCCCGCTGTTGGTCTTGAGATTTTCCACAACTTCACGCTCTTGCACGACGATGTGATGGACAAGTCGGACTTACGTCGTGGACAACCCACCGTTCACAAGATGTGGGACGAGAACCATGCCATCCTCTCGGGAGATGCCATGCAAATCATTGCCACACAGCACATGACTCAGGTTGCTCCTCGTTTCATGCCCGCCGTTATCGAGACCTTCCTCAAGACTGCTCTCGAAATATGCGAGGGACAACAATTCGACATGGAATTTGAGTCGCGCAAGGATGTTACTACCGACGAGTACATCAACATGATTCGCCTCAAAACGGCTGTCCTGCTCGGTTGCGCACTCAAGATTGGCGCCATCATTGCCGGTGCTCCCATTGCTCAAGCCAACTCGCTATACCACTTTGGCGAGAACTTGGGTCTTGCCTTCCAGCTCCAAGACGACTATCTCGACGTCTATGGCGACCCCATCATCTTTGGTAAGAACATCGGCGGCGACATCACCAACGACAAGAAGACTTTCATGCTCATCGAGGCTATGCGACTTGCCGAGGGTAAAGATGCCGATACACTCAAGCAATACATTGGCAACAACGATGCCGAGCCTCGCGAGAAAATCGACGCTGTCATCAACGTATACAACAACTTGGGTATCGACAAGCTATGCAAGGAAAAGGCCGAGACCTACTACAACGCAGCCCTCACTTGCATGGACGAAATTCTCGTTCCCGAAGACCGCAAGTTGCCCCTACTCGCTCTCGCCAAGTCGTTGATGAATAGAGACCATTGATATGCCTTATCGTCGACTACCCAAAACCGATGCTGCTCGAATAGCTGCGCTCGAAAAAGCTGTCGCGATGGAGATAAAGCAAACTCCCGACCGTCAGCCGGCCTCTTTCAAGTCGCTCAACCAAGCCAAGGTGGTGCTGCCTCGTTTTGTCGCTGCTGTAAAACAATTCCGTTTTCACTACGACGAGATGGCCAAGTGCAACTCGCAGTTTCAGCCCCTCGGAAAGATGGCGCGCCTCTATATATCGCACTTTATACAAGTGCTCAACATGACGGTGCAACGCAACGAAATCAAGGCCGAGTACAAGGCTCTATACGACCTTCAACCCGACGACTTCACCCTACCCGACCTCTCTACCGAGCAGGCCGTTACCGAGTGGGGCGAGCGCATCATTAAGGGCGAAAACGAGCGCCTGGCTCGTCGTGGTGGCACACCCATATACAACCCCACCATTGCCAAGGTCAAGGTTCACTACGACATCTTTACCGAGGCGCGATACTCGCGCGACCGCTACAAGAAGCAGATGCAACGATCGCTCGAAAAACTCAACGAGCACCGCGCCGAGGTCGACGCCATACTGCTCGATATATGGAATCAGGTAGAAAGTTTCTATAGCAACCTACCCTTGGAGCAACGCCTCGACATGTGTCGCCAATATGGCATTATATACTACTACCGCAAGAATGAGAAGCAACAGCTATGATCGATAGCCACACACATATATATATGGAGGAGTTCGACACCGACCGCAACGAGGTTATGCACCGCGCTGTGGCTGCCGGTGTGGGCGCTATGATACTGCCCAATGTCGACCTCGACTCTATCGATGCACTGCACAACACCGTGGCACAATACCCCAACCTCTGCCACGCTGCCATGGGGCTACATCCCACATCCGTTACGCCCCAATATAGCGAGCAGTTGGCTGCCATCCGACCCTTGTTCGACACCCACAACTACTGTGCTGTGGGCGAGATAGGCATAGACCTATATTGGGACAAGACCTATCGCACCGAGCAGTGCATCGCATTTGCCGAGCAGATACGCTGGGCTCAAGAACTCTCATTGCCCATCATCATACACTGTCGCGAGGCTCTCGACACGACCATCGAGGTGCTCAAGCAGTTTCCCTACAACTCGGTACGTGGCGTTTTTCACAGCTTTACAGGTACACCCGAGCAGGTTGCTACCATTCGTCGCGAAGTGGGCGACTTCTACTTCGGCATCAACGGCATTGTAACCTTCAAGAACGCTCGTCTCGACGACCTTGTTACTGCCATTGGTATCCACCGCATACTCCTCGAAACCGACGCCCCATACCTTGCGCCAACCCCTCATCGTGGCAAGCGCAACGAACCGGCCTACACACCCTACATGGCTGCCCGCATCGCTCAGATTTTGGGCATCTCTATCGAGGAGGTCGACCAAGCTACAACCTCCAATACTCGCACCCTCTTCAACCTGTAATATGATAGATTGGAACTTAGCCCTCGAAGTTTTCGGCACTATTATAGGCCTGTTCTACCTCTACTATGAGTACAAGGCTCACCGCATGCTATGGGCCATGGGTATCATCATGCCCGCAGTGTCGTTGGGGGTATACTACAATGCCGGACTATATGCCGACATGGGTATCAACATCTACTACATCTTGGCAGGTATCTATGGCTACGTTGTGTGGACATTCAAGAACAAGCGCCGTCGCGAGGTGAGCTTGCCCATCACACACACGCCACGACGCACCTACATCTACTCTACGGCCATCACCATTTGCATCTTTGCGCTCATATACAACATCTTGCTACACTACACCGATAGCACCGTGCCGGCATGGGACGCCCTCTCTACTGCACTCAGCATCACAGCCATGTGGATGCTTGCACGCAAGTATATCGAGCAATGGGCTGTGTGGATTATTGTCGACATCATTTCGGTGGGCCTATACATTTACAAAGGCATTTACTTCTACGCCGGATTGTATGCTCTATACATCGTCATCGCTGTATTGGGATATATCAATTGGCTCAAAATCATGAAAAATGAACACAATCGACCCCTATAAATACCCCGCAACCGTCATTCTTGGCAATGGCGACTACCCTTGCGCTCATCTGCCATTAGAGGTACTCGACAAGGCGCACACCATTGTCATTTGCGATGGCGCTGCCAATAGCTACGTGCCCACAGGCAAGCCCTTCGACATCATCATTGGCGACGGCGACTCTATTGCCGACGACATTCGCAAGCAACACGCCTCGCGCATTATCATATCTACCTGCCAAGAGACCAACGACCAGACAAAGGCCGTAAAATATCTGCTCGAAAAGGGCATTCGACAATTGGCTATCGTCGGCGCCACAGGCAAGCGCGACGATCACACGCTGGGCAACATCAGTCTGCTCATCGAGTACTTCAAACAAGGGGTTATGGCTCGCATATACACCGACCACGGCGTTTTCATTCCGGCTCAGGGCAACACCACGCTCCTCACCCACCCGGGACAACAGATTTCCATCTTCAACTTTGGCTGCACACAGCTTTCGGCACAAGGGCTGCAGTACCCCATACGACCCTTCGATAGCTGGTGGCAAGGCACACTTAACGAAGCAACCGCCGACCGTTGCATAATCACGGCCGACGGCATGCTACTCATTTACGTTGCCTATTGACGCCGACGCAACGCCTCGCGCCGCTTCTCTATATTATACATCGTGGGCATAGGATTACCGTCTTTATACAGATAGTCTTGCCATCGGCGACCACCGGAATTGCGCAACTCGTTTATCGTACTCTTGCGCAGGTTGCTCTCGCTTCGTCGCAACAACTCATACACACGCGCCATCGCCTCATCTTCGCTATGTCCTTGATAGAGGTCTCTACGCTCGGCCCTTAGCGACATCTCCTCTTCGTAATCGGCTTTTTCGTCATACACAGGCCCTCCCACTTCTTTCAACGCGGCTTCATACGCCTCATCACTGCCATATAGTTTACGCAGGCCATAGTGTCCCACAGCCTCATGGCGTATCAACGCTGCAATATTCGAGGCCGTAAGGTGGCGACACCTATCGAGCACCACATAGATACCGTCATGCTGCACTGTCACAGCTCCGGCAGTGCCTATTACATCGTTTTTCAGCAACTCTTTGGGTACCTCTTTGAGCGAGCGATACACCGTTACAGGCACGCCCATGTCGGCGGCAATACCCTGCACAACCGCGTTACGCATCAAGTCGCCTTTCACACCCTTTTCGGTTGCGGCATCACTCCACTTTTGCTCATACGCTTGCATCCTATCGGTATCTACAGCCCAGCCATCCGAGCGGTCGGTTGTAGCACCTTGTTCATGTGCCTTGCGGTATGAGCCCATCGATATGTTGCGCGAGTTAAACTCTCCCACAAAAGGCTCTTCGCCTGTCGATGGCGACACCTCTCCCTCTACATACACACGCTTACCGTCCGAGCGCACACTCTTAGGTTCTATTTCGCTTATGGGCATGCCCTTCTCCTCACTATCGAGCATATCGCTCGCATAATACACATCGTCGCTATCCATGCGTCGTTGGTGTCGCTGCAACGGTGCAGTCGCGCCATTCACAGCACCTTGTACCGCTCCCGAGGCAAAGCCGCCCAACACCGATGTTACCACTCGCTGCAACTCGGGCGATTCTTTCGTGTAGATACTCCTCTCGGCCTCCATAGCACCCGAGGCTACTCCACCTTCCACTCCCGACTTCATCATATTGCGGGCTATCTCTTTGGGCGCATGTCGCAGCTCATTTTTAAGCACCTCTCGCGTCATGGTATTAAACTCTTGTTGCGCTACAGGATTTTTCAATATGGTCTCTTTCAACTCTCTCGACAGAGCTTTACTCATGCCGGGGGCTGCGTTTTTGAGCACTTTCGAGCCCATCAACACATTCATTATGGCATCGGTAGCAACCGAAGCTGTCGTATAGGCTGCACGATCTTCGCCACTCACTTCATTGCCGGTCGAGCGCTCATAGCTATCTATCTCCATATTGGCTTGCGAGGCTGTATTGGCCATGTCGAGTGCTGTCAGCGCACCTCCCACAGCCGCTGCGGCTCCCGGACTCATCAATGCACCTGCTATTACGGTAGGCAACGCAATGCCCACGACATTGGTACCTATGGCGCCAAGTTGTGCCATTCCCTTGGTTTGAGGCAGTGCATCATACTCCCTACCTATTGCATCTATATCATTCTGCAACTCTTGCTGCCTACCCTTGTCTTTGGTAAACATCTTCTCCATATTTTTATACAGATACTTCCACGACAAGCCCACCTGCTTCAGCGCTGTGCTCACACCATCATCCAGGCGTGTCACGGTTTCGGGCTCTCTCTCTTCGCTCTTGTCTGGCATCGATTGGGTCTCGGTCGGAGTCTCTTGTGCGGGGCTCATCTGTGGCGCGGGCGCCTTTGCTTGGGGCTTTATCAGGCGACTCTGCCTATCGGCATACATCTTGGGTATAAAATAGTTATCTTTATCTATACCAAACTTTTCCACCCCCAGCTTCGAGGAGCCGTCGTCACTACAATAGACTACATAATCATCTATATTGCCCCATTCTCCTGGTTCCCTATCGGTTTTGTCACGTATGACAACAGCCGGCACTGCACGACCCATGATACCTTCCATCGTGGGCCCATTGTCGTAGGCGTAGAAGGGTACTTTTTCTACGATTACATCACGCACATACCCGCCACTATTACCCTCTCCTCTATACTCTTTTATAGTCCTATATACAGGCGACGGTTGCTCTTGCGCACTCTCTTCGGGCACAGCATTGAGCATCTTTTCTTCATCGTTCATATTATTTCCTCCTCTCTTTTCAATCGTTTAGCTACCAGAGCGGGCAACATGCACCACACCCTGTATCGTTTCATATAGCACACCACGTCTCGTTCATTGCGAGGCATAAAATGGTCATATACCATTCTATAAAGCCACGAACCTTTGCGTTGCGGTTGCTCTTGGCGCATGCAACTACACATCTGTTGCACGCAGGCTCTCACATCGTCAGTTGCTATTTGTGGCGACGCTGTGTCTTCTATCCTATTTTCGTAGTTCACTTTTTTCATACTATTCTATCTCTATACTATTATATTAGTTTTGTCTTATCTTCAATATCTACTGCTTGTCCTATTATCTTAGTTCATATCTCGGAGCAAAAACAACATCTGTCCTATTTTATTAGTCTGCTTAATTTCAAAACAATTGTTTTTGTCCTATTTTTTTCACCAGGCTATCCAAGGTGGGTGTTATGAGCCCAAGCAGATTATTAATTCGTTGCTCCTTCAACTCAAAGCGCTTAGTCATATAGTCCTTGCTCCTATCAAACAAGAAAGCATCCAACTTACTGCGCACGTTGTCATAGGTTTGCAAGGCTCGCTCTTTTTCTTGCACATCGGCAGTAGCAAGTCGCCCCACGACGCCGTCTATCGTAGCATTATTATTCTTTTGTATCGCCGCCATCGACTGCCCGGTGAGGCCCATCACCGTTGCTGTATTGCGCATCGAACGAGTCTGCTCGCCAAGTTGCTCTCGCAGTTGTTTCAACAGGTGTTGCGCCGTGGGCGTGTCGAGATAGTTGCGATAATAATTGCGATTGAACAAGTTGGTGGCTTGTTTCATCTGCTTGTCATAATACTCTTTGTCGAGGGCTTCGCTCTTGTTCAAAAACTCTTTTTGTCGGTTCAACGACCAGTCGGTTATACCATATCCGCCAAGTCTCTGTAAAAAATCTGTTAGCATAATTTTTTTTCATTTAGTCATTCTATAGCATCGCACCGCAAAGGTCACACCTTAACTTTGCATTGCGATGCGATAAAAAGACAATCTGTTTTTCAACCAATTAAGTAAACTGTATTATGGAACTAAATAAAAAAATAAGCCAAGAAGATATTATTGCCAAGCAGCACGAAGTAATAAGTATCTGCTACGACCGTCTGCTCGACGTCTTGCGCGAGACGACCAACGAAACCACTATTATGAAATGTATCGAAACCATTCGCAAGGATATGCTCGCTATTATCGCTCCGGCAGGTAGCAAGCACAACCCCATCAACGACACTTGCGAGCGAGTGGCCGAGATTGAAAAACAACTCAAAAGACTATGAACACACACATACAACATATTCTTGACGAGAATAGGCTACGGCATCAGGCCATGACTACCACCTACAACCCCGCCACTGGCGAGGGTTGTTACGGTGTGCGCACAACGGTATACCTTGCCGACGCTCCCATCGCTCTACAACACATCCCGCAGGCCATGCTCGACGAGTGCCACTGGACACTCCTGCTGGCACAAGATGGCAGTATCGACAAGTTTATCTCCTCTCGACTGCACAAGCGTCCCTCTCAACGCTTGCGCAGCGACATCTGGGCTTTGTGGATCAAGGAGCGCATTCGTTACGATTTTGAGTTTTGGGCTGCCATGTTTGTCAAGATCAAAGACAAGCAAGGACAAGACAACATACCCTTTATTCTCAACCGTCCGCAACGCCGATATATCGCCATGCTCGAAGCACAACGCACAAGCAACAAGCCCATACGCCTCATCATGCTCAAGGCTCGTCAATGGGGCGGTTCTACCATTACACAAGTCTATATGGCTTGGATACAACTCGTTCACTGCCGCAATTGGAACAGCATCATCTGCGCCCACCTCAAAGACGCGGCTGCCAACATCAAGGGCATGTACACCAAGTTACTCGACAACTATCCGGCTTGGTTGCTCAACTCGACCGAACAACCTCACTTCCAACCTTTTGAGCGCACAAGCAACACCTCCTACATTGCACAACGCGGATGCAAAATCACCATCTGCTCGTCAGAGTCGCCCGAGGCGGTACGGGGCAACGACGCTGCAATGGCGCACCTCAGCGAGGCAGCTTTCTGGAGCGACACACCGGCTCACACCCCCGAGAGCCTCATCCGATCTATCTACGGTAGTATTGCCCTGCTACCCAACTCAATGGTCGTTATCGAGAGCACAGCCAACGGCACAGGCGGATACTTTCACCGCGAATACACTCGTGCCTGTCGAGGAGAGAGCGACAAGGAGTGCATCTTCGTACCTTGGTATGAGATTGAAATGTACGCAATACCCATCGACAACCCCGCCGAGTTTGCATCTTCGTTAGACCGCTACGAGCAGTGGTTGTGGAGCAAGGGAGCTACGCTCGAAGCTATCGCCTGGTATCGTGCCAAGCGTCGCGAGTATAGCCGACACGCCGACATGATGGCCGAGTATCCCTCCGACGAGAACGAAGCATTTGCCTACTCGGGCGAGCGCATTTTCGACCCCTTGGCAGTGCAACGACTCAGAAAACATTGCTCGCAACCCATTGCCGTGGGCGACATGGTGGCCAAGCAACTCACCGGTCGCGACGCACTTTCCGACATACACTTCGTTGAGGAGCAACAAGGCTTGCTCAAGATATGGCACATGCCCATCATCGACAAGACCATACGCAACCGATATATCGTAGCCGTTGACGTGGGCGGACGATCGCACAAGGCCGACTACTCGGTCATTGCCGTCTTCGACCGCATAGGTATGTTGCAGGGCGATACGGTCGAACTCGTAGCGCAATGGCGCGGACACATCGACCACGACCTACTCGCTTGGAAGGCGGCTCAGATAGCCACTTTCTACAACAAAGCGTTGCTCGTCATCGAGAGCAATACGCTCGAAACTTCGTGCGACGACTCACGCTCCAACTACATACTCGACACCATCGCTTCGCACTACCGCAACCTTTATGCCCGACAAGCCTCGGGCGACGAGATCTACGAGAGTGCTCCTTCGCGTTGGGGTTTTCACATGAACCGCAGCACCAAGTCGGCCTTGGTACACACCATGATCAACGCCCTGCGTAACGACTTCTACATCGAGCACGACGAGTGCGCATGCCACGAGTTTGATGTATTCGAGCGCAAGACCAACGGTAGCTTCGGTGCGCAGGATGGCGAGCACGACGATATGCTCATAACGCGCTGCATGGGCTTCTACATCGCTCATCACGAGCCGTTCAACATCATAAAATACAACCGCCACCACCTATCCACGCCCATCAACGAAGCCTCTTTCTGAGTCCTCGCCGAACAAATAGGGTTCAATACTGTTGTTACAATATAACCTTCTAATAACAACTACTATGGCAAAAGAGAGTGTAGCTATCATCAAAGAAAAAATCAACGTAAATCGTGTAATTGAACTCCTCAACAAAGCCCTGGCCGAGGAGTGGCTCGCATTCTACCAATATTGGATTGGGGCAAGTGTCATCAAGGGTGCTATGCGTGGCGACATTCAACGCGAGTTTGAACAACACGCTATAGAAGAATTTGGACACGCCAAACTCTTGGTAGAACGCATCATTCAACTCGAAGGCACTCCCCTGCTCAACCCGCATCGCTGGTTTGAATATGCCGACTGTACATACAACGAGCCCGACGGCGATTTCGACGTCAATCGACTGCTATTACAGAACACCGACTCCGAGCGTTGCGCCATCTTGCGATACCAAGAAATTGCCTCCTTCACCAATGGCAAAGACTTCACTACTTGCGACCTGGCCAAGAAAATTCTCGCCGACGAAGAGGCACATGAACAGGAGTTGCAAGACTTCCTCAACGACGTGCGCACGCTCTACAACGAAACATCGCTCTTTGAGTAATCTACAACCACAACGGCACGGATGTGTACCTACCAATATTACACCCGAAACAGCGCAAAAAAAGCCCTCTACAATCGTTGGCTTTTATACGCTTTTTTACTACCTTTGTTACCCTTAATAAATACTCACATTTATGTCGGTAAACAAAGTAATATTGGTGGGTCACGTTGGTGCTGACCCCGAAGTAAGATACCTCGAAAAAGGCGTTTGTGTAGCCCGCCTGCGTATGGCTACAACCGAGCGCGGATACACCGCTGCCAATGGCACCGAAGTGCCCGATAGAACCGAATGGCACAACATCGTATTGTGGCGTGGCCTGGCCGAAATTGCCGAGAAATATGTGCGCAAAGGCACTCAAGTATACATCGAAGGCAAGTTGCGCACAAGTCAATGGAACGACCAAGCCGGTGTAACACACCAACGCACCGAGATTGTTGCCGACTCGATGGAGCTACTCGGCACTCGTCGCGACAGCAACAACGCATAACACAACAAGCTATTTCCCCCTATTCGAGCATTGAAGTATCGCATTACAGCACAACACACTCATGCGTGCAACATTACACTGCCCGCATCCAAGAGTATCAGCAACCGCGCACTCATCATCCGTGCGATGGCTCGCTCTACACACCCCATTCATCACTTGGCTGTGTGCGACGATACCGAGGTGCTCTCTAAGGCTCTCAATGGCAACGACACTACCATAGACATAGGCGCTGCGGGCACAGCAATGCGTTTTCTCACTGCCTACTTCGCATCACAAGAGGGCAGCGACGTTACCATCACAGGCTCCGACCGCATGTTGCAGCGCCCCATAGCACCACTTGTCGAGGCACTACGACAATTGGGAGCAAGCATCGAATATGTGGGCAACGAGGGTTTCCCTCCCTTACGCATCAAAGGTAGCAAGTTGCAAGGTGGCCACATCACCATGCCGGGCAATATCAGTTCGCAGTTTATATCGGCAATTTTACTCATTGCCCCATATATGCAACAAGCACTGCACATCACCCTGCAAGGCGAGATACTTTCACTGCCCTATATCGACATGACAATAGGCATGATGCGTCACTTTGGAGCCTCAGTCTCTCGCTCAGACAACCGCATAGAAGTGCATCCTTCACCCTACGAGCCTATGCCCTACGACATCGAGCCCGACTACTCGGCGGCATCCTATTGGTACCAGATAGCGGCGCTCAATGGCCACAGCTACCACTTGGCACACCTCCCGGCCACAAGCTTGCAAGGCGACGCCATGATAGCTATCTATGCTACACTGTGGGGCGTAAAAACAGCTTTCGATAGCAACGGTGCAACACTCTCTGCCTCACAATCGGGTAGCGACAAGCCTCTGCAACTCAACCTCATGGGCGAGCCCGACTTGGCACAAACCATAGCCATCACTTGCGCCTTGAGAGGCCAACACTTCTCTATCGAGGGCATCAGCAACCTGCGCATCAAGGAGAGCAACCGCATCGAAGCGCTTATAAGCGAAGCTGCCAAGTTGGGATATATATTCACCTCGCCTCGACCCGACTGCTTGGTGTGGAACGGCGAGCGTTGCGAGGTACAACACCCCATTGTCATCGACACGCACAACGATCACCGCATGGCCATGGCATTTGCTCCGGCTGCCCTCTGCCACGAGGAGATATGGATAGACAACCCTCAGGTTGTGAGCAAGTCCTACCCCCACTATTGGAGCGACCTGCAAGAAGCCGGATTTATCATTACGCACAACGAAACAAAGGAGAATAACTCATGCTTATAATTTGCATCATACTCATAGCCATACTCATTGTCACAGGCATCATACTCTATGTTGTACATCGCTACAAGCTACAGCGTGCCAAGGCTCTCGGGCTTCCCACCGAACCCGAAGCCCCCGAGATACCCGAGGAGTGTTGCGGACAACACCAAGTGTGCGAGCGCGACAGTCTGTTGGCTGCCGTGAGTCGCGACATTGAGTACTACGACGACGAGGAACTGGACAAATGGCGCGGCACTCCATCCAACCAATACAACGACGAGCAATGTGCACTCTTTCGCGAGGTGCTATACACCATGCAGAGCCACGAAGTAGCCGGCTGGGTGCGTAGCTTGCAACTGCGTGGCATAGAACTACCCGACGAGGTAAAAGACGAAGTACTGCTCATCGTTGGCGAAAGACGCTTTTAACCACCACCAAACAATGGATATACTGCAATATACATTCTTCCAAAACGCCCTTGTAGGCATCCTGCTCATTTCGGTTGTAGCGGCCATCATTGGCACCTACATCGTCACACGGCGCATGGTTTTCATCGCCGGCGGGCTCACACATGCCTCTTTCGGCGGGTTGGGTATTGGATACTTTGCAGGCATTTCGCCCACCTTTTCGGCGCTCATATTTGCTACCGCCACGGCATTGGGCATCGAGCTCACTTCGCGCACTAAGCGCATACGCGAAGACTCGGCGATAGCACTATTTTGGGCTGTGGGCATGGCTGTGGGCATCATCTTTATTTTCCTCACACCGGGCTACACACCGGGGCTGTCGGAGTTTCTATTTGGCAACATCCTCACCATCACCACTACCGATATTACCCTCTTTGCCATCTACACATTGGCACTTGTGCTCTATGTTACCGTGCAATACCGCCCCATACTCTACACTGCATTCGATACCGACTTTGCTCGCATTCAAGGCATAAAAACGAGTCACATCAACACCATCATGATGCTCTTTATAGCCATCGGCGTGGTACTCTCCATACGACTCATTGGCATCATGTTGCTCATGTCGGTGCTCACACTGCCACAGATTATTGCCGAGCTCTACACCTCTCGATACAAAACGATGATGATACTATCGGGTAGTGTGTGCCTCGCAGGTAGCGTGGTCGGGCTCTTTATGTCGGCCATCATTGCTGTCCCCACAGGTGCTTGCATAGTAGTAGTGCTCGTAGTGCTATATGCAATTGCCAAGGCAATACACGCCCTGTACACACGCACATTGCGCAACAAGAGCATGAATATAAGACAATAAACCACGACAAAAAACGTTATATGTAAAGATGAAAAAAGAGACTATCACCCACATATACATCGTTGCAACACTACTCATTGTCGTGTTGTGATCGTCGTGCAATACTACCAAAAACACCGGTTGGACTCGCTTCTACCAATCGATGACCACCCGCTACAACGTTTACTTCAATGCCGAGCAGAACTATATAGAGCAACTCAAGTTGCAACAAGACCAATACGAAGACAACTATACCGACCTCGTATACACCACTCCGGCTCAAGCCTACAGCAACCCCAAAGACCCTCAACCTCAGGGCTCTTTCGACCGTACAATAGAGAAGTGCCAAAGCGCGATACAAAAGCACAGTATCAAGAGCAAGCCCAAGCGCACACAAGGCAAGCGCAACGACCCCAAGTACAAGGAGTATATGCAACGAGAAGAGTATAACCCCTTTATACACAACGCATGGATGCTCATGGGCAAGGCTCAGTACAACAAGGGCGACTTTTTGGGTGCCTCGGCCACTTTTATGTACATTGCGCAACACTACTCATGGCTACCCAAGACCGTTGCCGAAGCTCGTCTGTGGCAAGCTCGCAGTTACATCGCTCTCGACTGGATTTATGAAGCCGAAGATGTGCTCTACAAAGCCAACAACGACAGCCTACCTCCCGAGATGAATAGTACGTTTGCTACTGTCAATACCGACTATCTCATCAAAACCAAGAACTACGCCAAGGCTATTCCTTTCCTTGAGACAGCCATCAAAGACGAGCACAACAAGTCGCAAAAGGCGCGTCTCACATTCTTGTTGGGTCAGCTCTATGCCATCGACAAGCAACCTGTAGAGTCATACAATGCCTTCAAGAAGGTTATCAATATGAACCCCACCTACCGCACACAGTTCAACGCCCGCATCAAGATGAGCGAGGTATATGCCGGTAGCAACGTGGAGAAAGAGGTAAAATCGCTCGAACGCCTCACTCACAGAAGTGTAAACAAAGATTATCTCGACCAGATATACTATGCCATAGGCAACCTCTACATGGCTCACAACGATACCACACATGCCATAGACAACTACAAGAAAGCAGTAGAGAAAAGCACTCGCAACGGTATAGAAAAAGCCGTGTGCCAAATCACGCTGGGCGAGTTGCACTTTGGTCGTCGCGAGTATGTCGATGCACAACCCTGCTACTCCGAGGCAATACCCATGCTCAAGGAAGACTACCCCAACTACAAGTTGCTCACACGTCGCTCGGCTGTGCTCGACAAGTTGGTCGTATATGCACAGAACGTCGAGTTGCAAGACAGCTTGCAAAACCTTGCCCGCATGAGCGAGGAGGAGCGTAATGCCGTGTTGCAAAAGATGATAGACGACCTTATCGAAACCGAGAAGAAAGAGGCCGAAGAACGTGCCCGCGAAGAGTATCTGGCCGAAAACGAAGGCTTGAGCACTAACTTACTGAAAGGTGGAGCCAACCAGCCCATGAACAATACTATGGCCGGCGATGGCTCGTGGTACTTCTACAACCAACAACTCATCAACTCGGGTAAGTCGGAGTTCCAAAAAAAATGGGGCTCACGTAAGTTGGAAGATGATTGGCGTCGTCGCAACAAGTCGGGCTTCTCAACCAGCGACTTTGGCAACGTAGGTAGCAACGACACAGAGGCCGACAACGCCCCGGCCATGGCCGAAGGCACAAATAGCACACCCGTCGACAGTGTGGCCCTTGCCAATGCCGACGACCCGCACAAGATAGAGTATTATCTCAAACAGATACCTCTGACACCCGAGGAGATGGCATCGTCAAACGAGATTATCATCGAGGGACTCTACAACATGGGTATCATCCTCAAGAACGACTTGGAAGACTATGAGGCGGCATCGGCAACATTTGACGAGTTGGAAAAACGATTCCCCGAGCACAAATATCGCCTCGACACCTACTACAACCGTTACTTGATGCACATGCGCAACAACGAGCCCGAACAGGCCGAGACATACCGCAGCAAGATACTCACACTCTTCAAGGAGAGCGAATATGCCATAGCACTGAGCGACCCCTACTATCTCGAAAAACGTCGCAATGAGGGTGCCATGCAAGACTCTCTCTACCACAAGACCTACACGGCATATCTCAACAACGACAACCCCGCCGTGCATCAATATGTGGCACAAGCCAAGAGCGAATACCCACTGTCGGACATCATGCACAAGTTTATGTTCCTCGACGCTATGGCCTACATAGGCGACAAGGACTTCGACAAGTTTAAAGATATTGTTCAAACCCTCATCGACAAGTACCCCTCGTCCGATGTGAGCGAGTTTACCGGCAACATTCTCAAGGGCATAACACAAGGTCGCGAAGTGAGTGGCAGTGGCAATGCACGCGGCATGGTGTGGGATACCCGACTGGGCGAAGGCGAGAACGCCGTGGCCGACAGTACACGCACATTTACATACACCCCCCTCAGCGAGCACTACTTCCTGTATGCCTTCAACAACCGTGAGATATCGGCCAACTTGTTGCTCTATGAGGTAGCACGCATGAATTTTTCACACTTCTTAGTGAAAGATTTCGACCTCGATATTGTTACATTCAACGACTTGTCGTTGCTCATGGTCAAAGGCTTCAACACCTTTGAAGAGGTGGTACACTACCGCTCGGTAATGACCAACGAAAGCAGCTTTGTACTACCCGAAGGCGTGCGACCGGTGATGATAAGTACAGCCAACTACGAGTTGCTATTGCAAGGTCGCACGTTGGAAGAGTACTTCGAGTTTTTTAACAACTTCTACACCCCCTACAACGATGAAACAACCGATGATACTATGGGCCGATGACGAGATAGACTTGCTCAAGCCTCACATACTTTTTCTCACACAGAAGGGATATGACCTCACCACCGTGACCAATGGTCTCGATGCCCTCGATGCGTGCGAAAAAGAGAAATACGATCTCATCATTCTCGATGAGAACATGCCCGGCTTGAGTGGCCTGGAGACCCTGAGCCACATCAAAGAGCGTCACCCCGAGATACCTGTGGTCATGATAACCAAGAGTGAGGAAGAGGATATTATGAACCAGGCCATAGGCAACAAAATTGCCGATTACCTCATCAAGCCCGTCAATCCCAACCAGATATTTCTCTCTATCAAGAAGAACTTGCATAGTCGCGAGATTATATCGGACGAGACAACGAGCAACTACCAACAAGAGTTTGGCCGCATAGGTATGCTCATAAACAACTCATCTACCTGGGAAGATTGGAACGAAGTATATCGCAAACTCGTTTATTGGGATCTTGAGCTATCGCATGCCGAGACAACCAATATGGACGACCTATTGCGCATGCAGAAGGTGGAAGCCAATGCCGCGTTTGCCAAGTTTATCAAGAAAAACTACGAGCGCTGGATAACCACCGACGACCACCCCATGATGAGCCACGAGCTCTTCAAGAAGCGCGTTTTTCCTGCCCTGGACAATGGCGAGAAGCTCTTCTTTATACTCATCGATAACTTCCGCCTCGACCAATGGCGCATCATACAACCCCTACTCAGCAACTACTTTACTGCCGAGGAAGAGATGTATTGCAGCATACTGCCCACCGCAACCCAATATGCCCGCAACGCAATCTTCTCGGGTCTGATGCCCAACAAAATAGCCGAGATGTTTCCCGACCTATGGGTAGACGAAGACGAAGAAGAGGGCAAGAACCTCAACGAAGCACCCCTCATACAGACACAACTCGACCGTTTCCGCAAGAACTATGAGTTTACCTACAACAAAATCAACGAAAACGCCTACGGAGACAAGCTCTTGCAGAACTTCTCGCGCTTTACCGACAAGCCGTTGAATGTGTGCGTACTCAACTTTATCGATATGCTATCACATGCCCGCACCGAGTCGAAGATGATGCGCGAGCTCGCCTCGACCGAGGCAGCCTATCGCTCGCTTACCGAGTCATGGTTTCGCCACTCATCGGCTATAGACCTCTTTAAGAAGATAGCCGAGAGCGGATACAAAATTATCCTCACAACCGACCACGGCACGGTACACGTCGATAGTCCTATCAAAGTTATAGGCGACAAAAATACCAATACCAACTTGCGCTATAAAGTAGGCAAGTCACTCAGTTACAACCCCAAGCAGGTATACGAGATAAAGAATCCGAAGCTCTATGGCCTACCCTCGCCCAACATCAGCTCGACCTATATCTTTGCTACCAACAGCGACTTCTTTGCCTACCCCAACAACTACAACTACTACGTAAGTTACTATAAGGACACTTTCCAACACGGAGGTATATCGCTCGAAGAGATGATGGTTCCTCTGATAACACTCACAGCCAAATAACAACACTATGATACAAATACAAATAGAGAGCCTCGACCGCATACACCAAGCCGCACGCACCTTTATCGACAACATAGGCAACGACACCATCTTTGCCTTCTATGGCCACATGGGCGCCGGAAAGACCACATTCATCAAGGCCGTGTGCGAGGAGCTGGGTGTAACCGATGTCATCAACAGTCCTACATTTGCCATTGTAAATGAGTATCTTGCCGGCAATGGCAGCACTATATATCACTTTGACTGCTACCGCATCAATAAGATTGTAGAGGCACTCGATATGGGTTGCCAAGACTACTTTGACAGTGGCAGTCTGTGCTTTATCGAATGGCCCGAAAACATAGCCGAGATACTACCCGACGAGGCAGTTGCGGTACACATCAAAACAGCCGACGACGAGAGCCGATATATTGAAATAGAGAAATAAGTAAACCGCAAGGCAGTAGAAATAAAATGACAGGAGAAAAGAAAATCTTTCGCCTCAACGCATTGGGCAAACTCTTGGTGGCACTATCGGCTATGACAATCGTAGGCGTGATAGCACTTACCATCATAGAACAACAGCCCGATGATCTGGGATGCTGTGGCGATTGGGACAAACAGGGTATCGACGTGTCGCACTATCAAGGCAAGATCGATTGGGATCGTGTAGGTAGCGAGACCAACATCAAGTTTGTCTACATCAAAGCCACCGAAGGCTCATCACACAAAGACTCGCTATACCGCTACAATACAGAGCAAGCGCGCCGAGCAGGACTTGCAGTGGGTAGCTACCACTACTTCCACCCCAACGTGCCTGTAGCAGTGCAATACAAGAACTTTATGAGCCTTGTAGACCTCTCTACCCAAGACCTCATACCCGTTGTAGATATTGAAGAGAAAGGTCGCAAGCCCAGCAAGCAGATATGCGACAGCTTGGAGAAATTCTCATCAATGATACTTGCACAATGGGGTACGCGTCCTATTATCTACACACACCAACGCTTCTATAACTACCTGTTGCAACGCTCATTTGACGACCACATCTTGTGGATAGCACGCTATGGAGCCTACCAATTCAAGCCCTCGCCCTCGCTCGAAGACAAGCGTGAGTGTACAATATGGCAATATAGCAATCGCGGTGTGGTAGAGGGTATAAATGGATATGTAGACCTGAACACCCTCGACGAGGGCGTGAATATAAACGACATAATGTTGAAGCGACGATTTAAGAGAGCCGAGTGGTAGAGCTATAAAGAGCGACCCACAGAGGTACAACTCTCGATCTTATAGAAAAAAAATAGGCTGCACCCTGAAACTTTGGGCGCAGCCTATTTTATTGTGGTTTAAGTAGCCGATTATTGCACGGCTATGGTGTGTGTTTCGGTTTGGTTGTTGTCGACAACTCGCACGATATACATGCCCGAGGGTGTGGGTATTGAGACGTTGTCGAGTACGGCAGTCTCATATACCAAGCGACCATCGATAGTGTATACTGCAACCATCACGCGCTCGTGAGCCTCGACATGTATAGCACCGCGAGTGGCAAAGACGCGAGTAGTGCGAGAGAGATTGTCGTCGATTGCTTGGTTGCTATTGAAGAGACCTTGCACACGGCAGTAGGCACCAATCATGAATGTGTTGCCCTTGACTTCCTCTACATCGTTCAGCAAAACAGAGGTGTAGGCATAACCCTCGGCAGGCGTAGCGACCACAGTGATGTCACTATTGCGCAGGGTGGTAGTACCCGATAAAATCTCGTTATTGTCAACATCGTACAAGCGGATAGAGCCATTCTCAGAGGGAACGATGTCGATATAGGCAGTCTCGCAACCATTGCCATTGCCGGCAATGTTGATGCTCCAACCCTTTGAAGTAGCGATAGAAGCATCGGCACCGTAAGAGTCGTTGGGGGTTGCTTCACCGGCTTGACCCACATTCAAGGGATAGCCCGCTATGGCATCTTGCTCCTCTTGGGTGAGTTCGGGATATTGAGGCAATGAGTAGTAGATGTCGTTGAGCTGACAAGCAGTGAGGCCGTTGCCACCTATTTTGAGTTGCATAAGGTTGGCCATACCGCTCAAATCGAGTGTTGCGATAGCATTATTTTCAATAGACAATAATTGTATACTATTGTTATTAGAAAGATTGAGTTCGGTGAGGTTGTTGTTGCTCAAAGCCAACTCTACCAACTGTATGTTTTGTGACAAATCGAGTTGAGTAAGCTCGTTGTCGGCCGCCATGAAATACCACAAAGTAGGCAGGTTGGTAACATCGACATAGGAAATATTGTTGTTTGAAATATTGATATAGTTCAAGTCGCTGTTGTAGGCAAAGTTGATGGTTTCGAGGCGGTTGTTCTTGGCATCGAGGTAGCGCAACTTGGGAGTCTTAGAGATATCGAGTTGCGAGAGCAATGCGATACCGTCTTCCTCAAAACCGTAACCATCGCTATAACATTCGAGTTGCAAGAGGTTGGAAGCGCCTGCCAAGTTGAGCTCTTTGAGCGCGGTGTAACTCACACCCAATACCTCAAGACGGCTCATGCCGGCAAGATTGAGGGTGCGAACAGGGTTCCAATAGAGGTCGAGATATTCGAGATAAGTATTTTGCGAGAGGTCGATGGCTGTAATCTGGTTGTCCCAACCCACAAAGTAGGGTTCGCTCTCGAAGTTGGCATATATAACATTACCGTAAATGGTAACAGTAGAGCCCATAGATGTGCCCTCAATGCGACCACCGGCGATGGTATAGTCGGCATATTGAGGAATGGTGTATTGCTGACGGCTACCATTACCCCAATCGATCTCAATTGTATTGCTGAGGTCGGGTCCACCAAGTTGGAATGACAAGGGAATGCCTTGGGTAGTAGTGAAAGTGATAGAGTTTTCTTCAACGGCAAAGTTTACCTTTACATTGGCGGCTTGGTTGATAACAAAGGTGTTGTTCTCTACCACGCGACCGTCAATCTCTATGTTCTTGAACTTGTATCCCACCTTGGGAAATGCAAACACAACGATGGGTACACCCACATTGGCCTTGTCGGTAACCTCTTTAAACTTTTGATAATAAGGAGTATCCCATTGAGCCACAGCAAAAGTACCAAACTCGGTAGTATACTCGGCAAAGGTATAAGATTGGTCGGCATTGATACCGCCAAAAGTGCCTGTAATGTCGATTGTATTGCCCGACTTGACTGCATCGAATGTAACGTCGACCAAGTGATTGGTGGCAGTACCGTCGCCTTGAATATCGGTTTTCCAACCCATGTCGGTGCTGTTGGGGTATGAAGTATCGGAGGTCTCTCCATTAGAGCCACTTATGAGCAAGTTGGCACTGTAGGAGCTACCATGATGCACGGGCATGGTCTTGTACATGCAGTTGAGCGCATCGGCAGTGAGGTTGGGGTTGTCGCGCACATCGACATACTCGAAACGACCGGCAGGATTGACGTGGTTGAAATAGAAGTAGTCGCACAAGGTAGCAGCCGCCTCAAAACGACGCAGGTTGTAGGCTTGTGAAAGGTCGATAAAAGAGATGGGGTTGCTCGACACGTTGATGTATTGCAACTTGTTGTTTTGCAAAAGGTCGATCTTGGCAATGTTGTTGCTATCGCACGACAAGGTAGTGAGCATGACGTTGTTGGAAACGTTGATAGCCGAAAGTTGATTGGCCGAACAGAGCAATTGTGTGAGTTGCGCATTTTGCGAGACATCGAGATTGGTCAAGTAGTTGCGCGAACAATCGAACTGCTCCAACTTGGCACACTCTGTAACATCGATAGCGGGGATGTAGTTGCCATTGATAGAGAGATATTTGAGCGCAGGATAGTAGTGGTCGATAACAAAGTCCTCCATGAGCGTATTGTTGGCAAGGTGCAAGGAGGTGAGCTTGGGCATGTATATGGGATAGAAGTGCGAGAGGTCGCCATTAGAGAGATCGATTTTTTCGATGTCGCGCGACTCCTCGGGCATGGCAATGAAGATAGATGTAAACAAGGGGTTGTCCTTAATATACAGCTCCTTGAGATTGACCAGCTCTTGAATATTGAGGCAAATGAGGTTGTTGTTGGAGAGATCGAGGGTGCTGAGAGTTGAAGCAAAAACCTCAAGGCCCAGCGTGGGATTGCTCTCGGTGCTATTGGTGAGCCGGTTGTTGTTGAGTTGCAATGACTGCAAGGGAGCAGCATCGCCCACGAAAGCTATGTGCGAGAGTTCGTTTTGCGACAAGCAGAGCTCTTTGAGGTGTGTTTGATTGGCAATCTCGACAGATGTAATAGCTTGCTCGGTGGCAGTGAGGTGAACAATGTTGCCTGTAATGGTGAGTGTATTGCCACGGAGTGTACCTGCAATGCGTTGAAAATAGGGAATATCGGTAGGCGACACATTGTGAGTAGTCTTAGAGCCATCGCCCCAATCGATAGTAAAGGGGTCGTTGCTCGATGTAGAGTATAGAGTCATGACAAACTCTTCGCCCACAGGACGTGAAGTCGTGAGTTGAATGGTACTCTGCGCTACCATAGCAACCACGATACAGAAGGCAAATGCCAAAAATAGTGAAAGCCTTTTCATTGTTGTTTGATAATAAACAGGTTATCTATTAAGGTTATTAAAATCGAGTAAAATTGCAAAAACAAAGTGCGTATAAATTTACATTTTGCAAAAATGTTTTGTCAAATATAGCAAATCACTTTGTTGCGAGGAAATAATTTGTGCTTTTTCTTTGATTTTTTGACAAACGTCAATCGGTGCATCGTGAGGGCGACGCAGGACATAAGAGATAAGAGAGAGTGATAATAACCTAAGGTTCTTGAAAAGGCGCTATGCTACCATCGGTGCATAGAAAAGCCTCGTGAGCATATCGAAACATGGGATAGTCGCCCGAGCTGTTGCCGTAGGCCACGAGATGATAATGGTCGGGTGTGTAGAGCTCCGCTATGCGAGCCACTTTCTCACGACCGTTGCAGTTGGGGCCCATGAAACGACCTGTATAGGTGTTTCCCTCGACTTGCAAACGGGTAGCAATGACCTCATCGACACCGTGGGCGTCGCACCAGGGCTTGACCCACACATCGACACTTGCCGAGACAACGACAACCTTGTGTCCTTGAGCCTTGTGCCATTGCATACGCTCGACTACTGCAGGAGCAAGAACAGCATTGACCTTGGGTATGAATTGGTTGCCGAGACAAGCCACATCGTCAACTGTGCGCGAGGCAAAACAGCGGCGCAAGAGTCGCTCCTTGGTAGAACCGGCATCGATGCCCCAAACCGACTTCCAACCCGAGCAAGCCAGAATGACCATAGCCGGGAGTGTAGAGAGCATAGATAGCGCCAAACCGCCCCACCCTGTAGCATGACGAATGAATAGAGGCAATGTATCGCTACGTGTGATTGTGCCGTCGAAATCGAAGAGTGCAACTACAGGCTTATCCATAGATGATGTAGGCAAAAAGTAACAACCAACCCGAGACACAGAGTTGCAAGAAACGGTCGCGCATGATTATCTTGGTGGGACTCCAACTCTTCTCGTCGACAAGCGTAATCTGCAAATATCGCAAGATGCCAGCCAAAACAAAGATAGCGGTAGCGTAGACGTAGTTGCATTGAAAGCGAGCAACAATATCCTCGTCGACGGTGTACATGATGTAGCTCACCAACGTGATGGCAGCAACAAGCGTAATAACGTGGTCGAGGTAGTTGCGATTGTAGGCAGTGACGTTGCGACGAGCAACGGCTTGCGTGCGCTCGTACTTGATAACATCATCGCGACGCTTGGCCAAGACAAGGAAGAGCGCCAAGAGAAATGTCATGATGATAATCCAATGTGAGGGAACAACATCGGCAGCAAGAGCACCGGCAATGATGCGTAAGACAAAGCCGAACGCCACCAACATGACATCGAGAATGGCTACATGCTTGAGCCGCAACGAGTAGGCATGATTGATGAGCAAGTATGTACCCAAGACTACAAACATGGGTACCGAAGGCAAAAATATCGCAACGACAGCAAGCGAAAGAGTGAGAAGCAAGGCATATAACACTCGAGCCGCGGGCAGGGAAACCCTGCCCGAAGCGATAGGACGACGACACTTTTCGGGGTGCTTGCGATCGAACTCAACATCGCACATATCATTGAGCAGATATATAGAGCTACTTGCCAAACAAAGCGCCACAAAGGCTACTATAACCGCCAATAGGCGAGGCAGATTGTCGATATTCTGAGCAAAGAATAGTGGAAGGAAGACGAAGAGATTCTTGCTCCACTGTGCGGGTCTGAGAAGTTTGATATAGTCCATATCGTGTGTCGAATGTTACATATATTATATATAGAGCGCAGGGCTCACAATTATTTCTTGATGATGCGGAAGATAGCAACATCGGCCGCGGGTACTTCAACTTGGAATGAAGCAGCAGCCTCACTCTCGACACCGCTCCACAACTCGCGCATGGCGTAGGTAGCCTCGGCATCAAGACCTATGCGTTGCATATCGACAGTAGCGTTGAGAGGAGAGTCGGTATAGTTGAAAATAGCGTAGTAGGCAGTTCCGTCTTCCTCAAAGCGGATGAATTGGTTTTCGCTACGCTCGCCACAACCCTCGACGGGACGGAAAGATACACCATTGGCGATAGAGATAATCTCGGCGTTGGTCAAGAACTTCTTGGCACGGAGCTTGTCAACCTCGGCACCACCGGCACTAAAGTCGTCGCCACAGATGAAAATACCTGTGATGACACCCGAAGTGACACGGGCACGGTTTTCGCCCTCGGTAGCATTGCGCAATACAATGTGGTCGGGGTCGTTGAATTGGTATGGCTTGTCGAGCCACCAACCGTAAGAGAGAGCATTGAGAGTGTACTCGGTATCTTTGATTTTGTTCCACGCATCGCAAGCGATACGGCGCGACTGAGCATACTGAGCTGGGAATGCAGGCGAGATAGAGAAGTTGATGTACATGTGACCGAAATACTTCTCTATGAGGTTAAGGCCATAGTTGTAGGCTTGAATACCGGTTTGAATTTCGGGTCGATACCAGCTATCGGCCTCCATAGCACCGTGAGTCATGAAGTCGAGCTTGACATACTCATAACCAAGGCGAGTAAAGAGGTCGGAGAAATACTTCATAGTAGCCTCAATAGCGGGGTGAGTGGGGTCTATGGCACGACCACCGTCGAGCGTTTGGTGCTTGCCGTTGGCATAGAGATATACGTCCTTGAATTGGTAACCATCGCCATGCTCGATATATTGATGAGGATTGCGACCCCAATGCACGAAGGGAGTCCAATAGATACCGGCAACTTGACCGTTGGCCTTGCAACGCTCAACAAAGGCACGAAGTTGGTCTTCGGTGAAGCTGTTCCAACCCGAGTCGAGACCTGTGTAAACAAGCGTGTCGGCATTGTGGAAGTTGTTGCATTGCAAGTGGTCGCGGTAGAAGTCGGAAACCTCGATAGCCTTGTCGTATGTGAGGTCGAATTGCAAAGCACCCCAACTGTTCCAACCAAAAGGCACGGCCTTGTCCCAAGCCTTGGGAGGAGCAACGAGAGCATTAGCCTCGCCGTAAGTGTCGAGGCCATCGCGCCAATCGGCAAAACGGCCCAACATGACCTTGGGCGACTTGATAGAAGCAGCCTTGAGTGTACCGTGAGGCTTAGAGTCGCGAGTGAGCGAGTCGGCTACACCACCGTAACAACGCAAAGAGGCAAAAGTGCCGGCGAGTGTGTCGCAAGTAGTGGTGATAGCGGTTTTCCAAGCATCGTGCTCGACCGAACCTACTACATAACCGCAACGAGAGTCGTTGTTGAACATAGCAGTAACCTCGTAGCTTGTGAGTGATGCAAAGCGTGCGGGGTGAGAGGCGTAGCGAATCCAGCAGTCGTTGTCGAAGGGAACAAATAACATGCGGAGTGCGTCGCCTTGGGCATCTAACGATTGCACAGAGTCGATATTGACAGGCGCCATGTAGTTGGAAGCTACAGTGCTATCGGCTTGCAATGTAAAGTCGGTGAGTAGATAATCGAGATGAGGATAGATGTAGAACGATTGCGTGAGCGTAGGGAGCCCCTCAGCAGTGTATACAACAGAGAATACCTTACCCGCGCCAAAAACATCGTTGATAGAGGATTGCTTGAAAGAGCGATGTGTGTATTCGCGAGACGACACCAAGCGCTCGCCATTGCAATAGGTAGCATAGAGGTCGTTGGCCAAGATGTTGTCGCCTTGAGACAAATCGATAGCCGATGACTGCTCATCGAAAGAGATAGTCCACTGTCCCTCAGAGAGAGAGCTACTGTTGCAACAAGCTACCAAAGTGGTTGCTGCAACAAAAAGCGATAAGAGAGAGAATACTTTTTTTACCATAAAACTAATAAATTAAGAGATTAAATAGAGATTATTTTTCGCCTAAAAGATACCACTCGTATAGACGTTGCACGCCCTCGTCAATCTCGATTTTGTGATGCCAACCGAGGCGATGCAACTTAGAGACATCGGTGAGCTTGCGCATTGTGCCATCGGGCTTTGTTGCATCGAAGCATAGTTGACCTTGATAGCCTATAGTATTGACAATCAAGTGTGCTACGTCGCGAATAGATATTTCCTTGCCTGTACCTATGTTGATGTGACAGTTGCGTATCTGCTTGCAATCGGGCGCATAGGTGTCGGTAAAGTCAATGTTTTCGAGTACAAAAACCGAAGCGTCGGCCATCTCTTCGCTCCAGAGGAACTCACGCACGGGAGTGCCTGTGCCCCAAAGGGTAACAGCCTCGCGGGTGATGCCATACTTGGCCAAAATGCGCTCGATGTCGGAGAGTGAAGCCGATCCATCTACGCCTTCGACCGGTCGCAGATTGAGGTCGGCACGCAACGCCTCGTAATTGCCGTCGTAGAGTTGCTTGCCGAGGTGAATCTTGCGTATCATCGCGGGGAGAACGTGGCTGTTTTCGAGGTGGAAATTGTCGCGAGGGCCGTAGAGATTGGTAGGCATGACAGCAATATAGTTGGTGCCATACTGAATATTGAAGCTCTCGCACATCTTGAGGCCGGCAATCTTGGCAATGGCGTAGGGCTCGTTGGTGTACTCCAAGGGAGAAGTGAGGAGCGTATCTTCGCTCATGGGTTGAGGTGCCTCGCGGGGATATATGCAGGTGCTACCCAAGAAGAGCAACTTCTTGACGCCGTGACGGAAGCTCTCTCCGATGACGTTTTGCTGGATTTGCAGATTTTCATATATGAAGTCGGCACGATAGGTATTGTTGGCCATAATACCGCCAACGTGAGCTGCCGCGAGGACAACATATTGGGGTTGCTCCTCGTCAAAGAAGCGACGCACGGCTACAGGGTCGAGCAGGTCGAGCTGAGCATGGGTGCGACCCACCAAGTTGGTATACCCCTTGGCTGTGAGGTTGTTCCAAATGGCCGAGCCTACAAGGCCACGGTGTCCGGCAACATATATCTTGGCATTCCTTTCCATCTACAATGTAGTTTTGGCGTGGAGTTTCTTGACAAAGTTGAGGTCATGCTCGACCATGATGCGCACCAATTGGTCGAAGGGAGTCTTACAGGGATTCCAACCCAGAAGAGTCTTGGCCTTGGCAGGATCGCCCAGGAGCTGATCGACCTCGGTGGGACGGAAGAACTTGGGATCGACCTCGACAAGTATGCGACCGGTCTTGGTGTCGATACCTTTTTCGTCGACACCCTCACCCTCCCAACGTAGCTCGATACCCGCTTCGCGGAAAGCGATGGAGCAGAACTCGCGCACGGTGTGGTACTCGCCGGTAGCGATAACAAAATCTTCGGGCGTGTCGTGTTGCAACATGAGCCACATGCACTCGACATAGTCGCGAGCATAGCCCCAATCGCGCAACGAGTTGAGGTTGCCCAGATATAACTTGTCTTGCAATCCCTGTGCAATGCGAGCAGCGGCAAGCGTAATCTTGCGCGTAACAAAGTTCTCGCCACGTCGCTCACTCTCGTGGTTGAAGAGTATACCGTTTACGGCAAACATGCCGTAGGCCTCGCGGTAGTTTTTGGTAATCCAGAAACCGTATTGCTTGGCAACACCATAGGGCGAACGAGGATAGAAGGGAGTGGTCTCCTTTTGAGGGACTTCTTGTACCATGCCAAAAAGTTCGCTGGTAGATGCTTGGTATATGCGGCACTTCTTTTCGAGACCAAGGATGCGCACAGCCTCCAAGAGACGCAACGTGCCCACTGCATCGACCTCGGCAGTATACTCGGGGACGTCGAAGCTGACCTTGACGTGGCTTTGGGCAGCAAGGTTGTAAATCTCGTCGGGCTGTATCATCTGTATGATGCGAATGAGCGAAGAAGAGTCGGTCATGTCGCCATAGTGTAGATTTATGAGGCGCTTGTTTTTCATATCACGCACCCACTCGTCGAGGTAAAGGTGCTCGATGCGAGCGGTATTGAAAGAGGAACTACGACGCAAGATGCCATGCACTTCGTAGCCTTTTTCGAGCAGGAACTCGGCCAAGAAAGAGCCATCTTGACCTGTAATACCGGTGATAAGTGCTTTTTTCATTATCTTATGTATTTGTAACCCTTATAAAGGGTGGTATGGTTTATGTATTATTCGGCCGAGAAGTCTTTGATGCGTTGTTCTTGGTCGAGCTTGCAAATGAGCAGTGTATTGTCTTTCTCGGCCACGATATAACCGTCGAGGCCTTGAACAACAACGCGACGGTTTTGGGGAGCATGTACGATACAGTTGGCGCTATCAAAGAGCTTGACGTTGCCTACAGTAGCGTTGCCCGCATCGTCGTGTGCGATGTGCGTGTGCAGAGAGCCCCAAGTACCGAGGTCGCTCCAACCGAAGTCGGCAGGATGCACATAAATATCGGGCGACTTCTCCATGACGGCATAGTCGATAGAGATGTTGGGGCATGTGGGGAAGAGATTAGCTATAACCTCGGCCTCGGCAGGTGTGTAGAGCGAGGGAGCGATGTTGTTGAAAATGTCGGCAAGGTCGGGCTGATAGGCCGAAATAGAAGAGACGATGGTATTGACATTCCAAACAAAGATACCGGCATTCCAGAGGTAGTTGCCGGCAGCCAGGTATGCCTTGGCAGTGTCGAGGTTGGGTTTCTCCTTGAATTGCTCAACCTTGCAAATCTCGCTCTCGGGGAGTTGATTGCCGGCGGCGATGTAGCCGTAGCCAGTCTCGGGACGGCTGGGACGAATACCAATGGTAACAATGGCGTTGCTTTGAGCAGTGAAGTTGAGTGCTTGAGAAACGACGCGTTGGAACTCGACAGTATTGAGCACAAGTGCATCACTTGGCGTAACGACGATGTTGGCATCGGGGTATCGTTGCTGAATTTTCCATGCAACGTAGGCAATACAGGGAGCCGTGTTGCGACGACAAGGCTCGGCCAAGATGTTGTCGACAGGAATCTCGGGAAGTTGCTCCTTGACAATAGATAGATATTGCTCGGAAGTGACAACCCAAACATGCTCGGGGTCGCATATACCACGGAAGCGGTCGACGGTGAGTTGTATAAGTGTGCGACCGCATCCCATAACATCGATAAATTGCTTGGGACACTCGGGTGTACTCATGGGCCAAAAGCGGCTGCCAATGCCACCGGCCATTATCACTACATGATTATTGTTGCTCATATTGTTTCTATAATTAGTATCGAGCGACTGTGTCGCCGATATAGATTAAACTAAGGTTTCAATTTATAACCTATCCACCCCACTCTATCGAAACTTGTGCGCAGGTTGCAGATGGATATAGTCGTTACAAATTTAAGAAAAATTCTTATAAACAGCAAGAATCGCAGGGCATGAGAAATAGGAAATGAGGCTAAAAGCGTTGAAAGAGGGCATGGAGAAGAAGAAGGATGAAAAGGAACGAGCGGTAAAAGCACGAGGCTGTGTCCTTTTATATAGACACAGCCTCGCAAATTATATAGAATAAGTGGGTATATGATCTACTCCTTGTCAGACTTTGATTGAGGTTTCTTCTCGGAGAAAAGACCGGTGAGGTACTTCTCTTGGAACGATTGCATCATGACCCAGAAGTTGGGAACAAACATAGTACCCAAGATTGTGTTGATGAGCATACCGAATACAACGGCAGCACCAAGAGATATGCGGCTTGCAGCACCGGCACCCGAAGCAAACAAGAGTGGCAATACACCGATAACGAATGCGAAAGAGGTCATGAGGATGGGGCGCAAACGCAAGCGACCTGCCTCGATAGCCGACTCTTTGATAGGCATGCCCTCCTTACGGTATTCGCGTGCAAACTCGACGATAAGAATAGCATTCTTGGCCGAAAGGGCGATGAGCAAGATAACACCGATCTGAGTGTAGATACTGATAGGCTCGCTCATAATCCAACAGCCGAGTACTGTACCCAAAATGGCAGTGGGCATAGAGAGGATAACGGCGATGGGGTCGGTCCAGCTTTCGTATTGAGCTGCCAATACAAAGACTACCAATATGATAGCCAAAACAAATATAAGTGTAACAGCCGAGCCTGACTCCTTCTCTTGTTGAGCCATACCTGTCCAACTGAGTGCAAAGTTGTTGCCCAATTGCTCGCGTACAAGTTGCTCGGTTTGCTCGATAGCTTGCGCCGAGCTGGCACCTGCCGCGGGGAGTGTGGTAATAGATGCCGAGGGATACATGTTGTAGCGAGTAACCAAGTTTTGACCCATAACCGACTTGATGTTGGTAAAGGCGGCGAAGGGAACCATCTGTCCGTCTTTGTTCTTAACGCTAAGCTTGAGCACATCATCGATATTGGCACGAGCGGCAGCCTCGGCACTCATTTTGACTTGGTATACACGACCAAAGTCGATGAAGTCGTTGACGTAGCTTGCACCCATTTGGAAAGAGAGTGCTTGGAAAACATTGCTAATGTCGAGCCCCATCAACTCGATGCGACTGCGGTCGAACTCGATGAAGTATTGGGGAGTAGCACCCTCGAAGAAAGAGGTGATAGAGCCCAATGTGGGATAGTCGCTGATGCCGGCTTTGAGGGTTTGCAAAGCGCTCTCGATGGCAACAACACCTTGGTTATTGACATCTTCGAGTTGCCACTCAAGACCACCTGTATTACCCAAACCTTGGATAGCGGGAGGATTGATGGCAAAGATGATAGCCTCTTCGATAGCAGCCGCATCGCGGTTGATGCGAGCCACAACGGCATCGGCACTGTGCTCCTTGCCCGAGCGATCGTGCCAGGGCTTGAGAACGACGAAGAATGTACCCATGTTGGACGATTGTGAGCCGAAGAGTGTAGAGAAACCGTTGATAACAAGAACATTCTCAACCTCGGGGTATTGCATAACAATCTTTTGGAGACGCTCTGTCACCTCGGTAGTGCGGTCGAACGACGAAGCGTTGGGCAATTGTACCGAAGTAATGACATAACCCAAGTCCTCGGCAGGGATGAATGACGAGGGCCACTTCATGAAGCCGTAGAATGCACCCATAGAGAGTACAACGAAAACGAGCATTGCGGCAACGGGTTTCTTAATCATCGAAGTGATGATGCTTACATATCCGGCAAGTGTAACGTCGAAACCCTTGTTGAACCAGCGATATACACAGAACTTGGTCTCGCGAGTGGGTTGCAAGAAGAGGGCACAGAGAGCCGGTGTGAGCGTGAGCGAGTTGAGACCACTAAATATTGTGGCCACGGCGATAGTCAATGCAAACTGCTTGTAGAGCACACCTGTGATGCCACCAATGAATGCAGTGGGGATGAAAACCGAGAGCAACACCAAAACCACACCGATAACGGGGCCTGTAATCTCCTCCATAGCCTTGATAACAGCCTCTTGGCGAGTATATTGCCCTGTATCGAGCAGACGTGTAGCATTCTCAACAACCACAATAGCATCGTCGACCACAATGGCAATAGCCAATACCAAGCCGAAGAGTGTGAGCGTATTGATAGAGAAGCCCAAAACCTGCATGACTGCAAAAGTAGCAATGAGCGAAACGGGAATAGTGAGCGAAGGAATAATCACCGCACGGAAGTTCTGCAAGAAGAGCAGAATAACGAGCATAACGATGAGCGTAGTCTCGATAAAGGTGATGAGCACCTCTTCGATAGATGCGGTAACGAACTCGGTAGTATCGAGCACGACGTCGTAGTGTACACCCTCGGGGAAGTATTGTTGCAACTCGTCCATCTTATTGCGCACGTTTTGCGCTACGTCGAGAGCGTTAGAACCGGGGAGCTGATAGATACCGATAGCTGCAGCTTCACGACCATTGAGGTTGGTAGAAACGTTGTAAGAAGCACTACCCAACTCGATGGTAGCAACGTCTTTGAGACGGAGATAGCCACCCTTACCGTCGGAACGGATGATGATGTTGCTGAATTGCGAAACATCGGTCATCATACCCTCGGTTTTGAGTGTAAATTGGAACGCCTCGGGCGAAGATACAGGTTGCTGACCCACACTACCGGCAGGCGCAACGATGTTTTGCGAAGCGATGGCATTGTACACCTCGGCCGCAGTGACGCCACGCATCTGCATGATGTCGGGCTTGAGCCATACACGCATGCTATAGTTGTCGGCACCAAAAACGGTAACACCACCTACTCCCGGGAGACGAGTGAGCTCGTCGATAATCTTGAGGTTGGCGTAGTTTGAGAGGTACAGACCATCGTAGACCTCCTCTTGAGAGTTGAGAGCCAAGAACATAACAATGCTTGTAGATTGTTTCTTGGTGGTAATACCCTGCTCGATAACCGATTGAGGCAGAGAGTTCTGTGCGGTACTAACACGGTTTTGAACCAATACGGTAGCCATGTCGATATCGGTACCCACCTCGAAGGTAACAGTGAGTGTGTACTGACCTGTAGAAGAAGAGGTAGAGCTCATATATATCATACCATCGACACCATTGACTTGTTGCTCGATGGGCACACCCACAGTCTCGGCAATGGTTTCGGCATCGGCACCGGGATAAATGGCAGTGACTTGCACCGTAGGCGGTGTAATGTCGGGGTATTGAGCAATGGGCAGTGTAAAGAGTGTGATACCACCCGCCAACACCATTACCAATGCCAATACAGTAGCAAAAATGGGATGCTTAACAAAAAACTTTGATAACATAAACTATCACTATTTGTTGTGTTAAGAAATAGGGTTGACAATTACTCGACGGGGTTGATAACCATACCCTCGTGTACCTTTTGCAAGGCGAGAGATACGTATTTTTCGCCGGGGTTTACACCACTCTCGACAATACGCAAAGAGTCGTTGTAAAGTTCACCAATCTCAATGTGTCGCATTTCGACACGGTTGGAGTCGTTGACGACGTATACATACTTACCCACTTGGTCGGTACCGATAGAGGCGTCGCGCACCATGACTACTTTTTCGCTACGAGAATATGGCATGTGAACAGTAGCGTACATGCCATGCTTGAGCTCGCTGTAGGGGTTGTCGACAACGACGCGCACACGGAGCGTACCTGTAGTGAGGTCTACGTTGGGAGCAATGTAGTCGATATAACCGCTATATTCGTGAGGAAGCGCTTCGCTGAAAGTGAGCTTCACGGCATCGTGACGGAGTGTAGTCTTGTTGTTCTTGAGATTTTGGATGAGTCGCATGTACTGAGCATCGTCGATACTGAAGTATGCATACATTTGGTCATCTTGGTATACGGTAGCCAATGTAGTGTTGGCATTGATGTAGTCGCCCTCGCCAAAGTTGGAAGCAGTGGGACGACCTGAGAAGGGAGCAATGACGTAGCAGTAGCTGAGATAAGTGCGAGCAGAACGGAGAGCCGCCTCGGCATTCATCACGGCCGCCTCGGCCTCGTAGTATGCAGCCTCAGACTTGATATAGTCTATCTCGCTGATAGCGTTGGTATTGGCAACATCTTTCATGCGACGGTAGTTGTTCTCGGCATAGTAGAGTTGAGCCTTGCAAGTAGCCAAAGTAGCCTCGGCTTGCTCTACGGCATCTTTGTATCGAGAAGGCTCGATGACAAAGAGCGTATCGCCCTTGGCGACGCGTTGTCCGGCAACATAGTTTGAAGCCTCTTGGAAACCAGCTACACGAGCGATGAGGTTGATGTATGACTTGGCCTCAAGGTATCCGGGATATGAGGCGTATAGTGTAACCGAATCTTGTATTGCAGTAGCGACTGTGATATTGGGAGCAGTGGGGGTAACTGCAGTTTGGTCATTGTTGTTGCAACCAACCAAGATGGCAGTAGCAAGCAATGAAGCGAGAAGAAAACGATTGTTCATAGTGTATAGAGTTTTTATAGATTACTGATTGTCGGACCAACCACCACCGAGTGCTTGGTATAGATTAACTAAAGCTTTGGCCGAAGAGCCACGGGTCTCTTCGAGAGAATTTTGGTAAGAGAGGGCTTGACGTTGTGCATCGAGCACTGTTTGGAAATCGACAAGACCATTCTTATAGAGGTCGATAGATAGGTCGAGCGTGATTTGGCCTTGGTTGACCAATTCGCGCAAAAACACCAATTGCTTAATCGAGTTTTTGTAAGACGACATGGCACTCTCTACCTCTTGTACAGCCAACAATACAGTGCTGTTGTAGCTATCGACAGTGGCTTGCATCTGAGCCTTAGCGGCATTGTGTGCTTGAATGCGTTGTGTACCGTTGAATAGAGTCCAGCGGAATGAGGGTGTAATATTGAAAGCGAGACTACCTTGGTCGAAGAACTTGTCGAGGTCGTGCGAGGCGTAACCAACACTACCATTGAGCGAAACAGAAGGTAGGAAGTCGGTAACAGCAATGCCTACCGCAGCCGCTTGTGCAGCGATGTTGTACTCGGCTTGACGAATGTCGGGACGACGACGCAAAAGGTCGTAGGGAATACCGACATTGACGATGTGCATGTAGTCGAGTTGAGTGGCAGGGAGAGCAAGGCGGTTGCGAATCTCTGCGGGATACTTACCAAGAAGCACGGCAATGACGTTGATTTGGTTGTCGATAGCGGCATCGAGTTGAGGGAGCGATGCACGAGTATTGAGGTATACCGTCTTGGCTTGAGCAACATCGAGAGCCGATGCAAGACCTGTATTGAAACGAGTCTCGGTAATGTTGAGTATAGCCAATTGCGAAAGGAGGTGATGCTCGGCAACCTGCATCTGCGACTGATATGTGCGCAGGGTGATATAGTTGGAAGCCAATTGCGCACAAAGTGCAATCATAGCTGCGTTGTACTCTTCTTGGGTAGCATTGTACTGCTCCTTGCTCTCCTTGGCACGGAAGTATACTTTACCAAAGAGGTCAATCTCCCAGCTTACCGATAGGTCGGCTTGAAGGTATCGAGTCAATGTAGGGTCGGCCGAAGAAGCGGTGAGGTTGCCACTTGTTTGGTTGTTGACCCAATCGGCACCGGCACTGATAACAGGAGAGTATCCTGCCAATGCACTATTGTACATAGACTTGGCTACTTTAATACGCTTAGCAGCAGCCAAGAGGTCGTAGTTATTGTCAACAGCCTCGTTGATGAGCGCCGTGAGACAAGTATCTCCGAAGGCTTTCCACCAACTATCTTCGGCGGGGGAAACGACCGACAAAAGAGAGTCGGCAGTCCACGCTTCGGGCAGCGGGTTGTTGAGATACTTTTGTGCCGAGAGTTGTGGTACACAACATAGTGTGGCAACAAAAGCACAAATGAGAAGTTTGATTTTTTTCATTAGAATTAGTATTAAATTTTGTTTTTTTCAACTTAAAAATATGTTTTTGTGGCATTATACAATACAACGCAAATGTACAAATAAAAAATTTAAATAAAAGTGTAAACATTACTATTTTTTTGCTACAAATAAGAATAAATATGTTACTACCACAACGGGTGATGCTTACGGCAGAAAGAAATATGAAAACAAAGAAGAGGCCATGTCAAAATAATGACACGGCCTGCATGTTGTAAAATTTTGTAAATATGTATTTTATCAAGAAAATCAACCCATACGATTGCGATAGTCGTCGTATGTGAATTGCTTCCAGAGCTGAGTAGCACCATCGGGACGACGCACCGCGATAGCGGGGTGTGGCACACCGTTGAACATGGTAGTCTTGACAATGGTGTAGTGTATCATATCCTCGAAGATGATGCGGTCGCCAATGGCAAGAGGCTTGTCGAAGCTCCAATCGCCAACAAAGTCGCCACTAAGACAAGAATTGCCACCCATGCGGTAGGTATAGGGAGCCTCGCCCGGCTCTTTAGCACCACGTATGGCAGGTTTGTAGGGCATTTCGAGACAGTCGGGCATGTGACAGGCAAAGGATGCATCGATGATGGCAGTGCGTATGCCATGATTCTCGACAATATCGACGATGGTAGTCTCCAACGTGCCTGTTTGCCAAGCAAAGGCACTACCAGGCTCCATGATGAGTTGCAAGTGAGGATGGCGCGCACGGAAATCGGTGAGCAGCTTGACGAGGTGATCGACGTCGTATCCCTTGCGGGTCATGAGGTGGCCACCACCCATGTTGAGCCATTTGACTTGCGAGAGCCAGGGAGCAAAACGCTCCTCGACAACGGCCAAGGTGCGTTCGAGGTCGTATGAAGTAGACTCGCAAAGTGTGTGGAAATGCAAGCCCTCGATGCCGGCAGGAAGTGTGGCAGGGAGTTGGTCGACAACAACACCCAAACGAGAACCCGGCGCACAGGGATTGTATAGATCGGTCTCGACATCGGAGAACTCGGGGTTGATGCGCAATCCACACGAAATGTGACGCTCGTAGGTAGCAACACGGTCGGCAAAGTGGTTGAACTGTGTGAGCGAGTTGAATGTAATGTGACTGCTATAGCGAAGTATATCGTCGAAAGTAGCATCGGTATAGGCCGGCGAATATGTGTGAGCCAAACAGCCCAACTCCTCGTAAGCCAAACGCGCCTCGTGTATAGAACTTGCAGTAGAAGTGGGTATATACTCGCGCACAATGGGGAAAGCCTCCCAAAGAGCAAAAGCCTTGAAAGCAAGGATAATGTCGACACCGGCACGGTCTTTTACCGACTTGATGAGTTGGAGGTTGCGACGCAAAAGAGCCTCTTCGAGTACATAGCAGGGTGATGGAAGTTGTGACATATTGTGATGAGTATTATAGATGTTATATTATAGTAAACTTGGCAAATTTGAGTAGTAGTTGCTTGCGACCCACATTGTCGAATGCGACACTAACCTTGCAGTTGTCGCCAGCACCTTCGATAGCCTCGACAGTGCCGAGTCCGAAGCGTTCGTGTCGGATGCGTGTGCCGGGACGCAATGTGCCGGCCGATGAAAGAATGCTGTCGCGCACCTGAGGTGCAGGTGTGTCGGGTGTAACTACACGACGAGAGCCGGCCACGGGCTTGAGGTGCGGTTGAGGCTCGGGAGCCTTGAAGGGACGTTGCGGCGCATCGTACGACCGCTCGTAGTGCTGCTCTCGCCTACCCCACGCACCGCCAAACGAAGCGGTAGATGAAGTTGTTGACGAAGGAAGATTGTCGGGTATATCAACATATCGCTCATCGAGATCCTTGATAAAGCGACTGGGGCGACAAGTGTTGGTCTTACCGTTGCGGAAACGAGTCTGAGCGTATGTGAGGATACAATTTTCCTCGGCACGGGTTATGGCAACGTATAGCAGACGACGCTCCTCTTCGATGTTCATAGGATCGTCGAGCGACATGGCCGAAGGGAAAAGTTCCTCTTCGAGACCTGTGATGATAACGTTGCGAAATTCGAGACCCTTGGCCGAATGGATAGTCATAAGCGTGATTTTGTCTTGCTCACCCTCATCGCCATTGTCTTGGTCGGTAATGAGAGAAATTTCGGCCAAGAAGTCGGCCAACGATACAGCATCACTACCCTCCTCCATGCGAAGCGATAGGAACTCTTGCACACCGTTGAGCAGCTCTTGGATGTTTTCCTGACGGCTCACATTCTCGGGCGTGTCGGACGAATATATATCGTTGATGATACCCGAACGACGCAATATCTGCTCGACAAGCTCGGTAATGGGCAGTGTAGCTGCCAGGTTGCGGAAAGAGTCGATAAGTTCGACAAAAGCCGATAGTTTGGCACGCGCACCAGCATTGACGGGCAAGTTGTATTCGAGAGGTTGCTCCAGGACTCGGGACACACCGACATTGTGTGTTTGCGCCGTAGTGAGTATCTTGCTCACGGTAGTGTCGCCAATACCCCTTGCGGGATAGTTGACCACACGCTTGAAGGCCTCCTCGTCGTCGGGGTTGATGGTGAGGCGGAAGTATGCCACAGCATCTTTTATTTCCTTGCGTTGATAGAACGATAGTCCACCATAGATGCGATAGGGCATGTTGCGCTTGCGAAGCGCCTCCTCGAGCACACGCGACTGCGCGTTGGTGCGGTATAGAATGGCAAACTCGTTGTAGGTGTGAGCATTGAGCAGGTGCATCTCTTTGATGCGATTGGCTACGAGGTAGCCCTCCTCGAAGTCGGAGTAGGCCGATAGCAACTGTACCTTGCTACCACGCTCTTTCTCGGAGAAGACGCGCTTGGGTATCTGCTCTTTGTTCTTGCTGATGAGACTATTGGCAGCGTCGACAATATTCTGCGTAGAGCGATAGTTCTGCTCCAACTTGTCGATGCGCAAACCCGGATATTCGTTCTTGAGGTTGAGAATATTACCAATCTTGGCACCTCGGAATGAGTAGATGCTCTGCGCATCGTCGCCAACGACGCATAGGTGACGATGCTCGCGACACAACTGATTGACGATGAGGTGCTGCGAGAAGTTGGTATCTTGATACTCGTCGACCAAGACATAGCTGAAGAGGTCGCGGTACTTCTGTGCTACCTCGGGGTGGTCGCGGAAGAGTATGTTGGTGTAGAGCAAGAGGTCGTCGAAGTCCATAGCACCGGCACGGAAACATCGCTCCCAATATACACGGTAGATGTTGTGCATCATGGGGCGCTTCTGCTTGATGTCCATGTCGCGCAGTTCGCTATTGGCAGCATAGGCGCCGGGAGTGATAAGGGCGTTCTTGGCATTGGAAATAATGCTCTGCACGGTTGCAGGCTTGTATATCTTGTCGTCGAGTTGCATCTCCTTGATGATGGACTTGAGGAGCGAACGCGAGTCGGCCGTGTCGTATATGGTGAAGTCGGAACGGAAGCCCAAGCACTCGGCATTGGCGTGAAGAATGCGCGAAAAGATGGAGTGGAAAGTGCCCATCCACAGTCGCGAAGCCACCTCCTTGCCTACGAGCTTTGCAATGCGCTCTTTCATCTCGTTGGCGGCCTTGATGGTGAATGTGAGAGCCAAAATGCGCCAGGGCTGGTAGCCCGAAGAGAGAAGGTGTGCAATCTTGTAGGTGAGTACACGGGTCTTACCCGAGCCGGCACCAGCAATGACGAGTTGAGGGCCGTCGGTATATAGTACAGCTTGTTGCTGAGCGGGGTTGAGGTGTTGTAAAAGCGGGTTGTTCACGTGGGCTTATTTTTAGTGAACAAAGATACGAATAAGCGAGCGAGAAATATCAAGCTTGCTTGAATATTTTTCACAGCGAGCGAAAGTATATTGGAGGTTTACCTCAAAGATAGCAATTTTTGGCGTGATTTGGGGGATGTGGGGAAATTTTATAATAAAAGATGTGTGGTGTGAGAGGTGTGGGCGGAAATGCAAGGACGGTGCGTGATATACATCGGACGTGGGTATATCTCCCGTCTTGCAGACGGTGGTTTTCTTTGACTCGTTTTCCCCGCACTTCGTGCCTATCGGCACTCGTACGGGGTTATCCATATTCGTGGCATAAATGCCACTCAACATGTCTTGCAGACATCGGTGCGCACGTTTCACAGAAGCAATGTAATGCAACGGTATGGGATTACCTATCTGCATATAGCGGACGTACCGGTGGTACGTCCCTACGGGCGTGCTGATGCACGAGGGTATTTCAACCCCTCAGTCGCAAGGCGACAGTGGAGCAAATGATTACCTATTGGCATATAGATCGGGCGTGCTGATGCGTGAGGGGCTTATTACTTGAGTATCTTTTTAATCCACTTGAGTTTGTTGCCGTAGGGTGCGCATTTGATTGATAGGAAGAAGCGGTTGGTGGTTGATACTACGGCTTTGGCATGGCTGAATGTTTCGAAGCTGTATCGTCCGTGGTATCGTCCCATGCCACTACGGCCTTTGCCGGCGAATGGTAGGTGGTGGTTGGCTACATGCACTATGGTGTCGTTGATGCACATGCCACCCGACTCGGTGTGCTCGACGATGTATTGGGCACTCTTTTTGTTCGTAGTGAAATAATAGAGCGCCAAGGGTGTGGGATGGGTATTGATGTGCTCGACACAGTCGTCGATGTCGTCGAATGGAATAATGGGTAGTATGGGGCCAAAAATCTCGTCGGTGAGTAGCGGCGAGTCGCTCTTGACGTCGGCTATGAGTGTGGGTGCAATGTAGCGTTGGTCGCGATTGACTACTCCACCGGCTATGATGGTGCCGTGTGAGAGTAACGAGGCCAAGCGGTCGAAGTGGTGGAGATTGACAATGCGGGGATAGTCGGGGCTGAGCATGGGGTTGTTGCCATACTGAGCTACAATCTCTTGTTGCATGAGTTGCAAGAGGCGGTCTTGGATGTCTCGATGAACAAAAAGGTAATCGGGAGCAACACATGTCTGTCCGCAATTGAGCAACTTACCCCATACGATGCGTTGGGCTGCAATGCGGAGGTCGGCGTCGCGGTCGACAATGCAAGGGCTCTTGCCACCCAATTCGAGTGTTACGGGGGTGAGGTATCGGGCGGCGGCTTGCAGTACACTGCGACCGTGCTTGTCGCCACCGGTATAGAAGATGTAGTCCCACTGTAGCTCCAAGAGTTGCTCGGTAACGTTGTTACCCGGCTCGACGACGGCGATATACTCGTCTTCGAAACATTCGTCGATAATCTGTTTCATAACCGCAGCCGTGTGGGGGGCACTCGACGAGGGCTTGACAACGGCACAGTTGCCCGCGGCAATGGCACCAATGAGTGGAGCAAAGGCGAGCTGGAGGGGATAGTTCCAGGGAGCGATGATGAGCACCACACCGCGAGGCTCGTAGTGTATGCGACTGCGTGAACCAAACAACGCAAGAGGCGATGGAACATGACGGTCGGCTGCCCAACTGCGCAGATGGCTCTGCACATAGCCAATTTCGTTGAGCAGAATGCCTATCTCGGTAGCGTAACTCTCGAATTGTGACTTGCCCAAATCGTCGTGCAAGGCTTGTGAAAGCGCTTGCTCGTGAGTCTTAATACCCTCGCGAAGACGGTCTAACGCTGTGAGTCGAAAGGGTAATTCGCGCGTAATATGTTCGATATAGAAGAGTCTTTGTCGCTCGCGAAGTGAGCTGTATTGTTCTGAGACAGGCATTGTTGTATGTATATATTTAAAGTTCTACTACATGCTATTGGATGCATTGTGCTTAAAGGCGGACAATTCTCACACCTTTAATAACATTATTGCCGAGTATATAGTTGTAGATAGGTTGCTTTTCGAACACAACCATGCGAGCCTTGGACGATGCGTGAATAAGGAAAGGCATGCCACGCTCGATAACAATAATGCCCATGTGCGAAACATCGAGCCCCTTGGTAGTGGTTGTAAAGAAGACAATGTCGCCATTCTTGAACCACTTGAGCGCCGCATCGGTGTTGGTGATATGTGCGGGAATATAGTAGTAGCGATAGTTGTTGTATCGGGCCTCAACATCCTTGATGCAATTGAGCAACGAGTCGTTGCCTACCAATGCGGGATAACTGCGGTGGTGTGCCGACATGAAATTGATGGTCTTGACATCGCGTGTAGACTTTTGAAACTCGGCCGTAACCTCGGCAAAGTTGCCACGCTCGGTATTGTCGGCAATCCAATCGCTGACATAGTGCAATCGCGAGGCATATCCATCGACCACACCACCGCGATAGCGTATATTGCGCAAATTGGTAGCAAACTCGTCGATAGATGCGGTATCGACAGCGGCAGTTTGAGCAAGAGCGATAGCCGTCTCGACCAAAGTAGTGCAGTCGAACGCCGACATGTTGATGCGCAAGAGTTCGGTATCGCCCTCAAGAGTAGCTGCTTTGTAGGGCAAGCCGATGAATTGACGCGCCACAAAAACAAGACGGTCGGCAGGGCTTTCGATAGCAGCCCGGCGTGTGGCATCTAATATCTTGGCTATTGTAGCGGTATCGGTAGTGTGGTTGTAATAGGCGATAGAATCGGGGGTGGCAGCCAATGAAGAGAACACACCGGCTACACATAGAGATAGAGAGAGAATGAGTTGTTTCATAAGTGTTGTTATCGTGAATAAGATTGAATGTAAAATGTGAGAACAAAAATACACTATTTTTTTGTATCGTGTGAGGATTTTAGAAATTATTAAAGATGTGGAGCGCGTGGGTATAAAAAAGTGACGCAATTCAAGAGAGTTGCGCCACAAAAAGAAAAGTCACTGCCCTGCTTGCGATGGTTGTTGTTGAGCGTCGAGCTCGTGAGATGAGTCAACGGAGTGTGGTTGTGAATTACTTGCCGCCATGAGCGTAGCCATCTGTTGCAATTGCTGTTGTTGCTCGGTATTGAGGTGTTGCAATAGCTTGTCGGCAAAGGGGAAAGCACCTGTTTCGAGCAATGTAGAGAGCGATATGTGTCCCGAGCGAAAGAGCGCCAATAGAAAATCGTTGGAAGCCTGACGGAACGCCGGAGCAGCCGCCGACTCGGCAATCGAGAGGTCGAACTCGGTATTGCGCACCTTCTCGGGGGTAGTGTCGGAGAGCATACCCCCACCCTCGCCCACTATGAGCGAATAGCGAGCCGCAGAGTAAAACTGCTGTATGGTCTTGAGCACCTTGGTGTCGCGCTCCTCGCGAAAGGTCTTGAAGGACTCGAAAATATCGAGCAGATTGGTAGCCGAAAATTGCACCTGCTGAGTGTAGAGCGAAGCAGGTGTACCGGCCGATACACTCTTGCCCTGCATAGCACTGTGCACGCCCGAAATATCTTCGAGCAATCGCATCTGCAACGAAAGCAACTCGTAGGCCCCAACGTTGGTAGCATTGACCGATACTTGTTGCGGCATGGGGCAACCCGGCTTGGGGCGAAAGAGAATAACACCATTGTAGCGAGTCCACTCGGCAGCAATGTCGTCGATGGTCATGCCGTCGGGAATCTGATCTTCGGGAAAGAGCAATACACCCTTGGCACTGCTACCCATTATGAAGTCGACCATTGTAATGAGGCGATTGATGTAGCGTTGCTGGTCGATAATATCCTCGACAAAAGAGTGCACCTCGCCATCGAAAAGCGGATAGAGGCGTAGCGTATAGGGATGCTCGCCGTGCCAATAGGGCGTCTCGCCCTCGTCGAGTACATCGCCCATAGGCGAGAAGAAACGATAATACCACACCGCATCCAAAAACCACTCGGTCTCGATAAGAGGCACTTCGCTCGCCACTACTCCTTGAATAGCCGCTTGCTCAATGCGCAATTTGTTCTGCTTGTCGATGTGCGACTGCATAGAGGCATCGACCTTGTAGAAGTCGCCCGAGAGCGTATCATGACAACGAAGACGTGGCGTGTGAGTCATCTTCCACACCTCGATAACACGACAGCGATCGGGCGAGGATGGAATAAAGAAATCGAGCGAGTCTTGGGTGCGAGAGGAGAGCGTGTCGAATGCCTGGTAAATCTGCTCCTGTGAGACATTGGCATATATGTTGCGCAGTTGTTGCATTTTCTTCTCGTCGCCACGAGCAAAACGAGCAAGAAGATCGGATAGTGTCATGTCGTGCAACTCGCCAATGAGAGTACAATCCCACAGACGACTATCCTCCATGTTGTTGAAGAATATGCGCGATGGAGATACCGCCTGCACCCACACATCGGTCTTGCCACGACGAGAGCCATATCCGACCTTGTGGAAGCATGCGCCCGAAATAAGGAACTCTTCGAGCGTGCGACTATCGAGCTCGTATAGGCGATTGTGCTGATAGGCATACTGCATGACAGTCGTCATGAGATCGCCCAATTGCTGCTCGCTTCTATCGCGAGCCACACAGAGAGGCTCGGTCTGCGCAGAACGAAATTGACCCAAAACGCTCTTGACAAGTTGTCGTATCATATTGTTTTTGAGCGGTATTTTTCCCTGCTCACGCAAGTATTGCTCCTCAGAAACGGCACGCCCATCGGGTAGCAATATGGGGTCGCCCCACTGCTTGCCAAAGGTATAGTCGCGACTGCGAGCGCGACGCGTGCGGAAGTCGGCAATAGCCTCCCACGCCATGCGCGCCTCGTCGAGAATATCGATGTCGCGACGATGAAAATCGCATGTTGAAGCATGGGCTTTGTCGGGCTGATTGGGCATGAGATTAGAGCGATTAAAGGTACGATAATCAATTGTATTCATAGTTATTTATAGTTTATTACGAGCACAAAGGAAGCTACGATGCAAGGCTAAATGTTGCGATAGGATGATTTTGAATTGAAGTAGCCAACTTACTCATCACTACTCGGTTGCACGCGCCGCTATGTACCCTCGGCGAAAAGAGAAAGATGGCTCAAGTAATTTTCGTATGTGTGCTGAGCCGATTAATAGCACATAGGTTATGATATTTTTGATAAATCTATAGCACAAGAATGAATATAAATGCTAACTTTGCGCAAGCAAAAATTGTTATATGGCATAAAGAGTGTAACCATAACGACAATTTGTAAACACCCATGACAAAAAGAAGATACAGCGCCATACTCGTCATGCTCGTAGCATGTGTATTGCGATGCTATTCGCAAGATAGCATAGCATGCGTTGTAGCCACACCGGCCGAGGTAGCTGTTTTATGTCAGGAAGCCATAACAGATAGTATTGTACTTATAGAGATAGAGAGCGATAGTATAGCACCTGTTGCCGAGAAGAAAGAGAGTGTGTTTAAGAAATTTTTCAATCAGCTCTTTAAAGGCAACAAAGACAAGACGCACGAGCGCCCTATCGACTTGTCGTTTGTGGTGTTTCCGTTCTACTCGCAAGAGGCAAGTGTGGGCCTTGGTGGCGTGGTGACAGCGTTGTATAGAATAGACCGCACAGATAGTATTGTGCAACCGTCGGACTTGCAATTCTTTGCCAACGTAACACTGAAGGGCGAGTACAAGATAAGTATAGGCGGTAACAACCACTTCAACCGTAAGTCGCGCATACACTACTATGCACAGTTCTATAACAAACCGCTCGACTTCTGGGGTATATCGTACGACTCGTGCCGAGTGAATGAAAAGAGTGTGTATACCCGCCGACACTTTAACTTTGAGGCCGACTATGTGTATAACATAACCGACAACCTGCATATAGGCCCGTCGCTAAACATGGGATATAGCTACTTGTCGAGAATAGGTAATATAGAGTACCTGGAAGGCCAGCCTACCTCGTATTGGCTCACCGGTATAGGAGGCTCGATTGTGTATGATACTCGCGACTTTATCCCCAACCCCAAGCGAGGATTGTATATTGCGCTACAGGAAGTTATATATCCCAAATTCTTGGGAACAGCAACAAAAGATGTATTCAAGACAACACTTACGATAGACTACTTCCAACCGCTATGGAAAGGCAGTGTACTGGCCTTTGACCTCTATGGCATGTATACGGGCAAAGATACGCCCTGGCCATTGCGAGCCGAGCTGGGAGGTGGAGGAGCACGTATGCGAGGCTACTATGCCGGTCGCTACATAGACAACAACCAGATAAATGCCCAAATGGAGTTGCGACAACGCATTATCAGTCGCGTGGGCTTGGTCGCATGGGTAGGTTATGGCGGTGTGTTTGAGTCATTCGAACGCCTCGGCTGGGACAACCTTATGATAAACTATGGAGCCGGAGTGCGGTTTGAGTTGAAACACAACGTAAATCTGCGTGTAGACTTTGGTTTCGGACGAGACGCCTTTGCCGTAGTATTCAACATGGGCGAGGCATTCTAATACACAAGAAAATCAAGAAATACTTACAAAAGGGGTTATTTATCGGTTTCGTCGACAAAGGGGTCGGCAACGTTGATGAAATATACACGCTCGGTAGCACGCGTAATAGCGGTGTATAGCCAACGATAGAAGTCGAGCGAGAGTGCCGAGGGGTCGATATATCCCATATCGATGTAGGCGTGTCGCCACTGTCCGCCTTGCGCTTTGTGACAAGTAACACCATAGGCATACTTCACTTGCAGGGCATTGAACCATGGGTCGGCCTTGAGGCGTTGGAGTCGCTCGCGTTGAGTGGGAATGTGTGCATAATCTTCGAGAATGGCAGTATATAGCTGTTCGTTCTGCTCACGCGAGAGAGCCGGAGCATCGCTGTGGAGTGTGTCGAGAAGGATGCGCGCCTCGAGTTCAACATCGAGATCGGGAAAGTGCAGTTGCACGTCGGCAAATCGGAAACCATACATTGTATAGTTCTTGCGTACACGCACAACGCGAGCAATATCGCCGTTGGCAATAAAATCGACCTCTTTATACTCCTTACCCCAATAGTAGTTGTTCTTGGCCACGAGTAGCATATCGCCAGCCGTGAGTTCCTCCTCGCGATAGAGAATCTGGTTGCGGATGCCTTGACTGAAGATGCCCGCACGCTTGTTGGAACGTGTGATGACTATCGTGTCGTCGAGACCAACAGAGTCGAACGAGTCGGAAAGCGTCTCTATGAGAAACTCACCGCTGAGATTGACAACATCGGGGAAGCCCTTGAAACGCAATTGCGGAGGTGGCATAATGGGGTCGCTACAGATGTTCATGGTGTGGCGCAGGCGGGTGGCATTGTAGAGAATGCCACTGTCGGAGTCTTGTCGGGCCACTTGGTTGAGCTCATAGGAGATAACATTCATGCCCATAGCCCGAAGCACCTCGGGCGAAAGTGCCGGACTAAAGGGTTGCCCCACGGGAGGGAGCTGAGCAATGTCGCCCAAGAGCAACAGGCGGCAGTTGTCGCCACCATATACGTATTCGAGAAGATCGTCGAGAAGTTGCCCCGAGCCGTAAATACCTGAGTCACCGGACGAGTTGGCAATCATCGAAGCCTCGTCGACAATAAAGAGCGTGTCGCGATGGGTATTGTTGCCGGCAAGAAAACCTCGCATATCGGGCGAAAAGCGTTGTTGGCGGTAAATCTTGCGATGAATGGTGTAGGCCGGGTGTGCGGCATAGCGCGAAAAAACCTTGGCAGCACGCCCTGTGGGAGCGAGAAGTACCGTCTTGAAGTTGAGAGCGTGCAGGGTGCGCACCAATGCACCTACGAGCGAAGTCTTTCCCGTTCCGGCATAACCGGTGAGGAGGAAGAGGTCGGTATCCTTGCCATTGAGCACAAACCGAGCAAGCCGAGTAATGAGCTCGCGCTGTTGCTCGTTGGGTATGTAGGGCAATTGCGAAATGGTATGTGCGGCAAGAGCGTCGTAGAGCATATATGCAAGTGAAGATTTAAATGCATTGTTGAGAGGTATACAAAGGTAATAATTTTGGAGAAAGTAGAAGATAAAAGAGGGGAAAATGTGGCATGAATAACCGAAATGCGATTTTCTTTTCATACCTTTGTGGTATGGAAAAAGGTACAAGCATAGATACATCGCAATACACGCTAATGATGCGTATAACGCAGAGTGAGCTACACTATGTATACTACCACCCGGCCGAAGATGGGTCGCTGGTGAGTGAGCGCATAGCCTTGCCCACAGGCGATGAACATGCCAATGCTGTGGAACAGGCGGTGTATAGCCATGAGATACTGCTACAACCTTATAGGCGAGTGTATGTGGTATTGCCGTCGAATCGATTTGTACTTGTGCCCAACGAGGTAGCCACGCAGAGCGATAACGCGCACTTCTACAAGAAGCTCTATCCAACAGCCGATGACTATGTGATAGAGAGTCGCATGCCACACACGGGTGCCGTAATGCTATCGGGAGCCTCGAACAGAGTAGTATCGTTTATAAACCGCACATTTGACAACCCTACCCTACTACACCCGCTGACACCGCTGTGTGAGTATTTCTATCGCAAGAGCCGCCTTGGCAATCACCGCAAAATGTATGTACACTTGCAGAATGGTCGCATGGATGTGGTGTGCTATGGTAGAGAGGGCTTGTTGCTGGCCAACACCTACGACTATCACCACAGTAACGATGCAGCCTACCACATACTGAATGTGTGGAGACAATTGGGCTTGGACCAACGTCGTGATGAGGTGCAACTTGTGGGTAATGTAGAGACTCGACGGGAGTTGTCGGCACTGTTGCGCAACTATATTCTCACGGTAGTGCCTGTAATATTTCCATCGAACAGCCATGTGCTGGGAAGCGATGCTATGCAAATTTCGTTTGATTTAACAGCTTTATCGTTATGCGAATTATAAGAGGAAAATATGGCCGTAGACGCTTTGATGTGCCCAACAACATAAAGGCACGCCCCACGACCGACTTTGCAAGAGAGAACTTATTCAATGTACTTGAAAATCAAATAGACTTTGAAGAGACTGTAGCCCTCGACTTGTTTGCCGGTACGGGTGCAATAAGCTTTGAGTTGCTGTCGCGTGAGTGCAAGCGTGTGGTGTGTGTAGAGAAACATCCCACACAATACAACTTTATAACCAAGGTGCAACAACAGCTTGGTGATGACAACTTGCAAGCTATACGTGGCGATGTGTTTAAGTTTGTGGCCTCGTGTGGTGAGGAGTTTGACTTTATCTTTGCCGACCCACCCTACGACTTGCCACAACTTGAAAGCATACCATCGCGCGTGCTTGACGAGAACTGCCTACTGCGCCGTGGAGGACTCTTTGTGCTGGAACATTCGCGCAATAATGACTTCAGCAATCATCCGTGGTTTGCCGAGCATCGAGTGTATGGCAGTGTAAACTTTAGTTTCTTTGTTCGCCCCGAGGAGTAATAGTAAGCAGATATAATAAAACAGCCGAGGAGCATCACATGTTGCGTGATGCTCCTCGGCTGTTTATAGGATAAATGGAGGAAGCTACTTGCATTCTTGGGGCTTCTTATCGCCACCGGGCTTTCCCTTATGTACCATCTTCTTTTGGAACTCGGGCTCGCAACGGTGGTAGAGGAATTGCTGACGAGGTGTGAGAATCTCGCAGAAACGAGTATAATATTCGTTTTCGATTTTAAGCTCTTGCTCTTTGAGAGCAGCCGCATGCTCGGCAGCCTCTTTGTACTGCTCGTCGGTAACGTTGTCGGCATTCATGATAGCACGAGACTCACGACGGACTTGGCGAGTAGCCTCGAACTTGAGCCTTTCCATTTCATCATAAAGAGGGATGAATTTCTCGGCTTGCTCGGGAGTGAGCTCCATTGTTTTGACATAGAAGTCGTGCTTGTCTTGTCGGAATTTCTCCCACTTTTCTTTGTGAGCATTTTGTTGGTCTTGCTTGTTGTCTTGAGCCAAGGCATTGAATGACACAGAGAAAGAGAGTGCAAGTATGAGTATGGGAAGTAGTTTTTTCATAAATAATGGTGCGTATTAAGGTTGATTATTCAGCATCGGCATAAAAGGTTTCAAACACGGTATAATTGTCCATTGAGTATAGCATGTACTCTTCGAGGTCTTCGTCGTTCTCGACAGAGGCTGTCATGGCCTTGTCGGCCTCGACAATGGGGGCAACAAAGACTTGCAACATGAGCCATATACCGGCAAACATGGCAGCGAGATAAATGTAGGGACGCAACTTTTGCCATGTAGTAACGATCTCGGGCTTGGGCAACTGGCGCTCGGGCAACTGCTCGGTCATACGCGCGGTGAAGTTCTCGAAGTAGCCTTCGGGTACTTTATAACCGGTCTTGCCGCCTATTTGCTGAAGTATGTCTTCTTTCTTTTTCATCGCGTAGATAGTTTTTGCATTGTTATGACTGAAGATATAGGCAAAGGTTTAATCACAAGCCAATAAAAATTCTTCAACTTTTTTAACAGCATGGTGATAGGAAGCCTTGAGGGCTCCGACCGATGTGCCAAGGATCTCGGAAATATCTTCATACTTCATCTCGTCGAAGTATCGCATGTTGAAAACCAAGCGTTGCTTCTCGGGTAGACGGGCGATGGCTTGTTGCAATCGCAATTGTATCTCGTCGCCATCGAACCACTCGTCGGACTCGATGTTGTTGAGCAAGAAACTGTCGTCGGAGTCGACCGAAATATTGTTGCGCTGACGCTCGCGATTGAGGAAGGTAATGGTCTCGTTGACCGCAATGCGATAGAGCCAAGTAGAAAGACGCGCCTCGGCCCGGAACATTTCGATATTGCTCCAAGCCTTGAGGAATGTATTTTGTAACAGGTCGTCGGCATCTTCGTGCGAGACAACCATTTTACGAATTTGCCAGTATAACCTCTCGCCATAATGCTCAACCACCTGACCAAAAGCTTGTCGCATAGTGTCGGGGTTGTGCAGTTTTTCTATAACAATTTCTTCGTTATACTGATGTGTCATATTGCTGTATAGTGGTTAGTCATGTAATGTGTGAGTATTAACCGTAAAACTCCTTATACCAGCGGGCAAAAGCACGTAGGCCATCGCGAAGAGGCGTATGGGGCTTGAAACCCAAATCGCGCTCAAGAGCAGTAGTATCGGCATAGGTTGTAGGGACATCGCCCGGCTGCATAGGCACCAAACGCTTGTGAGCCTCGAAGTCGTAATCGGCCGGTAGGACACCAGCAGCAAGGAGCTCTTCTTGAAGAATTGTTACAAAGTCGAGAAGATTCTCAGGGTCGCTATTACCTATATTATATACAGCATAGGGAGGCTCGGGCAGGCCGTCTTCTCCATGCTTACGCTCGGGAGCATGATGCATCACGCGTTGTACACCCTCGACAATATCGTCGATATATGTAAAGTCACGCTTGCAGTTGCCATAATTAAATATCTCGATAGTCTCGCCCTTGCGCAACTTGTTGGTAAAACCAAAGTATGCCATATCGGGTCGGCCAGCAGGGCCATATACGGTAAAAAATCGCAATCCGGTAGAGGGTATATTGTATAGCTTGCTGTAGGCATGAGCGAGTAGCTCATTGCTCTTTTTTGTTGCAGCATAGAGGCTTACGGGGTTGTCTACCTTATCGTCGGTGCTGTAGGGAACTTTCTTGTTACTACCATATACCGAGCTCGACGAGGCATAAACAAGGTGTTGCACACCGCGACGATTGTTGTCGTAGCTGTGTCGGCAAGCCTCAAGAATATTATAAAAACCTATAATATTGCTCTCGATGTAGGCATCGGGGTTGGTAATAGAGTATCGCACACCGGCTTGTGCTGCAAGGTTGACAACAATCTCGAAATCGTGCTCGGCAAAGAGACGATCGATGAGAGCGCGGTCGGCCAAATTGCCTTGTACAAATGTGTATTTACACCCGGGGTGTTGTGCAGCCAACTCCTCAAGACGACGCAAACGATATTGCTTGATAGAGACGTCGTAATATTCGTTGACACTATCGAGATTGACAATCTCAATACCGGGCTCGGTAGCAAAAAGTCGCTCAACAAGATTAGATCCAATAAAACCGGCAGCTCCTGTTACAAGAACTTTCATAGTAATGTGTGATATAACAAGGGGTGATTACTATCTAATAATATATGTGTAGCTTAGTCGCGCTTGAAAATATCGCGGGTGTATACTTTGTCGATGACATCGTCGAGCGAGTCGTCATAGCGATTGGCAATGATAGCTTGAGAGCGACGCTTGAACTCATTGAAATCATTAACGACCTCGCTACCAAAGAACATTACTCCATTGTCCAAAGTGGGCTCATAGATGATGACTTTGGCACCCTTGGCCTTGATGCGCTTCATGACGCCTTGTATAGCACTCTGACGGAAGTTGTCGGAGTTGGACTTCATGGTGAGGCGATATACACCCACTACCACTTCCTGCTCTTGATTGAGGTTCCAGGCACTTGAAGCGGTATAATAGCCGGCTTTGGCCAAGACTTGATCGGCAATGAAGTCTTTACGAGTGCGGTTACTCTCGACAATTGCAGTCATCATGTTTTGGGGCACGTCGTTGTAGTTGGCCAACAACTGCTTGGTATCCTTGGGCAAGCAATAGCCTCCGTATCCGAATGAGGGGTTGTTATAATGGCTACCAATGCGGGGATCGAGACCAATACCAGTAATGATAGCTTGTGTATCGAGACCTTTGAGCTCGGCATATGTATCCAACTCATTGAAGTAGCTCACACGCAATGCGAGGTAGGTATTGGCAAAGAGTTTTACGGCCTCGGCCTCTTTCAAGCCCATAAAGAGCACATCGACGTCCTCTTTGATAGCGCCTTGTTGCAAAAGAGCGGCAAATGTTTGTGCTGCTTTTTCCAATTTTTCGATGTCGGCGATTGCTGATATAGCAAGGTTCTCCTCATCGTAGTTGGCAATGAGCTTGGGTACACCAACAATGATGCGACTTGGATAGAGGTTGTCGTACAGAGCCTTGCTCTCGCGCAAGAACTCGGGCGAGAAAAGAAGATTGAACTTCTTGTTTTTCAGGCGTTCATCGGCCATGAAGCGCAAGGCATACTTGACATAGAGCGAACGGCAATAACCTACGGGAATGGTACTTTTGATGACCATAACAGCGTCGGGGTTGATAGAGAGTACCAAGTCGATAACCTTCTCTACAGCCGAAGTGTCGAAGAAGTTTTTTTGGCTATCATAGTTGGTAGGAGCTGCAATGACGACAAAATCGGCATCGCGATAGGCCTCCTCGGCATTAAGCGTAGCACGAAGATTGAGAGGTTTTTCGGCAAGATATTGCTCGATGTAATCGTCTTGAATGGGCGACTTTCGGTTGTTGATGAGTTCTACCTTTTCGGGTACAATATCAACTGCAACAACTTCATTGTGTTGTGCAAGTAATGTGGCAATGGAAAGACCCACATATCCTGTTCCGGCAACTGCTATTTTCATAAGGCTATATATTTTTATTTATTCTTTTGCGTGTCTATAATCTCTATATATTGAGGTTCGATCTCGGCTGTGGCAACAGCGATGCCATCTATCTGCACCACTACCCTCTTGGCTCTTGCACCCTTGACTTTGATAAATGTACCCACTACGCCATCAAACATACCACCAATGACTCTGACGGGAGTACCTTTAGCGAGATTTATTTCGTCGGGTTGCAAGTATATGAGTTTGTCGCTATTGGTCTTGCACACGGCCATAAATTGTCGCATTTGATCGTCGGGGACGATGATGGGTATATTGCGACCATTCTCGCGACGGGTGCGATACTGCAAAAAGGGTGCACGTGACTTTATTTGTTGTATATTATCGCGAGTAGTATAGGCAAACAAGAGATTGGTGACAACCGGTACAGTCTTGCGCACTTTCTTACCGTCTTTGTCGGTAAAAATCTTGGTGCAGAGAGGCAAAAAGTTTTCGACACCTTTCTCATCGAGAAGGCGTTGTGCCTTGAACTCGTTGCGGTAAGGTGCGCTCATTGCAAACCACACGGGCAAGTCGGTATCGAGGATGCTTTCCACTATCTCTTTCAATATACTATTTCACAATACATTGGTCGAATATATTCTGTACATAGGTCATTGACATGCCTGTATTGATAGTGATGTTATGCACATATATCGGAGACGAATATTGCCTTCTATACAAAATAGATTCTACACCCTACAAAGCTACTAAAATAATCTTTATTAAAGTGTGATAGCGAGTTACTTTTTTGCTTGTTTTAATAAAAAAACGCAAAAAAATACAGAAATAGAAGTAAAGAGAGGGAAAAAGAAAAAGCTACTCAAGGCACAACATGTAGCCCGAGTAGCTTTGTACTTTATAACGAGAGAGGTTGTTATGCCTCTGCACCAGCAAGTTGAGGATCAACCATGATGCGACCGCAGTATTCACATACGATAATTTTCTTTTGCATCTTGATGTCGAGCTGACGTTGGGGCGGGATGCGGTTGAAGCAACCACCACAAGCACCACGTTGGATGCAAACAACAGCCAAACCGTTGCGAGCATTCTTGCGGATGCGCTTGAAGGCTTGCAATAGACGGGGGTCGATAACAGCTTCAAGATTTTTCACAGTCTCACGAAGTTTCTCTTCTTCTTGCTTTGTCTCGGCCACGATGTCGTTGAGCTCGGCTTTCTTCTCAACCAACATTTTTTGACGGTCGTCGAGGTTTTCGCGACATTGGTTCAACTCGTCGTTGCGACGGTTGATTACATTGTTTGCTTCGCGAATTTTCTTTTCGAGAGCTTGAATAGAGAGGTCTTGGAACTCAATCTCCTTGTTGAGTTTGTCAAACTCGTGGTTGTTGCGAATATCGTCGAGTTGCGATTTATAGCGCTCGATTTTGTTGCGTGCAACTTGTATCTCTTCGTTGTAAGAGTTGATATCTTTGCGACAAGCGCTGATAGTCTCTTGAAACTTCTCTATACGGGTTTCCAAACCGGCAACTTCGTCTTCGAGGTCTTTCACCTCAAGGGGCAACTCACCACGAAGGGTTTTGATGCGGTCGATTTCCGAATGTAATGTTTGCAATTCGTAGAGAGATTTGAGTTTTTCCTCTACGGTGTACTCTTTTTCTTTAGTCTTTTCTGACATCGCTTACAGATATTTTATCGGATTTGTTTCTACCTTTGTGTAGTAGGTGGCAAAGTTAGGAATTTTTTTTGTAATTACCTCACAAAAAATATCTTTTGTGTGTTGTTCACTCTCATAATGCCCTACTTCGGCCAAAATCATACTATTTTCGTAACCAAAAAACTGATGATAGCCTATCTCGCCGGTAATGAAAACATCGGCCTTGGCAGCAAGGGCATTGCCTATGAGCGAGCTTCCGGCTCCTCCACACAGTGCTACACGTTTCACCTCTTTATCGGCCGTTGCTGTGTGACGCAACATGGCACAACCTGTTTGCTCCTTGATGCGTTGCAACAGATCGTACACACCCATAGGCTGTGACAGGTCGCCTACAACACCTATACCGGCACGGGTATATTCGTTGGCTATGGGTATGAGGTCGTAGGCCGGCTCTTCGTAGGGATGAGCAGCAAGGAGGGCTCGCACCACACGACCCTTGAGATAGGCCGGCAGTATCACTTCTACCCTACTCTCGGGCTCATGATGAAGCACACCTTGCTCGCCACAATAGGGCGATGTACCCTCTCCGGCACGGAAGGAACCTTCTCCGTTGCTTGTAAAGCTACAACAGTCGTAGGCTCCTATTGTTCCTGCTCCGGCAGCAAAGAGAGCCGACTTGACTTCTTGAGCTTGCGCCACGGGTACATAGGTAACGAGCTTATAGAGCATATTGGCTATAGGCTGTAATACCTCGACGTTGGCGAGTCCCAACTTTTGAGCCCACACATGATTTACAGCCACGGCATCGAGATTGGTGTGTGCCGCATAGATGGCTATATCGTGTCGCAAGGCTTTCATTACCACACGCTCGATGTAGTTGCTACCAACAATGCGCTTGAGCGGACGGAAGAGCAACGGATGGTGTGCAATAATGAGATTGGCGCCCAATTCTATAGCCTCATCGACAACAGCCTCAGTAACATCGACACACAACAACGCAGCGGTGGCAGGTAGCGAAGCATCGCCTACCTGCAAGCCGGCATTGTCGTAGCTTTCTTGCAATTGCAAGGGAGCAAATTCCTCGATAAGTGCTATTATTTGGCGAATTGTAGGCATTATAGAGGTTGTATTATTTCTCTTCGGGCAAGTGAATATCGATGCACAACTCGTCGAGTTGCTCTTGAGCAATTGTAGAGGGAGCATCCATCATAACATCGCGACCAGAGTTGTTCTTGGGGAATGCAATACAGTCGCGGATAGAGTCGAGACCGGCAAAGATTGAGACAAAGCGGTCGAGACCAAATGCCAAGCCACCGTGAGGAGGAGCACCATACTTGAAGGCATTCATGAGGAAGCCAAACTGAGCTTGTGCTTGCTCGGGAGTAAAGCCGAGCAACTTGAACATTGTATCTTGCAACTTGCTGTCGTGTATACGGATAGAACCGCCACCGAGCTCAACACCATTTACCACCATGTCGTATGCGTTGGCACGCACAGCACCGGGATCGCTTTCGAGCAAGTGAATATCCTCGGGCTTGGGCGATGTGAAGGGGTGGTGCATTGCATAGAAACGTTGAGTCTCATCGTCCCACTCAAACAAGGGGAAGTCAACCACCCAAAGGGGAGCGTATACATTCTTGTCGCGCAAGCCAAGGCGGCTACCCATCTCGAGACGCAACTCACAGAGAGCCTTGCGAGTCTTCATAGTATCGCCGGCAAGGATGAGCATGAGATCGCCGGGTTGAGCACCGAAACGCTCGGCCCAAGCACGAAGGTCGTCGGCTGAATAGAATTTGTCGACAGAAGACTTGAATGTACCAGCCTCATCGTAACGTACCCATACGAGACCTTTGGCACCGATTTGAGGACGTTTTACAAAGTCGGTCAACTCGTCGATTTGCTTGCGAGTGTAACCGGCACAGCCTTTACAGCAGATACCACCTACATAAGGAACGCTGTCGAATACGACAAAGTCGCGACCCTCAGTAAGGTCTTTGAGCTCGACAAACTTCATTTCAAAGCGAGTATCGGGCTTGTCGCTACCGTAGTATTTCATTGCATCGGCCCAGGGCATGCGGGGGAAGGGCTCGGTAAAGTCAATATCTTTGATATACTTGAAGAGGTGCTTGGCCATACCCTCAAAGATGTTAAGAACATCTTCTTGCTCAACAAACGACATTTCACAGTCGATCTGAGTAAACTCGGGCTGACGGTCGGCACGGAGGTCCTCATCGCGGAAGCACTTCACAATCTGGAAGTAGCGGTCGAAGCCCGACACCATGAGCAATTGCTTGAGTGTCTGGGGTGATTGAGGAAGAGCGTAGAACTCGCCGGGATTCATGCGCGAAGGAACGACGAAGTCGCGAGCGCCCTCGGGAGTAGACTTGATGAGTACAGGAGTCTCCACCTCCAAGAAGTTTTGAGCATCGAGATAACGGCGCACCTCGAAGGCCATCTTATGACGCAACTCAAGGTTGCGACGCACGGCATTGCGACGGAGGTCGAGATAACGATACTGCATGCGGAGGTCGTCGCCACCATCAGTATCGTCTTCGATAGTGAAAGGAGGTGTAACAGATGCGTTGAGGATGTTGAGCTCGCTAACGATGATTTCGATCTCGCCAGTCTCCATACGAGCGTTCTTATTGCTACGCTCGGCAACCTCACCTACGATTTGTATTACATATTCACGACCGAGTTTATTGGCTTGCTCGCACAACTCGGCATTAATCTCTTGGTTGAACACCAATTGAGTCATACCATAACGATCGCGCAAGTCGACAAAGGTCATACCGCCCATTTTGCGAGTACGTTGCACCCAACCACACAGGGTAACAGAAGATCCAACGTCACTCAAGCGCAATTCGCCACAAGTTTTAGTCCTGTACATTGTATTATGATTTAGATTGTTAATTCATTTCAAAATAAAGCGTTGCAGTCTATGCCACAACCTTGCAAAAATAATAAAAATCGAGCATTTTGAGTAGCGAAAAAAGATATTTTTTGTTACAAAAATTCGCTCAATAATTTACCGGAGAAATAAAGTGCCGAGAGTATATAAAAAAAGAGGTTGAGTCATTGTATAGACTCAACCTCACTATGCTGTTTGTTACTAACGAGAGTACAAAATTATTCAGCACTTTCGGCAGGAGCTTCAGCAGCTTCTTCTGCGGGAGCAGCCTCAGCAGCAGCGGCAGCAGCAGCTTCAGCAGCGGCACGAGCGAGCTCGGCTTTCTTGTTAGCTACGCGCTCAGCGATAGCTTTGTTAACCTCTTTCTCAGCCTCGAGACGAGCAGCAGCTTCGGCCTTAGCAGCCTCGCGGTTCTTGTTCTTCAAAGCAGAAGCGGCGTTGTTTTTGCTCTCAACCCAAGCTTGGAAACGTTGCTCAGCAACTTCCTCAGTGAAAGCACCTTTCTTAACACCACCCATGAGGTGTTTTTTCAACAATACACCCTCGCGAGAGAGAATGCTACGAACTGTGTCGGTGGGTTGAGCACCAGTGTTGAGCCAATACAAAGCACGCTCGAAATTCAAATTTATTGTAGCAGGATTAGTGTTCGGATTATAAGAACCTACCCTTTCAATAAATTTGCCATCACGTGGCGCCCTGCTATCAGCTACTACGATTTGATAAAACGCATAGTCTTTGTGACCGTGGCGTTGCAATCTGATTTTTGTTGCCATTTGAAATTTGTTTTTAAATTGTTTTTTGCATTAGCGGGTGCAAAGATACACACAATTTGCGAGTTACACAAATTTTCGACTGTGATATTTTGCGTTATTTCCTCAATATTCAGTATAAAATATGCAACCAATAGAGTCTCTCCTACTCTACTTGAGCAATAGGAGCAACTCTTCGCGCGATATAACCACAACACTACCATGTTTCACCTCGTGCACATTGAGGGTATTGGCATCGGGAATGAGCTGCCAATCGCCCTTTGAGAGAGTAGTGCATTGCATATATGACAATCCGGCATCGCCATTGAACTTGTCGAAGTAGCCTATATAGCCATCGCCCCCTATGCGACGAAACACCGTAGGACCTTCGACCTCTATGTTATAGTCGTCGGGGAGCACTCGATGAGCACCAACAAAAACATCGACTGCGGGGTCGAGACTTGTTGTCGTAGCGAGAAGAATGGTTTTCTTGCCGTTGCGCTCGTCTTTATAGTATCCATAAAAGAGTCCATCCTCGCGCACGACGGTGAGGTCAATAGCCGTAAAGCCGGGATCGAAAAGCGGGCGTGGAGTAGAAAATGTAACCCAATCGCGTGTAGAGGTAACGTAGTGCAACTGCCTGTCATCGACACGCGACGACCAATAGATGTAGAACATATCCTCCTCGGGCACATAAGTAAACTCGGGCGCCCAGGCATTGGGTGCATGAGGGCGACCCTCCTTGCCATCCATTACATAAATCTTGCCACTATCGGTGGTGGTGCCACCATCGGCTGCTGTCCAATGGATGAGGTCGTGCGATTGCCAATGAAATATAGCAGGATTGTCCCATCCCCATGTGTGAACAAGGTGATAGGTAGTAGAGCCATTGCGTGTAACCTTATTTATGTAGGGATCACGCATCCATATTGCATCGTCATAGGCTACAAAGACGGCATTTCCGCCATTGGCCTCTTGCCAATGCAGACCATCGGTACTCCATGCATAGAATAGGTGCTGAGCCGGCGATGTGAAATAGGCCATCAGGTATACACTATCGGGCAACTGCTCGGGTGTGGCAGGCAAGGTAGCCGATGCAATACCTACCTGGACAAGCAACAACACTCCTGCCAACAATTGTTTGATTTTCATATATGCGCTAATTATGGGTAGTGAGTGGGCAAATATCAAATTCTATCCAACACCTTGACAATAAGGTCGCCCATGGACGACTTATAGTTTGTATTGGAATGATGTGCCACACGATTGGCAATAACAAGACACACAGTCATAGCCTTGTGACCCAACAAAGCGGCAAGGCCTGCAAGAGCCGAGCTCTCCATCTCGTAGTTGGTAACGACATAACGGTCGCGCTTGAAGGCTTGTATCTTGGCATTGAGGTCGGGGTCGGCCAGCGGAGCACGAAGTTCGCGACCTTGAGGGCCGTAGAAACCATTGGCCGAGATAGTCACGCCACGCACCACGTCACCACAATCGATGCGATTGACAAGGTCGGGATCGTTGTCTATAACATAGGGATGAGCCCACAAGGGATTCCAGCCTACCGACTTGCAGAAGTCTTCTTCAAAAGCCAAGTCGCACACCTCGTTACGACCGGCATAGAAGTTGAGCACACCATCAAATCCGATAGACTTCTCGGATACTACATGCGTACCGATGGGAACATGGGACTGCAAACCTCCACATGTACCTATGCGTACCATTGAGAGCGTGCGATGCTCGGGTTTTTCGCGTCGGGTTTCAAAATCGATGTTGGCAAGGGCATCCAACTCATTGACAACAATGTCGATATTGTCGGTGCCTATACCGTGTGAAATACACATCACCTTCTTTCCCTTGTACACACCACCTATGGTGTGAAACTCACGGCTCGAAGCCTCGAAAGTTTTTTCATCGAAATAGGAAGCCACCATATCGACACGACCGGGATCGCCTACGAGGATAATTTTATCGCACAATTGATCGGGGCGCACGTGTATGTGAAATGCACTACCGTCGGCATTGATAATCAGTTCCGACTCGGGGAAATATTTTGTCTCCATATATACATATATATTATAGGGCAAAAAGCGGAATACTCTTATTGTATAAGAAGGTACTCCGCTATATTGCCACAAGTATGTGTTTACTTATTTCTTAGCTGTACGCTTGCAAGTGCGCTTGGGTTTGTCCTCGGCAACTACAGTGTCGACTTCGGTTTTGGCAGCCTTAGTAGCTTTCGGTTCCTTCTTGGCCGATTGCTTCTCGTTGCGAGCCGACTTGAGCTCTTTTTCGAGTTGTTGTATCTCCTCGGCTTGGTTGCGTATAGTTGTGAGCAAAGCATTCAACTCTTCATTCTCGATTTGAGTGGGATATTGCTCCTCAACACGTACGATAAAGTCGCTCAACACATTCATATAGTTGGTGAAAGCATCGAAAGGACTCTCGTAGGGGCTGTATGAGCTACGACCCGAGCCGTACTTGGTAGACATGAAGAAGAAGTGGTCGGCAGCTTGCAGATAGTTCCAGTCTTGCTTGATGCGACGGTCGTCACACATGCGCACGCGCTCGGCCAAAGCATATAGCTTGTGGAAGGCCTCGTTTTGCAAGCGGTTGCCCAACCATGTGCTCACATCGCGAGCCTCGTCGGTCCAAGACATAGGATAAGGAACAGACAAAGCATCGACAGGACGCAACTTGGTAACAGCCTCGGTGGGTGTAATGAAACCAACGCCGGCTTTCTCGGCATAAGCAGGCAAAGCCTTGAAGAAGTCGAAGATACCGGTTTCACGACCTTGACCCTCGCCCATTGTCTCGCAGTTCATAAAGATATTTACCACGGGCTCCTCGGCAGGTGTAGCAGCTACCCACGAAATAAACTTCTCGGCAGTGAGAGGATACTCAGTCCAATCGTAGTCGGAGAATCGACGTACAATATCATCGGTAAACTTGTCGTTGCGAAGCAACATTTTGAGCTTGGGAGCTGCGATAGAGTTGTAGAGATAGTTGGGGCTCTTCCAACCCAATACGTGCTTTGCGCCCTCGGTTATTACACCCTTGAAACCCATAGAGGCTATCATGGCAGCAATCTCGTCAGAGAAGATCAACTCGGTATTGCGGAATACTTTGGGTTTTTGTCCGAATAGTGCAAAAATCTTATCGTCATGCTCCTTGACTTGAGCGCGAAACTCCTCAATATCAGAAAGCGAGGCCAACGAATCGGCGTATGTTTCAGAGAGGAACTCAACACAACCTGTTTTGGCAAGGTCTTTGAGAGCATCTATGAGCTCGGGGACATACATTTCGAGCTGTTCGAGCACGACACCCGAGAGAGAAATGGCAGCTTTGAATTTACCGCCCGATGTCTCTATCATCTCTTTCATAGCTTGCACAGTGGGCAAGTATGAGTTGCGAGCTATACGGTTGATAACGTCGTCATTGGCAAAATCGTCGTAGTAATAGTGGTCGCGACCGATGTCGAAGAAACGATAGCGTTTGAGACGGAACGGTTGATGAATCTGGAAGTATAAACAGATACTTTTCATGATATGTTATGTTTTTTATTTTCTAACTAAAGTGTATTAATAACGTTTCAAGACGTCGTTGTAGATGTTGATAACCTTTTGTCCGGCATATTTCCATTTAATCTCGTTTACCTCGGCCTCGCCTTCGATGCGTAGGTGGTCGTAGAGAGCCTGGTTGTGAGTAATAGAATATATAGCATCGGCCATGGCATCGATATCCCAATAGTCGGTTTTGATAACATTCTCAAGAATCTCGGCGCAACCCGATTGTTTAGAGATAATAGAGGGCACACCTACCTGCATGGCTTCGAGGGGCGAAATACCAAATGGCTCGGATACCGAAGGCATCATGTAAACATCACTTGCCTTGAGCATTTCATACACCTGCTTGCCACGTTGGAAACCCGGGAAGTGGAAACGGTCGGAGATACCACGTGCAGCAGCGAGCTTAATCATCTGATCCATCATATCGCCACTGCCGGCCATAACGAAGCGCACATTGCGAGTTCTTTCGAGCACACGGGCGGCAGCTTCAACAAAATACTCGGGACCCTTCTGCATTGTGATGCGACCCAAGAATGTAACCACCTTATCCTTGGTGTTACGAGGCATTTCTATTGCCTTTATCTCGTCGCTAAGGGGTGTAACAGCATTGTGTACAGTAGTGACCTTGGCAGGATCGATGTGGTATTTTTCGATAACTGTTTGACGAGTAAGGTCGCTCACACAGATGATGTGGTCGGCATTCAACATACCATCGCGCTCGATGGCAAATACTGTGGGATTGACATTGCCACGGCTACGGTCGAAGTCGGTAGCATGCACGTGAATAACAAGAGGCTTGCCTGTGACTTGCTTGGCATGTATACCTGCGGGGTATGTGAGCCAGTCGTGCGAGTGAATAATATCGAACTCGGTAGCGCGGGCTATGACGCCGGCCACAATCGAGTAGTTGTTGATCTCCTCGATAAGGTTATCGGGGTAGCGACCCGAGAACTCAATACAACCCAAATCATTGGTGTTGAGATAATTGAAGTCGGCATAAATATGATCACGCAGACGGAAGTACAAATCGGGCTCCATGCAGTAGCCGTAACGATTCTGTACATACTCACGGCTTACGTCGCGCCAGGCTACGGGAGTATTGCCGGCACCGATGATACGCGCAAAGCTCGTATCTTCATCGCCATGAGGCTTGGGTATAACAAAGGTGATGTCCATGTCTCCACACTCCCACATGCCTTTGACAAGGCCGTAGCTGGCTGTTCCAAGACCACCGAGGATATGCGGAGGGAATTCCCACCCGAACATTAATGCTTTCATGATATATTACAAATTATATTTTTTCAATGAATGTAACACGCGCAATACTTCGCCCACGTTTTTGGCAGCGCTGATAGCACCACGAGCTGTGTAGGGAGGATTGCCATCGAACATCTCAGAGAGTGAACCTATACACTTGTCGGAGAGGTCGTCTTCGTAGCCGATGAGCATACGCTCGATAAATGCTACACCACTCATGCCGAAGATGCGCAAGTAGGCATCGGCATATACACCCATGAGCCAGGGACGAGCGGGGCCTTGGTGTTGTGCCAAAGCACGGTCTTCGGGCGAGCCTGTATACCAAGGACGATAGCCCCAGCTCTTAGGACTGAGCGAACGTATACCCTTGGGGGTGAGTAGCTCTTTGGTAACTATATCGAGTATTGCTTTGCGCTGACGGCGGTCGAGGGGCGAATATTCGAGCGAAATGGCTATGAGCATATTGGGACGCACACTCCAATCGGTCATTGTACCATCTACATAGTCGTATAGATAGCCATAGTCGTTGAGGAATGTAGGACCAAATACCTCTTGAACCTTGTCGGCCAAGGCTTGCCATTGCTCTACGCGAGTCGCGTTGTCGTCATGCTCGGCAAACATATTGCTTGCAAATCGCAGTGCGTTGTACCACAGAGCATTGAACTCAACAAGATAACCACTGCGGGGGTTGACAGGCTTGCCGTTGAGACGGCTGTTCATCCACGAAATGATGCGGTCGCGGCCATTTGAATATACCAAGCCGTTGGGGTGAACTACCATATTGGGATGACCACCTTTGATGATGTATGTGAGGATGTCGGCTACGAGCTTGCCATACTTATCGTAGCAAGCCTTAGTACCCAACTCGCGAGCATATTGCTGTATAGTCCATATAGCCCATAGGGGCACGTCGGGCATCTCTATCTCGCGTATCATGGCGTCTTGAGAGCCGTCTTTCATAAAGTTGCGCAGGGCGCGCTCGGCAGTCTTCATTGTAGACTCGAAAGCCTTGATGTCGTCGATAGCCAGCGAGCAACCGGGCAGTGCGATGAATTGGTCGCGGGCACGTACACCAAACCAAGGATAGCCGGCCAGGATGTAGAGGTCGCGACCTTGCTTGAGGTAGAATTGTTGAGCCGAGTTTTTGAGACAGTTGAAGAAACTGTTGCGAGGGGTGCGATTTTCGTACTCCTCTTGATATATTCGGGCAAGCGAGCGAGGCTTGGCCTCTTCGACACCGGCTGCAAATATAATGCTTTCGCCCTTTTTGATAGGCAACTCAAAGTATCCGGGCACATAGAGGTCTTCGGTATAAGGCACTCCGCGCTCTTGGTCTTTGATATATTCAATGCCCTTGTACCAATGGGGGTCATATACAAACTGAGGTTTCTTGCTACATTGCATGTACAAGCGAGGATAACCCTTGTATAGACAGCAACTGATACCGTTGGGCACTTCTTCATAGCTCTTGTCGATAACTTCGTTTTCCATACACAACTCGTTGACAGGACGGAAAGCGAGGAATGGACGGAATTGCAAAGTTGTGGGAGAGTGTGCATCGACGAGAGTATACTTGATGAGGATGCGGTTTTGATGCTCCTCAAAAATCTTCTCTTTGGTAAGAATAACACCACCTACGCGATAGGTCTTGCTGATGGTATCATCGCAGTTAAACTCTCTGATATACTTGTGTCCGTTGGGACTGAAGCAGTCGCCTTGATACTTGTGCAAGCCAAGATTGAAGGGAGCTCCGTGCTGTATAACAGTTTCGTCAAGAGTAGAAAGCAACACATAGTTCTCGTTGTCAAACTCGGGTATAGGCATTACCAACAAACCGTGTTGCTTGCGAGTGTTGCAATCGACAATAGTAGTGCAGTGATAAGCACCCGAACGGTTGGTGCGCAACAACTCTTTGCGCAACGATTGTTCGAGATTTATCATCAGCCTTTTGTCAAACTTAAGATAGCTCATATTTATTTACAGAATCAGGTTAACTAAATCAACATGCTACACATACATGTAGCTTACATTCAGCCCCGAATTTACACATAAAACACATAAAAAACAAATATAAAAAGGGTGAAAATTTAGCAATTTATCAATGCGAGACAACAACCTATTATATATCAACCGATTGCAAATATACATATATATAAAAAAAGCCATAAAAAAAACGCCCCCGAAAGGAGGCGTTGGTAACTATTTGTAAGCATTGCTTATACGCGGTCGATGAAAAGTACCAAGTTGTCGAGGAACATCTTGATAGAAACGGCCAACAACATAACACCGAAAAACTTGCGTGTTACATACACACCACTCTTACCAAGGATGCGCTCCAAGAGATACATATTGCGCAACACAAGATACACGATAACGATGTTGAGCAACAAACCTATGAGAATATTGACCAAGCCATACATTGATTGCAACGAGAGCAATGTTGTGAACGAGCCGGCACCCGCAATGAGGGGAAATACCAAAGGTACCATTGTAGAGGCTCCCGTGGGACCATTATTGCGAAAAATCTCAATATCGAGCACCATCTCGACAGCCATGAGGAAGAGCACAATAGAACCACCGATTGCAAATGAGCACACGTCGACATGGAATAAGCCCAATATAGACGATCCCAAGAAAAGGAAAGCCAAGAACATAATGAGCGAAAGCAATGCCGCCTTGGTGGGGTTGATTTCGCGTCCCTTCTGACGCATGTCGATAATAATAGGCGTGAGACCTACCATATCGATAACCATAAACATAATGATAAACGAACTGATAGTTTCTTCAAAAGAGAAATGGCTGAAAAAATCTTTCAGAAAAGTCATTGCTTCTCCCATAAAATAAATCGGATTAAATAGGTTTTATAAATTTGGTTGCAAAGATAGTGAAAGGTATGCGAAGATGGAACAAAGTTGTTTGATTTTTTACACATAATTATGCGTTGCAAGAGAACACTGAGCACTGCATGGGCGATAAAAGTTATTTTTTCTTATCGGATAGGCAATTGTAAAAATTAAGTATTATTTTTGTGCAATGAGTTGCCTTGCGACGAGCGCACCCCGCTACCTACAACAAGGTGCAAGACAGCGACAATAGATACTAAAAGAACAGATATGGAAAACATATATCAGACACTCATGCAGCTACCTCTGTTTCAAGGAGTGAGCCGAGCCAAGTTGCTGGAATTGGTAGAAAAAACACGCTTTCACTTTCTCAAGTATGAAGATGGAGAGAAGGTGGCATCACGTGCTACCGCGTGTACGCACTTGAAGTTTTTGCTATCGGGAAGCATACGATGCGAAATGAGTACCTATGATGGCAAAGTAAGACTCATACAAACGTTGCATGCACCCGACATCATTGCCCCCGACCACATCTTTGGTCGTAGCACACACTATCCCGGCAACTACTATGCCGAGGGGCAGGTGGGCTTGATGCAGATAGACAAATCGACCTTTATGAGTTTCATGCAAGATGAGCCTATTTTCTTGATAAACATGCTCAATATCTTGTCGCGCCGTAGCCAGAAGAGCAAAGAGAGCCTATTGTCGATAAGCAATGGCGACTTGCGCGAGCGATTGGCCTATTGGATACTCAACCTCACCTCGCGCAATGCCACCGACATACACATCAATGCACGCCAACGCGACCTGTATAGCTACTTTGGTGTGCAACGCACAGCATTGCTCAACACTCTTGCCGAAATGAAACAAGAGAAAATCATCGATTATACTATCAATGAGGTACATATACTCGACCGCAGAGCCTTGCGCGACATGTTGCTTGAGGGCATCGAGTTTATGGAAGAATAAGAATAAAGAGAATACCGATTGCACAACGGCAGGAGTGTCAAAAATGATTTTGACAAGCCTGCCGTTGCCATTATTGGTACAATAACAGGGATAAAATAGAGCAATAAGAAATTTTTGACAAATGGCAAAATAGTGCAAGGATTTAAACTTTTTAAATACAAACACATCTTAATAAAAATAAATGCACTAACTTTGTCGATTGTGACAACATCGAGACACGCAAAATAATATTAAAACACCAAATAATAAACAGATGAAAAAGAGACTATTACTCAGTGCAGCAGCAGCCTTGTTCATAGCAATGCAAGGCATGGCATTGCCTGCCGACAGCACACCTCGTGTTATAACCCAGCCCGATGGCAGCACCATTACCGTAGTGTTGCATGGTGATGAGTATGGAAGCTACATGACCACACTCGACGGCAAGATCGTGGAGTTGTGCGAAGATGGCTTCTACCGCTACACACAAATGCAAGACAACCAATGCGTAGCCAGCAATATCGTTGCTCGTGATACTAAGCAATTGGCAAGCGAAGAGTTGCAATCTGTGCAACAAATAGATGCCGAAGCTATCAAAAACCACGTACGTCGCAACGCAGAGGTAAAACGAGCCCAAATGAGCATTGCATCGCGTCCCGAAGGAGCGCCCATGCGCAAGATAGCTCAAGCTACAGCCGAAGGCGAAGTGACCAAGGTGCGCGGTCTTGTAATTCTTGCTGAGTTTCAAGATGTAAAATTCAGCGAGAACGGCACAAAAGAGAATATCTCGGCCTTGATGAATGAAGAGGGCAACGATTATATGGGCGCAATAGGCTCGGCACGCGACTACTTCTTGTCGCAAAGCTTCGGCAAGTTTGAGCCCACTTTCGATGTAATAGGTCCTGTAACCTTGCCGGAGAATGAGGCCTACTATGGCACACCTCAAGATGGCATGAGCGGTGGAGACGACGGCTCGAAGGTGTATTATTTGCCTTTGCATGCTTGCGATGTAGCTTCGGAGCAAAACTTGTGCAACTTTGCCGACTACGACTGCGATAGCGACGGTTATGTAGACCTTGTGTTTGTGGTATACGCCGGCTATGCCGAGAGTAGCGGTGCTCCCAAAAACACGATATGGCCTCATGCTGCATGGGTGGGTCAAACCACAGCAGCCAAGAATCGAGAGTATAACGGTGTGAAGGTAGATGCCTACGCATGTACATCGGAGCTTGCCGGCGTAGAAGGTACCGACTTGTATGGTATCGGCGCTATCTGTCACGAGTTTAGCCACACACTCGGCTTGCCCGACTGGTACGACACCAAGGGTTATGGCGGTTTCGGTATGAACAAATGGAGTGTTATGGACCAAGGTTGCCACAACGCCGGAGGTCGCATTCCTTGCGGATACAACGCCTACGAGCGTGAGTTCTGCGGCTGGATGAGCATTACCGAGCTCACCGAGCCTACTACCATCGTAATGGAGAATGTAGCAACATCGGCCACAGCCTACAAGGTAGTAGCCAATAACAACACCGACCGCTACTTTACCTTCGAGACACGTGTGCAAGAGGGTTGGGACGCATACCTCCCCACCGAGGGTATGCTCATCATCCGTGTAGATTATGACGCCGATGCATGGGATATGCAAAGCAACTCGGTGAATGCAACCGTGAAGCGCCAACGCTTCCAATTTGTACCTGCCGACAATGATATAAGTGTAGATTCGTTTGAGGGTGACTTGTGGCCCAATGGTGGTCAAAACTCATTTACCGAATCGACCAACCCCAACATGAAGATACACTTGACAACTATCAAGGGTAAGCCCGTAACAAACATTGCATTTGACGCCACAACCAAGATTTCGTCATTTGACTTTATGGGTGGTACCGGTAGTGTAAATGGTGTTGAGGCCGAGAATGGTGCAGTATACTACAACGGTAGTGAAATTATTGTGCGCAATAGCCACGCAAGCGACATGTATGTATACAACGTACAAGGTATGCTCGTAGCCACTGTAAAAGTAGAGAATGGCAAGGCACACTACACCCCCGCCGGTCGCGGTCTATATGTAGTGAAATGCGGCGAACTTTGTGAGAAAGTGAGCGTACAATAAGTTAATCGCAGAATAATACCATAGGAATATAACAACATGAAAAGAATCTTTTACACACTGATAGCAGCCATGGCACTGACATGTGCCACGGCTGCTCCCGTGAGAAAAGCTGTGACAACCTATACACAGCCCGACGGAAGCGTGATAACCTTGCGCTTGTGTGGTGACGAATTTTACCATTTCTACACAACCGAAGACGGCACACCCGTAACCAAGTGTGAAGATGGTTTCTACCGTTATACTACACTCGACAAGCAAAACAACCTTGTTGCAAGCAATGTGAAAGTAGGCGACGCCTTCACCGGCGAGATAGCCAGCCGAGAGAGTATTGCCATGCAACACAGAAATACACACCAAACACGTCGCATAAGCAAGAACAACGACATCAAGAGCCGTCGTGCTCCTATGCAACAAGCTGGTCAAACAGCCGATAGCGACGGTAAAGTGAGAGGTCTCATCCTCCTTGTAGAGTTTCAAGACTACGCTTTCAAGATCTCGCAAGAGAATGTATATAACATGATGAACAAGGAGGGCTACACCGACAAGTATGGCTCGATAGGTTCGGCTCGCGACTATTTTATCGCTCAAAGTTATGGTCAATTCAAACCCGACTTTGACGTAATAGGCCCCATAACACTGAGCAGGGATATGTCGTATTACGGCGGAAACGACCGCTACGGCAATGACGCACACCCCGACGAGATGGTGTCGGAAGCATGCGAGATAGCCAGCAAAAACGGACTTGTAAACATGGCCGACTATGACTTGAACAAAGACGGCTGGGTAGACCTCGTGTATGCCATATATGCCGGCTATGGCGAGAATATAGGTGGTGTAGACGAAGATGCTATATGGCCTCATGCATGGTATATCTACCAAGGAGCACAACGCACTGTGGAGATTGATGGCGTGAAACTTGATGCTTATGCCTGCTCGTCGGAGCTCGCCAACTCATCGGGAACTAAGCCCGACGGTATCGGTACATTCTGCCACGAATACAGCCACACACTCGGCTTGCCCGACTGGTATGATATAGACTACTCGGGAGGTATGGGTATGGACGCATGGAGCGTTATGGACGCCGGTTGCTATGCCGGCGACGGATATATACCCATTGGCTACAACGCCTATGAGCGCGCCTACTGCGGATGGTTGGAGTTGAACGAACTCACCGACCCTACAACAATCACCATGCCCTTCTTGGATAGCGACAAGAGCGCAGCTTATAGAATAAGCTCGACCGATGAAAACCAATACATCACACTCGAAACACGTAAGAAAGAGGGTTGGGACTTTGGATTGCCCGCCGAAGGCATGATGGTAGTAGCCGTAGACTATGACAAGAGAGCGTGGGATCACAACGGTCCGAACGACACACCGTCAAGACAACGATTTAAGCTCATTCCTGCCGACAACCGTTGGAGCACATACGACTTGGAAGGCGACTTGTTCCCCTACAAAGGAAACAACACGCTCACCGACTCGTCATCGCCCAAAATGAAGGTATACAATACAACCATTACCGGTAAGCCCATCACCAATATCAACTATGCCGATGGTGTAACCACATTTGACTTTATGGGCGGTAAAGGTGCAGCCGTAGAGGCACCTGTTGCCACATCGGCAGGCGAAATAAGCACAAGCCAATTTACAGCCTACTGGTCGAAAGTAGACGAAGCCATAAGCTACACCTTGTATGTAGAACGTATCGAGGAGTCGGATGCTCCGGCTATTGCCTTTGAAGAGAACTTCGACAAGTTTACCGAGAGTTCCGACCTTGATATATCGTCGTCGCTCGACGACTATACTATGACCCCCGGATGGAGTGGCTCGAAGGTATTCTGCAGCAATGGTAAGATGAAATTGGGTAGTAGCAAGTATCCCGGCGATATCACAACTCCGAAGTTTAAAACGGAGAAGCAATTTACAGTGAGCTTTACAGCCGATGCCTACAACAAGGCAGCCGAGTCGGGTGTACTGACAATAAGAGTAGACGGTGCAACATCGGCATCGTGCGATATAGATATGTCGCAACTGCCCAGTGGCGAAAGCCGCGAAGTGCGCATTGCTTATGAACATGGTGGTGACGAAGTTTCAATTACACTTGAGGCCAACCGACGCATCTTTATTGACAACTTCACCGTCAACAACGGTATTGAGAGAGAAGCAACCATGGGCAAGGCTCGTGTGAGCAAGGCAAAAGAGATGTCGAATGTAGTGAGCATCACCGAGAGTCGCACTATTGAGGGTATAACCGACACTCACTATACTGTAACAGAGGTAGAGACACCTATACATGAGGGTCTGTATCGCTATAAAGTATGTGCTGTAACAGCCGATGGAACAAGTCGCTGGTCGAACGTCATAAATGTAAAAGCCGACGACAAGGGTGCTGTAGAGAGTGTTGTTGCCAATGCCGATGTGTATAGCGCCAATGGCCGTATATACATAAAGGCCGATAACGCAACTGCTACCGTGTATAACATGCAAGGTGTTGCAGTGGCAACTATTGCACTTGATGGCGATGTAACAAGCTATAGCCCTGCTACATCGGGTATTTACCTTGTGCGCTGTGGCAATAGCGTGAGCAAGGTTGCCGTACAAAAGTAAGATAGTAATACTATCGCATATAGATAAGAAAAGGCTGTGCGCTGCACAGCCTTTTCTTGTATGGGTTATTCTTATAGAAAGAGCGCCTACAGCTCGATGGTGCGCTCCATGATGTAGTCGTTCATAAAGAAGTTGTTGCCAATGTCGAAGTCACGAGTATCGACAATCTCGAAGCCCATGTGCTTGTAGAAATTGACGGCGGGATTGGCTCGGTTGACAAAGAGTTCGACCACGATATTGCCACTACGACCAGCTTCAATCTCTTGGCGACGCACCCACTCGATACCCTGCTCTATCATATACCGCCCTACCCCTGTGCCATGCACCTCGCGGCGAGCATATATCTTCTGGAAGTTGTAACGACCGTTGCCCAGAGGCTCGATAGAGATGTAGGCACACGGCTCGTTGTGGCGATAGATAATGAGAAAGTGATGATGCTTCTCGCGCATCTGCGTGGCAAGGTTTGCGGGACTGTACATCATGTCGAACATGTATTCTATCTGTTGCGGAGATAGAATATTGGCATAGGTTTCTTGCCACACACCATCGGCCAATGAGCGAATGAGTGCAACATCGTGTAGCGTGGCATTGCGAAAGGTGAACATAGGGCAAAGAGAGATTTAAAATTGTCAGAATGTAACGTGTAGTCCTACCCGCACACCGCGGATGTCGGCATTGACCGCATCGCGATATGTGAGACGAAATACATAGTCGATGCGCAAGATAGAGAAGATGTTGTCGATACCCACACTCATCTCCATATAGGGAGGTGCACCATTCATGCGCTTGACCTCCCACTCGGGATTGAAGAGGTACATACCCGTCTGCTCGGGATAGTAGTTATTGTCGGTAATAGAGCCATAGATGGCACGGAACGAAACCACCTCGCGCAGAGCAAGTTTGTTGATAAAGGGAATGCGATTGAACAACAATCCGTTGGCAAAGTATGTAATGTCGCAGGCTACATAACGGTCGAAGATAAACTCCATGGGAGATAGCAAGGAGTATGACTCGGGACTGATGGTGTAGGACATGTTGGCATAGGGAATGATGAGCAACGGGTATGGCACATTGTTCCACACCACACCACCCTTGGCAATGGCATCTATATAGCCCCACTTCGACATGCGGAAACGCTTGGAAACAGCCATCTCGGTGTGGTGGTAGTCGTACCGGCTGCCAAGGCCCTTGATGGCAAAGATGTGTCGCAAGGAGAGCGAAACAGCATCGCTACTGATGGGATAACGCACCCCATAGGCCGAGTAGAAGTTGTCGGTGGGGCAATATTGCAGGAGCACCTCGCCCATTGTTTGCGAGAAAGAGGCGTGCGACTCTATTGTGCCATCGTTGTGCAATATATTGAATGGCAAATGGGGAGTGCTCTCCTGGCGCTCGTTGCGCACACCCAGCTCCAACGAAAGACCGTTGAGAAACTCGTGCTTGTAGGTAACACCACATGTGCGCATGTAGGTAGCATTGTAGTCGGGCGCACGGCGCAATGACAAGACAAAATTGTCGCGCAGAGAGTGGATATATCGTTGTGCCAAGAAGTTGAGGTCATACTGATAGTAGGCCTTTATAGAGTGAATGGGATACTCCAAGGCCGAGTGCCGCTTGCGATTGAATGAATATTCGAGCGATGCCGCATACTTCCACTTGTTGTCGTCAAATCCATAGGCTGCATAGCCCGACAAAAAGAGGTGTGGCAATAGCTTGGCCGTAGTAGTACCACCAAGTTTGAGACGAAGCCCCTCGATACTGTTGCCACTGATAAAGGTGTTGAACGGGCCAATATCAAAGCGACTCTTCTTGTCGATAGCATGCGTAGCAATATATCCCGTAGAGAAGGTGTGAATAGTCTTAGAGACGGCCTTGATAAAGGGAATTTCTTGTAGCTTGTAGGATAGCTCGTCGACACTCGCCTCTTGCCGGCGCAAGGGCATGGGGCGGTGTTCCTGCCAGAAATCATCGCCTTGCTCGCCGGTTGCATTACGTGCCGCACGGTAGGTCGAAGTGTCGAATGTATTGTGAGCCGGCTCGTCGTAGGAAAAGTGCGAATAGTGCACCGATCGACGAGCATAGAGACCGGGCAAACGGCGCGCAATGGAAAACTCTACTACCACATCGTCGTAGACCTTGACGGGCACGCCCAACGAGTCGCGACAATAGTCCTGACGCAGTATCATGCGGCTCACATAGTTGAGATTGATGTCTCTGGGCACAGTATATCGAGCCCGCTTGACAAAGTAGCTCGAATCTTCTATTACGACATAGAGATGGCCGGCAAATCCCATAGACTGAGGGTTGTATGATGCAAAGCCGAGGTCGATGCACTTCTCGCCATCGATGTCGAGCGTATCGAGCAGATAATACTTGTAGAACGATATGGCATGTTGCGAAAGCGGACTGACAAACTGCTGGTCGAAGAGTGTAATATCATTGGAGTATAAATCTACCTCGCGCAACATTTCGTCGGAGAGCGCCTGCAGGTTCTCTTTATCGAAAAATCCCTCCAAACCCTCTCTCTTTACAGCAACAGGTATCTCGGCAACCTTGCGAGGTGTGCGCTGCGAGTAGCAGTCGGTAATCTTCTCGGTAACGACAAGGTTGAGGATGGGGTTGTGCGTAACATCGGATGTATCGACATACTGCATCAAGAACGGTGCTTGACGCACAATAGGATTGGCGCGCACAAAATCGGTAAATCGGTCTATGGCATAGGCCGTCTTCTCGTACTTGCGCTGCGCGAAGTATTGGGGGCGCAAGGAGTCTTGCACTTGGCGCATATCAATGAGTCGCCGAGCCAGGTCGACAGCGGGGTTGTTCTTTTTGCTATACTTCTCCTTGGATGGCTGCACCAACACCTCGTCGAGCGGGATGTATGTGGGCGACAAATAGACTCGCAAGCGGTTATTGCGACCTTTTTTTACCGCAACCTCGTGCGCATTGTAGCCCAGGGTAGAGAAACGAACACAGTCGAAGTCCAATTGCGATTGAATGTCGAAATATCCATTGGCATCGGTCATAGTACCCATACCCGTCTCGCCCAACACAATCGACACATTGGGCAGAGGCTCGTTGCTAAGCGAATCGACAACCCACCCGACCACAGAAGTACCCCTTTGAGCCACAGCCACAAACGTGGTGACACAAAAAACAAGCAACAATAATATTGTGCGATGTGTATGTATGTTGCGTAACATTGAGGTACTGAAGTAGTTGTATCGTATCGAAGTGCAAAGTTAATTAATAAAGCGACTGCATCACAAAAGAGCATACAATAATTAAAAATTATTGCGTAAAATATTGCAATATATCGGTATAATAACTACTTTTGACAGATAGCAATAATATAACATCAATCCTTATGAAAAAATCATTACTCCTTTTAATCTCAACGCTTGTAGCCTCAATAAGCATGGCACAAGTAACACAACACCACGACGGTTTTTACTTTGACAAAATGGCCCCCAATGGTAAGTTGTTGGCAACACAAGAGTTAGGATATGTATATATCTACTCACAAGAGACCGATGAATACTTCGAGTACAGCGCATCGGAAGACGCCGTAACCGAATACTATGCCACAGGTATAGGTAACTGTATAAGTAATGACGGCGTGATAGTTGGAGGTACAAGTGACTCGAATTGTGCCTACTGGAAAAATGGTGTGTGGACATCACTTCCTGTCAAAGAAGAGAACACAGCCCTCAACCTTGCCAACGCCATTACCCCCGACGGTAGCCGCATTGTGGGCCAAGTGGGAAATACAGGCTTGAACATGTACAGCGAGCAAATGATAAAACCCGTATACTGGGATCGCAATGCCGAGGGTGGATATGACACCTATCAATTGTTGCCCTGCCCCACTACCGACTTTGCCGGTCGCAAGCCTCAATACATCACAGCCGTAGCAGTGAGCGACGACGGAAAGACCATCGCCGGACAAATCGTTGACTGGTCGGGCTTCTTTATCTATCCTATTATCTACACACAAGACGAAACCGGTGTGTGGAGCTACCGTACCATTTGTGAAGGTATTTTGTATCCCCAAGGAGCACAATTTGCCCTCTGGCCCGGTGAAGAACCCAACGCCAAGGAATACATGACCGAAGAAGAGCTTGCCGAATATCTTGCAGCCTATGCCGAGTATGAAAAAGAGGTAGAAAAATATAATAACGGCGAAACTTACATCTATCCCGATGAGCCCGATCCTACCGACTATATGTTTGAGTATTACAACGACTATAGCGCAGCCATACGCGAATATTATCAGTTGTTGTCAAACTTCGACACTGTATTCTTCAGCACCGTATATAATATATGTTTCGTTTTTAACAACGTGTATATTTCGGGTAACGGTGAATACTACAACACAACCGTTGAAAAGGGCGATCCCAGCAATCCCTATATAAGCTACAGCGTACCTACTCGCATAGATCTCAATAACGGCGATGCAATGGTAGAGGTTAAGGGAGCAAGCGACATGATTGCATCGAGCGTGATGAACGACGGTCGTTTTATTGCACAAACTCCCAAAATGGCATACGCACGCAATTCGTTTATCGTATCGGCCGATGGCATGACAATGACTCCGTTTGTAGATTACATAACAAGCATCGACAAGGCTACCGGCGAGTGGTTGAAGAGTATCAGTACATACAAAGTGCTGGGCGTAACCAAGTATGACGAGTATGGCTATGCTATCGAATATGACTACACCGATAGCATCGTAGCAGGCTCGGTATACTGCAATAGCGATGGTACAGTATTCGGCTCATTTATGTATGACGAGTGGAGCGACTATGTAACTTATCGTCAATCATCGTATGTAATAAATCTCAACGAATTGCAAGCAGTAGAGAGTATAGAGAACGACCGCAACATAGATGTATATGTAGCCAACAGAACACTCTACACCCAAGGAAATGTGGCTGTTGTTACCTTCTACGACTTGTCGGGTGCAGTAGTAGCACGCTATAAAAACCCCGCCGAGGCAACAGCACTGCACCTTGCCGATGGCATCTACCTTGCACGATGCGAAGGTAGTAATGGTGCTCGCACCTACAAGGTTGCTGTAAAGTAAAATTATTATCTGCTCAGATAAATGGAGGCTATGTAGATTATCATAGCCTCCTATTTTTTTATGATTTGTAATGAATGAGACAAGTATATAAACACTGTATTTTGTACTTGTCTATCCGATATAAAAAGAGCACTCCCCTACCCACGGCAAAGGAGTGCTCTATTGTGTTATAGTGCAATCTTATTTCTTGCGACGCAATACCAATACGGTACGTGAGGGGATGTAGAGTTTGAGCCACTCTTTACGCGCCTTCTTATAGAGGGGATCGTGATGTGTAAAGTGTACTACGTCCTCGTCTATTTGGTTAAATCCACCAAACTCCTCACGGTCGCTATTGAGCACGACTTCGTAGCTACCGGGCTTCACGAGCATGCCATAGTCGGTGTATGACTTGTTGGGGTGGAAGTTGAAAACAAACAAGAGGTCTTTGCGACTGAAAGCCAACACTTGGTCGCCATCGTTTTCCCACACCTTCACTACGGGCGATGACTCGAAGCGACGCTCGGACAATACGGTCTGTATCATGGCATTGTCAAAACGGTTGAGGTGCTTGTACTTGAGGTCGTCGCGATCGACCAGTTCCCACAGGCGACGTGCATGCTTGTGCGACCATCCGTTGCCTTCGCGCGGGAAGTCTATCCACTCGGGGTGTCCCCACTCATTACCCATAAAGTTGAGGTAACCACCATTGATAGTGGCAAGGGTGACCATGCGTATCATCTTGTGCAATGCAATACCACGATCGACCATATAGTTGTGGCTGAAAACCGACATGTGCCAATACATCTCCTTGTCGATAAGGCGGAAGATGATAGTCTTGTCGCCCACGAGCGCTTGGTCGTGACTCTCGGCATAGGAGATTGTCTTCTCGTCGGCGCGACGGTTGGTCAACTCCCAGAAAATAGATGTGGGATGCCAATCTTCGTCTTTTTTCTCTTTTATCATCTTAATCCAATAGTCGGGTATACCCATCGCCATGCGATAGTCGAAGCCCATACCACCATCCTCATATTTGGCAGCAAGACCGGGCATACCACTCATCTCCTCGGCAATAGTTATGGCACGGGGATTTACCTCATGAATAAGTTGGTTGGCCAATGTGAGGTAAACGATAGCATCGTCGTCTTGACTGCCATCATAGTAGTCTTGGTATGAACCAAATGACTGTCCGAGACCATGACTATAATAGAGCATAGAGGTTACACCGTCAAAGCGGAATCCATCGAAGTGGAACTCTTCGAGCCAATATTTGCAGTTGGACAAGAGGAAGTGCAACACCTCGTGCTTGCCGTAGTCGAAGCATAATGAGTCCCAAGCCGAATGTTCGCGACGGTCGCCACCGTGGAAGTATTGGGTGTATGAACCATCGAAGCAACCAAGACCCTCTTGCTCGTTCTTGACAGCATGCGAGTGTACTATATCCATGATGACCGCTATGCCCATGCTATGTGCCTCGTCGATGAGTTGCTTGAGCTCGTCGGGCGTACCAAAGCGTGATGAGGGGGCAAAGAAATTGGATACGTGATAGCCAAAAGAGCCATAATAGGGGTGCTCTTGTATGGCCATAATCTGTATGGCATTATAGCCGTCGGCGGCAATACGAGGTAAGATTTTCTCGCGGAACTCATTGTATGAACCCACCTTCTCTTCGTTTTGTGCCATACCTATGTGGCACTCGTATATGAGCAGAGGCGATGTCGAGGGTTTGAACTTGCGCTTGGCAAACTTGTAGGGCTTGTCGGGCGCCCATACTTGTGCCGAGAAAATATAGGTATTGGGGTCTTGCACTACGCGCTTGGCCCAAGCAGGGATGCGCTCGCCTTGACCACCATTCCAGTGTATAGACAACTTATAGAGGTCGCCGTGGTGCAAAAGGTTGGGCTTGAGTTTTATCTCCCATGAGCCGTTATGTAGCGACTTGAGTTTATACTCGGGGCGTTCTTGCCAGTCGGAAAAGTCGCCTATGAGGTATATCTCGGTGGCATTGGGAGCCCACTCACGAAATACCCAGCTTCCATTATCTTGACGATGCAGACCATAATACAGATAGCCCGATGCAAACTCCGAGAGTTGCAACTTGCCTTTGCGGGTGAGCTTGTTCATCACCTCTTTCACTCTATTATGTCTACCTACGATGGCCTCGGAGAATGGCTCCAACCAGGGGTCTTTTGCTATTAATGGTAGAGTTTTCATAACGTTATCTTGTTTGATAAAAAACTCGACTACAGGTCGTTATTGTTTATATGGGGGGTTATTAATAATCTACAAAACATCTTCGTTGCGACGGCTCAAAAATTCGTCTTGAGTCATCTGTATCTTACTCAACGTGTCGGACGCCATGACCGATTGTGCTGTCGATTGCGAGATAGGTGTGCCTCCGTCGGAAGAAATGCGATTGAATGCCGAATCGAGAATGCGGTCTTTCTCATCCCAGTTTTCAAATCGAGCCAACTCGCCTCTAAAGCGCAACTTGACGGTGTCGGTAGCACCATTACGGTGCTTGGCAATGATAATCTCGGCCAGGCCGCGTATGTCGTTGTTGGCACCATCCTCGCTGGTTTTCAAGTAATACTCGGGACGGTGAATGAAACATACCATATCGGCATCTTGCTCGATGGCTCCCGACTCACGAAGGTCGGATAGCTGCGGGCGCTTGCCGGTGGCGTCGTTGCCCGTACCACGGCTCTCGACACTACGGTTGAGCTGTGAAAGGGCTATGATGGGAATGTTCAACTCCTTGGCCAACTGCTTGAGAGAGCGAGAGATTGTACTCACCTCTTGCTCACGGCTACCATATTCCATACCGCTGGCATTCATCAACTGCAAGTAGTCGATGATGATAATCTTGACACCATGCTCGCGCACCAGACGTCGAGCCTTGGTGCGTAACTCAAATACCGACAAGCTGGGAGTATCGTCGATGTATAGGGGTGCTTCGTATAGGATGTTGACCTTGGTGAGTAGTTGATCCCACTGCCAGCCTTCGAGATTACCTCGCTTGATGTTGTCGGCGGGAATTTCACAAGTATTGACTATGAGACGATTGACCAACTGCAAGTTGGACATCTCAAGCGAAAATACGGCTACGGGCGAGTTGTAGTTGACAGCCATGTTCTTGGCCATAGAGAGGACGAAAGCTGTTTTACCCATAGCGGGACGGGCAGCAATGATGATAAGGTCGGAGTTCTGCCATCCCGAAGTGAGCTTATCGAGGTCGTGAAAACCAGTGGCAAGACCGCTCATGTTGTTGTCGCGCTTCTTGGCCTCCTCGATTTGCTTGATAGCCATTTCGATAACAGGTCGTATCTGCACAACATCTTTCTTGAGGTTGTTTTGCGAGATACGGAAGAGCTTCTCCTCGGCAAGTTGCATGAGGTCGTCTACGTCTTGAGTATCGTCAAATGCCTTGGCTTGCACCTCGCTCGAAAAAGAAATGAGCTCGCGGGCAAGATACTTTTGCGACACAATGCGCGCGTGATACTCGACGTGCGATGCCGATACGACACGTCCCGTGAGCTCGCTTATGCGCAGTGCACCACCCACCTCGTCAAGCGTACCGTTGCTGCGCAATTGGTCGGTAACGGTGAGCATGTCGATGGGTCGCTGATAGGCTGCCAAGTCGGCTATAGCCTTGTATATCTTTTGGTTGGATGGGTCATAGAAACACTCGGGCTTGAGCATATCGCAGATGCGGGTATAGGCATCTTTCTCAAGCATAAGTGCACCGAGCACGGCCTCTTCGACCTCGGTATCTTGCGGCGGCAACTTACCCAACTCAGACATGTCGGGCATGTAACTTGTCTCTTTTTTACTGTTGCGCGATGAATACCGTTTCATGGGTGCCATAAGCTGTTCTCCTTTTTTATATTTTCAGTGGTTACAAAATTAAACAAAATAAGAGAATAAGCAACAGACAAAGAGGTGTTTTTTATCAACGTGCTTACCAACATGTGTGTGAATATGTAACGAAAGTGCTGTAGTATGGTGTGTAACAGTTGCATTTGTCGGCGAATAGATGTACTTTTGCAGGAGTTAAAACACTGCTATTCATGATTACATTTCCCAACGCAAAAATCAACATAGGACTGTATGTAACAAGTCGTCGACCCGATGGATACCACAATCTCGAAACACTGTTCTACCCCATCGAGCTACGCGACATACTCGAAATTGTGCCTGCACAAGGTAGCGAGTCGAGCCTCACAGTAACAGGTATTGCCGTAGATGGCGACCCGGAACAAAACCTTGTGATGCGCGCCTACCGATTGTTGCAAAAAGAATATAATGTGCCTGCCGTAGATATATATCTGCACAAGGTGATACCGTTTGGCGCAGGACTTGGTGGAGGATCGGCCGATGCAGCCTATGCTTTGGTGATGTTGCGCGATATGTTCAATCTTCCACTCAGCGACGATGAGTTGGCGCAACGTGCCTCACGACTGGGTGCCGACTGTCCATTCTTCATATACAACCGTCCGCTCATTGCGACCGGTATCGGCGACTGTTTTACATCGACCAACTTTTCGTTGAAAGGCCTACACATTGTACTTGTGAAGCCCTCGATAGCAGTGTCGACCGCCGAAGCATACGCCCACGTGACACCGCAAAACCCACAAACGCCACTCGCCGATGGACTTTCGCAACCCACTGAGCAATGGCGTGAGTGCGTGTCGAACGACTTCGAGAAGAGCGTATTCCCGGCTCATCCTCGCATTGCTGCCATCAAGCAACGCCTATACGACATGGGTGCAGTCTACGCCTCAATGTCGGGCTCAGGCTCATCGGTATTTGGCATATTCGACAAGCCTTGCAACGACACCGACTCGTTTGCCGACTGCTTTGTGTGGCAAGGCGAGTGCAAGGTGTAACTGACTTTATGACACACCGCGAGCAAAACAGCAGTTTGGCAATGTTTTTGTTATTTATTAATGTGGTATCGACAATGGATGCCTCAGACTTGGATATTGAAAAATAAAACAACATAGATATGAGCAAAAAAACAAAAGAAAGCAATTTGCAAGATATTGAGAATAAAGATATTAATATAGAAAACACTGATACACCTGCAACAGAAGATGCCGAACAAGTTGTAGAGGGTGCCGAAGATATGCCCGTAGAGGAACTCGACGAGACTGCCAAACTGACAGCCGAGGTAGACGACTTGAAAGCTCAAATCGAAAAGCAAAAAGACGATTACTTGCGTCTCATGGCCGAGTTTGACAACTATCGCCGTCGCACCTTGCGCGAGAAAGCCGACTTGATAAAGACCGGTGGTGAGGGTTGTATGAAGGCTATTCTGCCCGTAATAGACGACTTTGAGCGTGCTATGCAAGCCATGTCAAATAGCGATGACGTTGAGGCATTGAAGACCGGTGTTGAGCTCATATACAACAAGTTCCGTGCGTATTTGGAGCAAAACGGTGTAAAAGAAATGGAAACAATAGGAGTGGAATTTGATGCCGATAAGCACGAGGCTATAGCTCAAATACCCGCCCCTGCTCCCGAGCAAAAAAGCAAAATAATCGATTGTACACAAAAGGGTTACACACTCAACGACGTCGTTATACGATTCCCCAAAGTAGTTGTAGCACAATAACATATAGCGTACCATGGCCGAAAAAAGAGATTACTACGAAGTACTTGGAGTTGCCAAATCGGCAACTGCCGACGAGATAAAAAAAGCCTATCGCAAGAAGGCTATTCAATACCACCCTGACAAGTGGTCGACAGCGTCGGAAGAGGAGAAAAAGGATGCTGAGGAAAAGTTTAAAGAAGCTGCCGAGGCATACGAAGTATTGAGCGACGAAAACAAGCGTGCGCGCTATGACCAATTTGGACACCAAGGATTGGGTGGCCCCGGTGGTGGCGGATATAGCTACAATGGCTCGATGGATGACATTCTCTCGCACTTGAACGACCTCTTTGGTGGTTTTGGTGGCGGTGGTAGCATCTTCGACAGCTTCTTTGGCGGAGGTGGTAGCAGCTATGGCGATAGCCGTCAACGTCGCGTAGGTGGTAACTTGCGCATGAATGTAAAACTCACACTCAACGATATAGCCAACGGTTGCGATAAGAAACTGAAATACAACCGCTATGTGGCTTGCCAACACTGTAATGGTACAGGTGCCAAGGACGGAACAGCATTCAATACTTGCGCTACATGTAAGGGTCAAGGTCGCGTGATGAGAGCTCAACGCACCATGTTTGGCGGTGTACAACAAGTGATTACATCGTGCCCCGACTGTGAGGGCGAGGGTAAGCGCATAGCTACAAAATGCCCCCACTGTAATGGCGAGGGTATCGTGCGCAAAGAGGAGATAACTACTGTACATATACCTGCCGGTGTGGTAGGTGGCATGCAAATGCCTATTGAAGGCAAGGGTAATGCTCCGCGTCGTGGCGGTGAGTATGGCGACTTGTATCTATTCTTCTCAGAAGAGAAGCACCCCGACTTCGAGCGCCGCGGTAATGACATTGTATACAACCTGTTGCTCGACTATCCTACAGCAGCATTGGGTGGAACAGTAGAGATACCTACTCTCGACGGCACTGCCAAGATAAAGATAGAACCCGGTACACAACCCGGCAAACGATACGGATTGCGCGGTAAGGGTTTGCCTACTTACAACCACCGTGGATTGGGCTCATTGGTAGTAAACGTATCGGTCTACGTGCCCGAAAAACTCTCGCGCGACGAGAAGCAACGCATAGAGGCAATGCGCGATATGAACGACATAAAGCCTACTGCCGAAGCCAAAGAGCGCGTATGGCAACAATCGAAAAACATTTTTGAAGCATAACCGCGAGAGGTTGCCTGTGGCAACCTCTTTTTTTATCTATTACGATGCATATTGAGTTTGCTCCGCTACAAGGCTATACTACAGCTCTTTATCGCCAACTTCACCACGCAATGTGGGGCGGTGTGGCATGCTACTATACCCCATTTGTGCGCATAGAGAAGGGAGAGTTTCGACGCAAGGAACTGATAGATATTGCTCCCGAAAACAATACTAATACACCGGTCGTGCCTCAGATGCTGCCGGGTGATGCTGGGGAGTTGAAACGTCTGGTAACGCTATTCCGAGAGAACGGGTACAGTCGTGCCGACATCAATATGGGTTGCCCCTTCCCTCCTGTAGCACTGCATGGTCGGGGCTCGGGCTTGCTTCCTCATAAAGAGAAGGTTGCTGAGATTATGAAGGCTGTGAGAGAAGAGCGAGAGGTGCAGTTCTCGGTAAAAATGCGACTCGGATGGGAGGATAAAAACGAATGGCGCGACCTAATAGATATACTAAACGACACCTCACTCACACACATTACCATACATCCACGCATCGGGCGTCAGCAATACAAAGGTGTGGTAGACATGGAGTCCTTTGAGCAATTTTGCGAGCTATGCAAGCACCCCATCATCTACAATGGCGACTTAAATAGCATGCGCGATATTGAAAATATTACTACACGATTTCCACAGATCAAAGGCATTATGATGGGTCGTGGACTCCTGGCACGACCCTACCTCAGTAAACTCATTTCAAGCGATGTTCCATACACAGCCGGCGAAATAATAGAGCAAACAGAAAAGTTTCATAACGCTCTGTATGAGGAACTTGTAGCAACATCGCAGGGCAACACACAACTATTGCAACGAGCACACGCCTTGTGGGAATATTTTCTACCACATGCACCCCGCAAAGAGCGTAAGGCAGTGCTCAAATCATCATCACCGGCACAATATAGTAGCGCCGTAGCTCGATTATTTGAGTCTTGGCACGCAGTAAGCAACGAGGTTGAAGCTCTATAACAAATGTTAATTTGTAATATTTTACAACAGTAGCGAGGTATTTTATCGTAAAAAACGATATATTTGCGATATATCAAAACCACTAAATCTACTACACCATGAAAGATCAAGAAAAACTCGTAAACATCTGTACCTACTCGACTCAGGTAGAAGCATCCATCGCACGCGACATTCTCGAAAATGCCGGTATACCATGTATGCTCACAAACGAAACATTCTCAAGCATTTACCCCATCGGACACACATCGCTTGGAGGTATACAACTACTTGTGTTTGAGAGTGATGAAGAAAGTGCAATAAAACTTCTTGAAGAAGCACAACAACCACAAGACGACAGTAACTCATAGAGTATCGGCCGTTGATAATCTACAACCCCATCCACCGCCATAGGCAAGTAGTGGATGGGGTATTTTTGTGAGTCATATCATAAAGGGGGGCGAGGCAGGTATGTTTGCCCACTCTACTGTGGTATATATATAAAAAAACATCGCCCCGGCAACTTTCGTTGTCAGGGCGATTTAAGTGGCGGCTGCCTACTCTCCCACTTGCGCAGTACCATTGGCGTGACCGGGCTTAACTTCTCTGTTCGGGATGGGAAGAGGTGGATCCCCGGT
>JAFZFQ010000017.1 GCA_017555825.1 Bacteroidaceae bacterium | reverse complement strand
GTCCTAAAAATCGGTTTCATATATATTCTAATTAGATATTCACAAAGATAACGATAATATTAGCAATAATTTGTGTAAGTAGTTTTTTTAGGATTGGGCAGTTTTCGGGTAGTATTTTGACAAAAAAATGACCGAGGGACTATCCACTCGGTCATTGTAAATCGTTGATATATAGGTTCTAAACCTTTTTCAACCCATTAATACTCCTCCTCGTTAAAGAAAAAATCCTCTTTGCTGGGGTAGTCGGGCCAGATGTCCTCGATACATTCGTAGGTTTCGCCTTCGTCTTCCATTTCTTGGAGGTTTTCTATTACTTCAAGGGGTGCGCCCGAGCGAATTGCGTAGTCAATGAGCTCTTCGCGGGTTGCGGGCCAGGGTGCATCTTCGAGTTTCGAAGCCAATTCAAGTGTCCAGTACATTGTGATATTTTTATTGGTTTTTTATCTGTTTTTTTGGTTGCGCAAAAGTAGTATTTTCACGGCAATTTTTTGCATAATGCTTGCAAAAAAGCAACCATTATAGGGGCTCTTTTTGTTAAAATTCTTAAAAATGGGTTGCTTTTTCTCTTTCGCTCTCCTTTTTATCTCCATGGTGCAATGATGCGCTCGGTCTCTTCTCTGAGCCATTGCCATTGCGGGTGGTTGCGCCACTTGAGGGGTATGATGTGGTGGCGTCTTTTTTCAAATATATGTCCGCTTACGTTGCTTTCCGATGCCGAGAGTGCGCTCACTGCTCCTTGTTGAGGGTTGCTGATGATGGGTCGGAATAGGCAGTCGGCAATGGGGTCGAACCATGCGTCCATGTGTATCATGCCCGTATCTACCACTCCCGGGTCGCCGGCATTGACGTGTATGCCTCGTGGTGCAAGCTCTTGTGCCAAGTGGGCGGTGAGCAGTGTAGTGGCCAGTTTTGAGCGCGAATAGGCTTTAAATCGGCCGTAGTTTTGCTCGGTGAGGTTAAAGAAGTCGCGGTCTACCTTACCAATAAATCGTGTGAGCGATGTGGTAAAGGTAATGTGTCCGCCTTGCTTGATGTGTGGGATGAGCAAGTGTGTAAGCAGATATGTGCCCACGAAGATGACACCCACAGTAGTCTCTAAACCTTGTTGTGTGGTGCTGTGATGCTTGAGCATGACGCCGGCGTTGTTGATGAGGGCATCTATCTCGATGTTCTCGTTGCCAATGGCTTGTGCAAAGTGGGCTACACTATCGAGTGAGGCGAGGTCGAGTTGCATGATGCGCACGTTGCCGGGGCATTGGCTGTTTATCTTCTCGCACACGGGGCTGTCTTTGGCAATATTGCGGCAGGCCATTATCACGTTGCGCCCCTCGCTTGCGAGTGCGCGTGTGATGGCTTGCCCTATACTACCACCTGCGCCGGTTACTATGGTGTAGGTCTGGCTCATTTTTTAACAAAGAATTTGCGTCTTATCCACATGCGCAGTGCCGGGGGTAACAAGGTGACAAATACAAGGCCTATGTAGTTGATGAGGCCGGGTATGGTCTGCTTGCGACGGCCGAATGCGGCTTGAAGAGCTCTCTTTACCAATTTTTCGGGTGTGAGCAGTACGCAGAGGTTTACGCCCAACTTGAGCAAGCTGTCGGATAGTCCGAGCAGGCGAGTGGCTACACCGCCGGGGCAAATGGCTGTGGCATAGACGTTGTGATCGTACAACTCCCAATATATCGAGCGGGTAAATACCCGGATAAAAGCTTTGGTCGAGGCATATAGTGCGATGCCAAAGTTGGGCAGATAGGCCGAGAGTGACGACATGTTGATAATCCATCCGCGACGGCGTTGGCACATATCGGCCGAGAAGTATCGGCACATTTGTGTAACGGTAATCACGTGCAAGTTGAGCATGGTCTCTATGCGAGCGGGGTCGGTGTCGTTGACATCGCGAAACATGAACATGCCGGCATTGTTTACCAATATATCTATTTCGTGTCCTTGCTCGCGGCACATGTCATATAGCTCCTTGGCGGCTTCGGGGCGTGCCAAATCCATGCAGATGGATGCTACGCCCACACCATACTTTTGTTGGAGTTCGTTGGCAACAACGTGTATCTGCTCTTCGTTGCTCACAATGACAAGGGCGCAACCTTTCTCGGCCAATTGGCGGGCGTACTCATAGCCCATGCCCGAGCTGGCTCCTGTAACAAGGGCCTTGAGTGTGGTGAAGTCGGGGTATTTTACAAAGCACATAGGGCGTTATCCTTTCTTTTTTATTTCGTCAATTTCACGAAGCAAGCAGGGCGGCAATGAGCCTTGGGGCATGTGCTGGTGACACACCATGTCGAGCGAGTACATGCGTGCAATGCAGTAGTTTACGTGGTCGCAACCGCAACGTTCGCGACCCTCGTCTTTCATGCGATTGACAAAATTGGGTTCGTTGATAAGGGCACGACCCATTTGCACAAATTGGAAGTCGTTGTTGAGCACGCGCTCAATGCCTTCGCGCGACACGCAACCACCCACATAGATGAGGGGCAACTTCAGTGCTGCGCGGAACTTGAGGGCGTCTTCGAGGAAGTAACACTCCTTGAAGGGCTCGGTTTTGATCATATATTTACCCACGGCCTTCACGCCATACTTGAGCCACCAGGGGTGCATGTAGTGGGTCATGGTCTTGATGGGCATTTCGCCACGCATCACTACCATGGGTGCACGGCTCACAAATCCTGCGCTGAGCACGAGGGCGTGAGCTCCCAATCGTTCGAGTTCTTGTGCTATGGTGATAGCTTCGGGTATTTCTATACCACCTTTGAAGCCGTCGTACATGTTGGTCTTTACAGTAACAGCTATATCGCTACCGGCAGCCTCCATCACCTCGCTCATACACTCACGCATGAAACGCATGCGGTTGTCGAGTGAGCCACCATACTCGTCGCGACGACGGTTGGTATAGGGCGAGAGAAATTGGCTGATGAGGTAACCGTGTCCGGCGTGTATCTCTACGGCATCAAATCCGGCTTCGCGTGCCAAGTTTACGGCTTTTCCAAAGTCCTTGGCCACCGACACGATCTCCTTCTTGTTCATACCACGCACAATGGTGGGCGAGTATAGGTTGAACCCGCTCGATGCGCCAATGGGTATCTGTCCGGCGGTAGAAATATGTGTCATATTGCCACAGTGTCCCAATTGGATAGATGCGGCAGCACCGTGCGAGTGTATCGAGTCGGTGATGCGACGCAATCCGCCCACAATCTCGGGGCGCATCCACAGTTGCGACTCAAACGAGAGTCCGCTGCGTGATACCGAGGCATAGGCAAGAGTAGTCATACCGATACCACCGGCAGCTACGCTTGTATGGTAGTTGAATAGTCTTTCGGAGGGAGAGTATTGCTCGGCCATACCCTCAAAAGCTGCCGAACGGATAGTGCGGTTGCGCAGGGTGAGAGGGCCTATTTGTGCCGGTGTAAAGAGTACAGAGTCGGCATATTTGTTGTTAGTATCCATAATCAATAAATGAAGGGAATGATGCGTTTGCGATTTTCACGTGTAAATTCTTCGCCAAACTCGTCGATATAGCGGTTGTATATCTTGTGAGCGCGGGGAGCAAGGTTGGCAAAAGTCCACCATACAAATACAAGACCCGCCCACGACCATGTGAGAATGGCAAAGCCTGTCCATTCGAGCAACTCGCCAAAGTAGTTGGCCGACGATACATAGCGGAACATGCCACCACGGGGCAGGTAGTGCTTGGTGTCGCCGGGCTTACGCAAGTGGCGTATGATGTGGTCGCTGTGCAGGTTGATACCCATACCGGCAAAGAATATGATAGTACCTAATATGAATTGCGGAGTGGTAAACCATGCTGAGGTATAATAGTCGACCGGCGACACGTAGAACAACCAACCGCCTTGCATAAAGGCATTGAGCGTGTTGAAGAGTACGCCACAGAGCATGATGCTGATAGCCATGCGACTCTTGCCCTTAAAGAGTAGGGGGAAGATAAATGAGCGTTGGAAGTAGTGAAGTTGGAACATGAGGAATATGACCAAGCGCACGGGGTCGTGTGTGCGGTCGCTCATGAGCCACAATGCGAGCATGGTGATAAAGACCGGAGCCTCCATGATGACCCATCCCCAACGGTTGGAGATAGAGGGGCCCCACTTAGGGCTGAAGAATACGCCATAGCCGGCCTTGATAAAAAAGAGGGCTATGAATACAATCATGGCTATAGCTGCCATGGTGATGAGAAACCAATTGAAGTATATATCTATCATGGTGTTTGTGATAATATGTGTTTCGTTTTTTTATAAAGTGCCCCAAAATTACAAAAAAAATCCCAACAATGAGCCTGTTGAGATAAGTTTCTATCTTAATTATATAATGTGTGTTGTGAAAGGCGTTTTAGGTGCTTTTGAGTAGCTTTTGAGCTTCAAGAGCATCGCTTTCGAGGGCTTTTTTCAGTTCGTCGAGCGAGCCAAATCGCGCTTCGTGTCGCAAGAAGGCAATAAATTCGATGGCGATTTTTTGCCCGTAGAGGTCGCCGGCGAAGTCAAAGAGGTTGGCCTCTATCGACAATGTATTGTTTCCGCCGATAGTGGGGCGCTCGCCAATATTGAGCATGCCACCGTATGTGTGGCCACTATCGAGGGTGGCTCGTATGGCATATACGCCCTTGGCCGGTAGTAACTTGTGGTGGTCGGAGGGGGCTATGTTGGCTGTGGGAAAACCTATGGTGCGACCTATCTTGTGCCCGCCTACTACAGAGCCTCTAAGGGTGTAGTTGTATCCCAGCATGGCATTGGCTGTGGCAATGTCGTGGGCATTGAGTGCGCGGCGCACTGCCGACGATGATATTGTGCCTTCGGCTATAATAAATGGCTTGGCCTCTATAATCTCTACGCCTATCTCTTGGCCGTACTTGCAGTAGTCGGCAAAACCCTCGCTACGGTTGTGCCCAAAGCGGTGGTCGTAGCCTATGCACAGCACTCTTACATTATAGCTGTCGTGAAGTAATGATATGAATTCGCGAGCCGATTTCTGTGCCAACTCGGGGCTGAAATTGAGAACGATAGCGTGGTCGATACCACTCTCGGCGAGCAATGCCATGCGCTCGTCGTAGTCGGTGAGCAGTGGCATCACCGTGTCGGGACGCAATACCTCGCGTGGATGTGAGGCAAAGGTGATGACTGCCGTGTCCATGCCCTTGCAGTGAGCTATTTGCTCAACGTGCGATATGAGCGAGCGATGTCCCAAATGTACACCGTCAAACATGCCTATCGTTGCCACGACGGGACGCTCTATTTTATGGGGTTGGACTACTATATTCATATCTGTTACTTTGCGCCTGCGAAGATACAACAAAAGCCGATGAGTTGCCCTATAAAGTGCTGTTAAAATTGAGCCAATGAAAAAGAGTTGCAAGATTTATATAAAACTAATAAGGAGCCTCTTCACAGGGGCTCCTTATTGTTTAGGTTTTCAATAGGTATTAATTTTAAGGTAAAAAAGATTGTTTTAGGTTAGTGATGCAAAGATAATTTCTTTTTTTCTTTGCCAATGCGATTAAAAATATGTTTTATAATATGTTTTTGCTACATTATTGCGCCCCTGGCGTGAGGTTTGCTATGTTATAATTTTTATAATTATTTTATAATCAGTGCATAAGGTTTTATGTTTTGTTGCAGAAAGTTGAATTGTGAAATGTTGTTAATCTGCGATGCACTGTGCTGTAGTGAGGGCCTTTGATGGGTTTATACCTCCTCATCCGGTAGGAAAATATCTACAAATAGATTGTTGCCGTCGAAGGTTGCGTATGAAAAATGCTTGATCCAATCGCCAAGTATGAGCATGCGGTTGTTGCGCGTGAGCATGAGGTCGAGTAGTATGTGGCGGTGTCCAAAAATGAGGTACTCGACATCGTTGTTCTTGATGTACTCTTTGGCAAATTGTACAAGGGGTTCGTGCTTTTCGCCACGAAAGTGTTCCTCGCCCTTGCGGTCATTTTTCTTACGGCTCGACGATGACCATTTGTGTGCCAATATCATGGTGAGGTCGGGGTGTATCCATGAGTAGCACCATTGAGCGACCCTGTTGCGGAATATAGATTGTATAAATCTGAAACTCCACTTTCTTTCGCCCACCTCGTCACCATGCGAAAGGAAGAAACGGTGGCCGTCTATCTCCAATACTTCGTGCGTGCGATGCAATGTTATACCCAGCTCGGTGGGCAGGTAGTCAAATATCCATATATCGTGGTTGCCTGTAAACCAATGTATCTCTACACCGCTGTCGCTCAACTCGGCGAGCTTGCCCAGGAAGCGTATGTAACCACGGGGTACGACATGTCGATACTCAAACCAATAGTCGAGGATGTCGCCCAGAAGAATGAGGCGCTTGGCGCTCTCCTTGATGCTGTTGAGCCAGTCGATTATGCGTTGCTCGCTTGTGTGCTTGTCGAGGTAACTTGCACCCAAGTGAAGGTCGGAAATGAAGTATGTTTTGTCGCGCTGGCTCATGGCTATTGGTGTGTGGGATGGGTGGTTAGAGAAATCCGAGGTCCAATTTGGCCTCTTCACTCATCATATCTTGGTTCCACTCGGGCTCAAATACGAGTTGTATATCGGCACACTCTATACCTTCTACGCTCTCTACCTTCATGCGTATATCTTCTATGATGAAGTCGGCAGCGGGGCAGTTGGGAGCGGTGAGAGTCATATCGATGTGTGCGGTAGTGCCTTCTATATCAATCTTGTATATAAGTCCAAGGTCGTATACATTCACGGGTATTTCGGGGTCGAAAACCGTGCGTAGCATCTTTACAATCTGTTCTTGAAGTTCTATTTCGTTGTTCATGATTTGAGTACTAAAATATTGGTGAACGAAGGTACAAATTATTTTTTGAAGAAATGCTCTTTTTTAGACTAAAATAAAATTTTATAGAATATTGCTTTGTTTTAGAATAAAAGTTGCTATATTTGTCGGCAGATGTTAAACTAAAATTGAAAAATATATTAAAATGAAAAAATTATTAGTAATTGTGATGGTTGTTGCCTCGATTTTGGTAGCACCTATGGCGCAGGCCGAGTTCCGATTTGGAGTTAAAGCCGGTGCCAATATATCGAACTTTATCGTAGAAGGAGAGAATCCCAAATTGGACTTTGAAAATGCCTCATTGGCCAACTTTACCGGTGGTCTCTCGCTTGAGTGGATTATATGGGGTGGCTTGGGCTTTGATGCAGGTGTAATGTATACAGCCAAGGGTACCGAGTATAAAGTGGGCGATGACCTTTTGTCGGGTATCTACACAGAGCTCTTGGGTACAGAGTCTTTGATGAAAGCTACAGTACACTATATCGAAGTGCCTATCAACCTCAAGTATCGCTTGGAAATTCCCGTTGTAAAAGATATTATCATTCCCTTTGTGTATGCGGGTCCCAGCTTTGCGTTCAAAGTAGGTCAAGACGTTAGCTTCGGCAACAATATCCTTGAAGATACCAAAGTAGACTTTAGCAACATCGACTATGCCCTCAACGTGGGTCTTGGTGTAGAGCTTTTCAAGCACCTCAATGTTGCGGCGCAATATGGCTGGGGTATGGGCAAGGTTGCCGATACCGATATGGAAATTCTCGGCCAAAAAATCGAAGGTTTGGATATGAAGTCGGGCGTGTGGACAGTTACAGTGGGCTGGATGTTCTAAGATAACGCGACCGGAAAATGTTATAGAGCCACCTTGCAGCGATGCGCTGCAAGGTGGCTTGTTTTATGTTGCAGGGTTTTTGTTGTTGTGTGAGGAGAAAAATCAACTTTTTTGCCTATCTTTGAGATAAACCTCCAAGATACTTTTGTTCGCTGTGAAAATATTGAAGTAAACTTCATCTTTTTCGCTCGCTTATTCGTATCTTTGTAACAATAATATATTGGGGATTAAACACCTATGGACAATACAGATATAAATGTAGCCCCGGAGGGGTTGGAGTATGGCTCTGATGCCATACGTACGCTTGATTGGAAAGAACACATTCGTCGCCGCCCGGGTATGTATATTGGTAAGCTCGGCGATGGCTCGCACAGCGACGATGGTATATATGTGCTCCTGAAAGAGGTGCTCGACAATGCTATCGACGAGTATATGATGGGCTTTGGCAAGCAGGTGCTTGTTGAGGTGAGCGACGGTAGTGTGTCGGTGCGCGACTATGGTCGTGGTATACCTCTCGATAAGGTGCGCGATGTATCGTCAAAGATGAATACCGGTGCCAAGTATGATTCTAAGGCTTTTAAAAAGTCGGTGGGTCTCAATGGTGTGGGTATCAAGGCGGTGAATGCACTCTCTACCAACTTCTTTATACAAGCCTATCGCGATGGTATGTGCAAGTCGGTGAGCTATGCTTGTGGCGAGGTTGTAGAGGAGAGTGAAGTGGTGCCTACCGATGAGCCCAATGGCACTTTGGTGCAATTTACCCCCGATAACTCAATTTTTGTCGACTATGAGTATAAGCTCGATTATATAGAGCCTCTTATCAAGAATTATGTATTCTTGAACACAGGTCTTGCTATCATGTTCAATGGTCGCAAGTATCTGTCGCGTCACGGTTTGGTCGATTTGCTCAACGAGTATATGACGTCCGAGCCTCTCTAT
>JAFZFQ010000016.1 GCA_017555825.1 Bacteroidaceae bacterium | reverse complement strand
GAAAGAAAAACACTCGGGCGTTTAGCTCAGCTGGTTTAGAGCATCTGCCTTACAAGCAGAGGGTAGGCGGTTCGAATCCGTCAACGCCCACCGAGAAACAATATCCATGCGAGGATGTTGAGAAATAAAAAAGAATAATGGGCGTTTAGCTCAGCTGGTTTAGAGCATCTGCCTTACAAGCAGAGGGTCGGCGGTTCGAATCCGTCAACGCCCACCATTATTAAACTTTATATATATATCCGGGTGCTTCGGCACTCTTCTTTACAAGGGCGTTTAGCTCAGCTGGTTTAGAGCATCTGCCTTACAAGCAGAGGGTCGGCGGTTCGAATCCGTCAACGCCCACATCGATGAAAACATCCATTACATGGATGTTTTTTTTGTTTTTATTTGGTTACTTCTCGATGAGTTTCGTATATTTGCAATAATATTCATTGTGAAATTTTTTAAATTGTCATAAATATGTGCGGAATTGTAGGATATATAGGTGCACAACAAGCCTGTGCAATACTTCTCAAGGGTCTTCGTCGTCTGGAATATCGCGGATATGATAGTGCCGGTGTTTCGATGATAAATGAGGCCGGAGAGCTCAATGTATTTAAAGCAAAGGGTAAGGTTGATGATCTTGAAGCATTCTTGGAAGATAAAGATATAACCGGTACAATAGGTATTGCTCATACTCGCTGGGCTACACACGGTGTGCCTTGTAGAGAGAATGCTCACCCTCACTTCTCTTCATCGGGAACATTGTCGCTCATACACAATGGTATTATTGAAAATTATGCTTCGCTCAAGGAGAGATTGAAGGAGAAGGGCTATTCGTTTGCTAGCGAAACCGATACCGAGGTGCTTGTACAATTGATAGAGTACTATAAAATCAAGCATAACTCTAGTCTCTTATCGGCGGTGCAACGCGCTCTTTCACAAGTGATAGGTGCCTATGCTATTGCTGTGCTCGACAAGAACAATCCCGACGAGATAATAGCTGCTCGCAAGGCGAGTCCCTTAGCTATTGGTTTGGGTGATGGTGAGTATTTCCTTGCCTCAGATGCAACACCGATGGTGGAGTATACCAAGAAGATGATTTATCTCGAAGATAACGAGATAGCAATCATCAATCGTCACAAGGGTGTAAATATCATGACTATCCAAGGTCAAGAAGTGAGTTATGAGGTGAGTGAGGTAGAGCTCGACCTTGGAGCCATTGAGAAGGGCGGATATGAGCACTTTATGATTAAAGAGATTTTTGAGCAGCCCGAGTGCTTGCTAACTTGTATGCGTGGTCGCATCAATGATGAGGCTACCGATATTCGTTTCTCTTCAATTATAGACCATGGTCATCGCTTTGTCAATGCTCGCCGTGTGGTTATTGTTGCTTGCGGTACATCTTGGCATGCCGGTTTGATAGGTAAGAGTCTCATTGAGGAGTTCTGTCGCATACCTGTCGAGGTGGCCTATGCTTCGGAGTTCCGTTATAGCAATCCTGTGCTTGGCCCCGAGGATGTAGTGGTAGCTATATCGCAATCGGGCGAGACTGCCGATACGTTGGCTGCTATAGAGTTGGCGCGTGAGAGTGGTGCGTTTGTCTATGGCATTGTAAACTCTGTAGGTTCTTCAATTGCACGTGCTACACATGCGGGCTCGTATATTCACGTAGGCCCCGAAATTGGTGTGGCATCGACCAAGGCTTTTACCGGTCAAGTTACGGTGTTGTCGATGTTGGCACTCTGTATAGCTAAAGAGCGCAAGACAATTGCTCAAGAGCAGTTGGAAGAGGCGTTGCAAGAGATGTTGCGTATGCCCGATAAGATACGTCAAGTGCTCAAGCAAAACGATGCCATTGCCTCGTTGTCGCGCACCTTTACCTATGCTCACAATTTTATATACTTGGGTCGTGGATATAACTACCCTGTAGCACTCGAAGGTGCATTGAAGTTGAAAGAGATTTCGTATATCCATGCCGAGGGTTATCCTGCTGCCGAAATGAAGCATGGACCTATTGCGCTTATCGATGCCGAGATGCCTGTTGTTGTAGTAGCTACCAACAAGGCGCTGTATGAGAAGGTGTTGAGTAATATACAAGAGATAAAGGCTCGTCAGGGTCGTGTTATTGCCCTTGTAGTAGAGGGTGATGATACAATATCGAAGTTGGTAGACTATGTAATCGAGTTGCCCGAGACTGCCGAGTTCTTGTATCCTTTGTTGGCTTCTATACCTTTGCAACTTCTTGCCTATCACATTGCGGTGTGCAAAGGTAAGAATGTAGACCAACCTCGCAACCTAGCCAAGTCGGTAACGGTGGAGTAGAAATATAGGTATTGCACAACTATATGCAAGTATGTCGGACTTCACACACGAAGTTCGGCATTTTTTTTAAGCTCTCCTTTTGTACTGCTTTTCTTGCCGGTTCTTTTTCTTTTGTAACAAGGTGTTGCGTTACCCTTGTCGTATAATAAAATAGGCCGCTCCCATGAGGGAACAGCCTATCGTATTGTGAGGAGCTTGTAGATTATTCAGCGCGGAGAGTGAAGCGTTTGAAAGCTGTAACTTTCAACTCAGCATCCATCTCTTTGAGTACGTCGCGAACTGTTTTCTTAGCATCCATGATGTCCTCTTGGTTGAGCAAGCAAACTTCTTTCAAGAACTTGCCAAGACGACCTTTGGCGATGTTTTGAATCATAGCCTCGGGGAGGTTGGCAGCCTTCTCGGCCGATACTGTAGCGATGATTTCTTTTGCCTTAGCAACTTCCTCTGCTGTGATCCAGCCTTTGGCCATGTTGCTCTCCATGTGGTCTTCAGAGTCTACGTGAGCGGGGTTGATACCGGCTTTCTTGAGGGCAACCTCAACAGCCTTTTGTACTTGCTCAGCTTTAGTTTTCTCGATAGCCACAGCGATCTCTGCGTTTTTGATTTCCTCAGAAACGCCATCTTCGTCGATAGCGATGGGGTTCATAGCAGCGATTTGCATAGCGATGCGTTTGCCAGCCTCGTCGTTAGCCTTGTTAAGACCTACGATAGCGCAAAGTTGGTTTTTGTTTTGGTGGTTGTAAACTACTGCGTGATCAGCTTCGATGAAGTTGAAGTCGCCGAGTTCCATCTTCTCACCAGTCTTACCAATCTCGTCGGTGATGAGAGTAGCGATCTCAACGCCGTCGATAGTAAGAGCGAGAACCTCCTCGCGTGTTTTGGGTTGAGCCTCCATAACAGCGTTGAGGATGCGGTTGGTCAAAGCTACGAATGACTCGTTGTTAGCAACGAAGTCAGTCTCGCACTTCAAAGCTACGATAGCAGCGTATTTGCCGTTAGACTTAGCGACAACGCAACCTTCGGCTGCCTCGCGGTCCTCACGTTTTGCTGCAACGGCTTGACCTTTCTTACGGATTATTTCTTTTGCGGCTTCGATATCGCCGTCAGCTTCTTGTAATGCTTTTTTGCAGTCCATCATACCAGCACCGGTAAGAGCGCGGAGCTTGCTGATATCTGCCATTGTTACTGCCATAGTTGTATGTTTTAGTAGTTAATACTTATGTTTTAAAAGACAAAGAGCGGGCCTGTAATGTGTCAAGGCTCGCTCTTTGTTGTGAGAATTATTATTCTTCGCTTTCGGCGTTTTTCTCAGCTACAGCCTCTTCGTCGTTTTTGCGACGTGAGATGCGAGCTTTGCGTTCGCGCTTGGGAGCTGCTGCTTCCTCTGCGGGAGTTTCGTCGAGTTTCTCGATCTTACGCTCTTCGATACCTTCGGCCATAGCACCGCAAAGTGCGTCGAGGATAACTTCGATAGATTTTGAAGCGTCGTCGTTGGCGGGGATTACGAAGTCGATGTTTGAAGGATCTGAGTTGGTATCAACCATAGCGAATACGGGGATACCGAGACGGTTGGCCTCGCGAACAGCAATGTGCTCTTTGAGAACGTCAACTACGAACAAAGCAGCGGGAAGACGGTTCAAGTCGGCGATGCTACCGAGAGTCTTCTCGAGTTTTGCACGTTGGCGAGTGATTTGGAGCTTTTCGCGCTTAGAAAGGTTGTCGAAAGTTCCGTCTTTGGTCATCTTGTCGATGGTGGTCATCTTCTTCACAGCCTTGCGGATAGTGGGGAAGTTGGTGAGCATACCACCGGGCCAGCGCTCGATAACATAGGGCATGTTGATAGCAGTGGCTTTGTCGGCAATAACTTGTTTAGCCTGTTTTTTAGTAGCAACAAAAAGTACTTTTTTGCCCGATTTTGCAATCGACTTGAGGGCTGCGGCAGCCTCGTCGATTTTAGCTACTGTTTTATACAAGTCGATGATGTGGATACCGTTGCGCTCCATGAAGATGTAGGGAGCCATGGCGGGATTCCATTTTCTTGTGAGGTGACCAAAGTGTACGCCAGCCTCAAGGAGTTGTTCAAATGATGTAAGAGCCATTTTTCTTTTTTTATTTTTTCGTTTACTTTCTACTTTTACAATCGTCGGGTAGTTAAGCGGCGCTGTTATGCAACCAGCCAAGTCGCGACGATTTGGATACTAAACGTCGGTTTACTTGTTGCTCGAAGCTTACAAATAGATTAACGTTTGCTGAATTGGAAGCGTTTACGAGCTTTGGGACGACCCGGTTTCTTACGCTCAACGGCACGGGGGTCACGAGTCATGAAGCCTTCGCGACGGAGAACGGCTTTGTCTTCGGGGTTCAAGGCAACCAATGCACGGGCGATACCGAGACGGAGGGCCTCAGCTTGGCCTTTGTAGCCACCACCTTGAAGGTTTACCAAGATATCATATTTCTCTGCTACACCGAGTGTAGTGAGGGGTTGTTTTACAACGAATTGGAGAATCGATGAGGGGAAGTAGTTGGTTAAGTCACGCTTGTTGATGGTGATTGTACCGTTACCCTCTTTGATGAATACGCGCGCTACGGCTGCTTTACGACGGCCTACTACAGCTTTTTCGAGAAGATACATATACTATATTACTTGTAGAGGTTAATATCAATGATTCTGGGGTTTTGAGCGGCTTGCTCGTGCTCGGCACCACCGTATACGCGGAGGTTGCGCAACAATTGAGCACCCAACTTGTTCTTGGGGAGCATACCTTTTACTACGCGGAGTACGAGACGATCGGCACCCTTCTCCATCAAGTCGGCGGGTGTTTTGAAACGTTGACCACCGGGATAGCCTGTGTAGTCGATGTACTCTTTGTCTGTCATCTTCTTGCCTGTGAGAACAATCTTGTCGGCGTTGATGATGATTACATTGTCACCACAATCTACGTGGGGAGTGTAGTTGGGTTTGTATTTGCCACGCAAAATTTTTGCGACTTTACTTGCAAGGCGACCCAATACTTGGTCTGTAGCATCTACTACAACCCACTCTTTGGTTACAGTTGCCTTGTTAGCTGATACTGTCTTATAACTTAAAGTGTTCACTGCTTTAAAGTTTTAAAAATTAATTACTTAATAGTGCTCGCGCATTATATTCCCGGCCAAAGGAATGATAATTTGTTTGCAAATCTCTCTTATTTGGCTAATAATCGGACTGCAAAGGTAGTGCTTTTTATTTTACGAGACAAATATTTTTAAATCTTTTTTCGTTGGCTATAAGCGAGTTTGCACGATTTGGTCAATATTTATTGCTGCCGAATTCTGTTTTTATTGTGCCGGCGAAGGGTGTTGAATGTAGATAGCAAAGGGGACTATTCTCGTCCTTGGGATGTGTGTAGTGTGCTATTGCGATTGTGTGGTGATGCAGCGAGGATATACCGAGAGGGCGCACCTTGCAACGATGCGCCCTCTCGGTGTGTGGTTTTGTGATTATGCTGTTTTGTGTAGCTCTATACGGATGGTTGTGCCAATGCCTATTTCAGACTCTTTGACATAAATGTGTCCCTTGTGGTATTCTTCTACAATGCGTTTGGCGAGTGTGAGGCCAAGGCCCCAGCCTCGCTTCTTGGTTGTGTAGCCGGGCTTGAAGATATTGTCGAAGTCTTTGCGTGCAATGCCTTTGCCGGTGTCGCTCACATCTATATATATATGCTTGCTGTCGGAGCTGAGTGTTACGTTTATCTCGCCCTCACCACCCATGGCATCTACGGCATTTTTGCACAGGTTTTCTATAACCCATTCTATGAGCGATTGGCAAGCCATAGTTCCTACAGCGTCTTGTGGTAGGTGTAGGTTTAGTTTGACGCGGCTCGATATGCGGGTGCTCATGTAGTTGCAACTATCTTCGATGAGTTCGTTGATATAGATGAGCTCTTTGTCGGGTATTGAGCCTATTTTTGAAAATCGTTCGGCTATGGTCGAGAGGCGCTTTACGTCTTTGTTCATATCGGCAACGATAGAGGTGTCTATGTTGTCGTTTGTTTTCAGTAGTTCGACCCATGCCATGAGCGACGAGATAGGTGTGCCCAATTGGTGCGCCGTCTCTTTCGAGAGTCCTACCCACACTTTGTTTTGCTCGGCTCGTTTTACGCTCACAAGGCCAATATAAGCAATGAGCGCAAAGAGTGTCATTACCAATAATTGAATATAGGGGAAGTATGATAGTTGCTTGAGCAATACCGAGTCTTCGTAGTAAAGTGTCTGTTTCTCGCCATTTCCCAGGTCTATGTCTATGGCCGAGCCATTTTTTTGCATGGCTTCGAGTTTCTTAACGAGATAGTGTGCGGTATCGGTCGTGTTGATGGTGATATTGGAGTATTGTATTATCTCGTTGTTGTCGATTACTATAATGGGTATGGTGGTGTTGCTCTGTATGATGGTGAGGATGAGGTCGAAATTGCTTTCGCTGTCGCCCGATGCCAGCTCGCTTGTTGCAGCGGCCCATATCTCCATCTTGTTGCGTTCTTCGAGTTCGAGTTTCTTTACCAGGTTGTTCGACACCAGGAGTGAGGTGCCTACCAGGATGATAGCCACTGCAAAAAATATGTACTTGCCTATGCGGCTGTTGAAATAGAAAAAGTGCATATTGCGTATGTTTTTAATGGTCTTATGTATGATAAACGCGTGTCTGTGTCTATTTATTGTGTGCTTGCTATTGACTTGTCGGGCCTGTTGTGTATAAAAAAAGAGGGTGTCTCAAAACGAGGCATCCTCTATTTTGTCCCCCAAAAAACATAAAACAAAGCCCTGACTTTCACAAGCCGGGGCTTTGCTATATCACAAAAAAATATTATCTTTGTGATAAACAATCAATTAAATGTCTACAAAGATACACTTTCGTCCGTATAATCCCAAACAAATCCTGCTTTTTCCGGAACGTTTGGATAAAGATATAGCAGAAAATGATGCTGTAAGGGTCATTGATGCCGTTATCGATGAGTTGAAACTTGAT
>JAFZFQ010000015.1 GCA_017555825.1 Bacteroidaceae bacterium | reverse complement strand
GAGGTAGAGTTCCCCGAAGAAAAGTGGGGCCCGAAGTGGGTGTTTAACATTGCCGAGGGTGACAAAGTGACAATCGATGGTAAGGCCAATACTTCGTTGTTTGGATGGCACTTTGTAGGCAACTGCTTTATGCTCAATGCCAAATCAGACGGTTCAATGATTTATACCGATACCGATCTTGAAGTAGTCGTTTCTGACAATTACAATACTATCACAATAAAATCGCCTGCATCTATGCCGGATGTTTATCCCGGTATGTGCTATGAGTATCCCGGATTTGGCTGGATGGCTCTTTACTACGGATGTAGCGATATCGTTTTGACACGTAAACAAAAGTAACAAATACAATAATTGACACTTAAAATATTATATCATGAAAAAGTTCGCGTTATTTGCACTTGCAACAATGACACTTGGTCTATTTAGTTGCGAAAACCCTGATTTGGAAACTCCCGAAGAACAACCTCGTGTAGAGCTTGAGCTCAAAGCCACAGGTAACAACTCGGTGACATTTGAAGTTGAAACCGAGAATGCCAAATCGGCTCGTTACATGGTACTCGGTAACGAGGAGAATGCTCCTACTCTTGAGACAATTCTTGCCGAAGGTGTAGAAATTACTCTCAACGAAGATGGTGAGGCAGTTGTTGTTGCCGAAGGTCTTCAACCCGAGACAAGCTACAAAGTTGTTGCTGCTGTGAAGAATGTAAATAAAACAGCCGGCTCAAACACACTTTATGTCACTACCTTGTCGCTTGCCGACCTTGTTGTATCGGCCGAGATTGTACAAGTAGACCATGAGAAGATGAACTTCCGTGTTACTTCTACCAACGCCGAGAAAATCTCTTATGTAGTGATGCTCGCTTCTAAAGAGACTCCTTCTGTATCTTACGTATTGCTCAATGGCGAGCCTGTAGAGGTGGGTACAAAAGAGTCTATCGAGGTTACAGGCTTGGAGTGCTCGTCGGCATACAAACTCGTTATAGCTGCCGAAGGTGCTGGTCAAACTACTATGGCCGAGCCTATTCCTTTCAATACCCTCGATGACCCCAACTTGGTTATTTCTCACGAATATACCCGTGCTCGCGGTATGAAATATGGTAGCTCTTGCTACATGATGTTCTCTTATGAGGATGCCAACGAAGCCGACAACTTTGCATACAACGAAAAGACTTTGTGTCTTGACTTCTATACCGATGCCGATAGAAATTATCTCACCGAAGGCACTTATGTTGTAAAAGAGGCCAACGACCCCGGTTGCATCAGCTCTCTTCGTTATTCTACTTATGGTTATGACAATGGCGTGCTCCTCAAGAGTGGTGAGGCAGTTGTAACAATCGATCCCGAGACTAAAGCTTATACTTTCGATATCGATCTTTTCCTTAAAGATGGTCGTCACCTCAAAGCTACATATACCGGTGATGTTGATGGTATGCCCGTTGTGGATATTATCACTGTAAATGCCAAGTTCAATACTGCATCGGCTACAACTGCCGACAATGGTAAAAATTGGACTTTGAACTTTGCCGATGCCGATGGTAACAGTGCATCTTTCAACCTTTGCAATGCTTTCCAAACATCGTATATCGTAAACAATGTTTATGTAATCAATACCTCTACAGAGTCTGAGGAGGTTAACCCCGATGTTGTTGCTCCCGGTCAATTTGATGCTGCTACTTCTACATTCACAGTAGCCGGTCAAGAACCCACTCAGTTCCTCACAGGTACACTCACAGTAGATATCAACTGGGATGAGCAAAAGTATATGGTGACATTCTACGGCTCGTTGGATGGCAACTATGTAATTGAAGCCGATTATCAAGGTTCTATCGAAGGTGTATCACTTGCACCCTCTGACGATGTTATCGATGTAATGCTCACTTCGGCTACGGCTCGTGCTTACGAGAGCAATACAAACTGGTATATCGAGTTTGCCAAAACCGACAACGGTGTAGAGAAATATCGCCTCGTATTGGATGCATTCTGCCCCGCTTCTGAATATCTCCCCGCAGGTTACTATAAGTTGAATGTAAGCGACGAAGGTCGTTACCTTGGCTCAGACGCAACTTCATTGCGCGTTGCCGGTGAGGGTCAATACTCGGCTCTTGATGCAGGTGCATCGGTAACTATCGACATGGAGAAGAAAACTTATACTTTCGACATCTCTTTCAAAGTACAAGATGGTCGCACATTTAAGCTCGCTTATGTAGGTGAGGTAGAAGGTATGCCTATCGTTGAGACTCAAGAAGTACCCGACGACATCGCATGGACTACATTCGTAGCCAAAAAATGGTACTCGGACAACTGGAACTTGTCAGTAAAGAGCGCTGATGCGGCTTATGCAATGGATTTTGACCTCCGCACTGGCGACAGCAGTGCCAACTATATTACCTCTGGCGTATATACTCTTGGCGAAGAGGGTCAATATATCGATGGTAACTACAGCAAGTTCAACGGTAACTCAAAGGCATACAAGGAAGCTACTTTGAATGTAACTTACAACGAGGCCGACAAGACCTACGACATCAGCTTCGATGTAATACTCCACGATGGTCGCAACTTTACAGGCGCATACAGTGGCGCTGTTGAAGGTTCGCCCGCTGAGTAATAACTCCTTTAAACGACTGTGACTATGAAAAATATTTGGTTAATGATAATGTGTTCTGTGGCTACTCTTGCACTCTTTACCGGGTGCAAGGGTGACGAGCCATTCGACAAACCCGGCGATGCCGAGCTAACACTTAGTCAAACATTGGTTGAGGTGGCTGCCGAAGGTGGACACTTTGAGGTGGGTTACGTGTTGAACAATCCCACCGAAGGAGAAAAAATCACTGTAAATAGTGAGGACAAAAAGTGGTTGAAAAACATTGTGGTAAACGACAGTGTTATCGCATTTGATGTAGAGGAGAGTTTTGAGAAAACCGAGCGTACTTGTCGCCTCGAACTTCTCTATCCCGGTGTATATCCCAATCCCACAATTACAGTTAAGCAAAGCGTAGGTAAGGAGTATTCTATCAAGTTGGATCTTGTGTCGGTTACTGCTACAACTATTACACTCGATGTTACTCCTAAGGATAAAACTATGCCCTACGTTTTTATTCTTGGTAACGGTAAATATATCCTTGAAGGTGATCTCATGGAGAATGACTCGGCTCTGTGGGCAAGCGACATGGAGATTTTTGAAAGTTTTGCCGATGCCATGGGTGGCGACCCCTCTGATGCCGCTAAAGCCTTTATGTACGAGGGCGACCTCAAGTCGCACGTCTTGAAAGGTGTTTCTGCCAATACCGAGTATGTTGCGTATGCCTACGGTTTCGATACCAAGACCATGAAGCCTACAACCGAGATTTCTCGTCTCCGTGTTAAGACTACCGACATCAATATGTATACTCTCGAATTTGACTTCCAAGTTGCGGTAGATGGCCCGAAGGTGTCATTTGACATTACTCCCAAGGGTTATGATGGCTACTACCATTATGGCGTATTCTGGGCAAAAGATGTGCCCGAGGGTACTGCTCCCGAGACTTGGTGTGAGTTGTGCGAGATTGATTGGGAAAATCTGAAAGCTCAATACTCTTCATTCTTTGACACACCCGAACAGGGTTTGCACTTTATCTTCAACGACTTGGCTTCACATGGTACTACCCACCTCGACGTTGAGTTGGATGCCAATACCGAGTTTGTAGTGTGGGCGTTTGGTATGGATGGTGAGGCACTGCTCAATACTGTCCCCGACTATTACTACTTCAAGACAGGCGATGTAACAGCCTCAGAAAACCAATTTACGCTCTCGGTAGAGAACCTTACTTCGCGCAAGGCTACGTTGAATATAAATACAACAAACGACGATACATACATCGCAACACTTGTTTCGGCTACTCGTTTTGCCGGTTATAGCGACGATCAAGTTGTGCAATATATTATTAACAACTTCTCTCTCAATTATGCTTCGGGCAATATGAGCGAAACTGTAGAGGGACTTACACCCTCGACCGAGTATGAGTTGTTGGTATTTGGTTGCCAAGCAGGTTCGGCTACTACCGATTTGCAACGTCTCAAATTTACTACCGAAGAGGTTGTGTATGCCGATCTCGACTTTAAGTTGAACATTGGCTACTACTACAATGGTACAGAGATTGCAATGCTTAATCCCGATCTTGCCGCATTTGCCGACTTTGCCATCGTAAACGTATCGGCCGATGTAGATACCGATGCAGTTCGATTCTATTTCTCGGCTATGAATGCCAATGATTACCCCTCATATAGCTATGAGCAAATCATTCAAGGTCTCACTGCCGACGATCCTGCTCTTGTAGAGGGTAGCTACCTCTATGAGTTTGACGTTCCTTACATCTTCTTTGGCGTTGCCGAGGATGCCGATGGCAACTTTACCAAGGTTTATGCCTCTAAAGAGGTTATGTTTACAAGAGACGGTTGCTCGCCTGCCGAAGATTTCTTTGAGACCGATGAGGCTGCCGCTGCTCCCCAACGCAAAGCTATGGGCAAAGGCTTGAAGATTACCAGCCAAAAGCTATCGTTTGAATAATCATTTCTATAAAATAAGTAGAAGATAATTCAATAACACTATCGCCCCGGTTGCAGTGCTGCTTCCGGGGCGATTCTTTTGCTCTGTGAGCTCATTATCTTCTATATATTATATAATGTGTAGTTGTAATAAAAAACAACGCGACGATAGAATATATACCGTCGCGTTGGTTGTATGAATAGGGGTGAGTCTATTACTCTTCGTCTTCCTCTTCTTTCATGTTGTGGAAAACGTTTTGCACGTCTTCGTCGTCCTCAAGACGCTCAATGAGCTTTTCGATGGCAGCGCGTTGCTCTGCATCTACCTCTTTCACGTCGTTGGGGATGCGCTCAAACTCTGAGCTTACGATTTCAAAGCCGTTCTCCTCAAGGTATTTTTGAATCTCGCTGTTCGACTCAAAAGCACCGTAGAGTACAATCTCTTCGTCGTCTGCTTCGAGTTCGTCTACGCCATAGTCGATGAGTTCGAGCTCAAGGTCTTCGATAGATACGCCGTCTTTGGGCTTGATGTGGAATACACATTTGTGCTCAAACATAAACGAGAGTGAGCCTGATGTACCCAATGAACCACCGGCTTTGTTGAAGTAGCTACGTACGTTGGCAACAGTACGAGTGTGGTTGTCGGTAGCAGTCTCTACAACGATAGCGATACCGTGGGGGCCGTATCCTTCGTATACGATCTCCTTGTAGTCGCCCGAGTCTTTATCGGTAGCTTTCTTGATGGCGCGCTCAACATTCTCTTTGGGCATGTTGGCAGCCTTGGCATTTTGCATCAACGCACGCAAGCGGGGGTTACCATCGGGATCGGGACCACTGGCTTTAACGGCGATAGTGATTTCTTTACCAATCTTGGTAAATGTGCGGGACATGTTGCCCCAACGTTTCATTTTTCTGGCTTTGCGGTATTCAAACGCTCTTCCCATAGTTCTTTGTTCTTTATAGTGTTTTTATTTTTCTAATAATTCTCTTTATCGCAATTGTGCATCAAATTGCTTGGTCATAGCAGCAATCATGCGAGTCATTACGTTGTCTATTTGCTTGTCGTTGAGAGTCTTCTCGGCGTCTTGCAAAAGGAACGATACAGCATACGACTTCTTGCCTGCGGGTAGCTTGTCGCCCTCGTATACGTCAAAGAGTGTAACCTCCTTGAGCAACTTGCGCTCGGTTTCATAGGCTACGCGCTCGATGTCGGCAAAGGCAACGCTCTCGTCTACGAGCAATGCGAGGTCGCGTTTCACTGCTTGGAACTTGGGCAACTCGGTATAGGTAACTTTGTTGCGCAAAGCATAGCGCATGAGGTTGTCCCAATTGAGCTCGGCGTAGTAAACCTCGATGTCTATGTCGAATTTCTTGGCTACCTTCTTCGACAAGATACCCACCATAGCGAGCAACTTACCGGCACGGTTGGTTATTTGCAAGGCAGCGCTGTATATACCATTGCTTATTTGGGTCATGGTAATATCCTTGGCAGGTACACCGATGCGCGCAAAGATATTTTCTACATAAGCCTTCAACTCATATACCGATGTCTTTTCGTCGGCGTGAGCCCAGCTACCTGTAACACGGTTGCCGGTGAGCCACAAGCCCAAGTGTTTCTCTTCGCTGTAGGGTGCTGTAATAGACTTCTCGGTCGAGGCCTCGGCATTGTAGAAGTAGCAATTGCCAAACTCATACATGCGCAAGTTGGGGCGACGACGGTTGATGTTGCGGGCAAGGCTCTCAAGACCACCGAAGAGGAGGGTTTGACGCATCACGCACAAGTCGTTGCTCAAGGGGTTGAGCAAGCGGGCGCAACTTGTCTCGGGAAATTCTTCGCAACCCTCGTAGTACGATACGGCCGAGAGTGAGTTACACATGATTTCGTTGAAGCCACAGCCTGTGAGTTGCTCCGAAATGAGGTTTTGCAAGCGGTGGTTTTCGTCGGTTGCTGTCTTGTACGAGAGGTTTGAGTGTACGGCGTCGGTAAACTCTATATTGTTGTAGCCATATATGCGCAAGATGTCTTCTATTACGTCTACGTCGCGTTGTACGTCTACGCGATATGTAGGCACGAGCAATTCCAACTTCTCGCTATCTTCGGCTACAATCTCTATTTCAAGGCTGTTGAGTATGCTCTTGATAGTGTCGGCGGGTATTTCCTTACCGATGAGTTTGTGTGCCTTGTCGTAGGTGAGTGTAACGGGGAATGCGGGGAATCCCTCGGGGTGTGTGTCGATGATGTCGCCACATACTACACCGCCGGCCAACTCTTGTACCATCATGGCTGCACGTTTCAGTACGTAGATGATATTGTTGTTGTCGATACCACGTTCAAAGCGGAACGATGCATCGGTATTGAGCGCTTGGCGACGAGCTGTCTTGCGCACCCATGTGGGGTGGAAATAGGCCGACTCCAAGAAAATGTCGGTTGTCTTCTCTGTTACACCCGATTTCAAGCCACCAAACACACCGGCTATGCACATGGGCTCCTCGGCGTTGCATATCATGAGGTCTTGTGCGGTGAGTGTGCGCTCTACCTCGTCGAGGGTGACAAATTTGCTACCTTCTACCGCTGTGCGCACTACTACTTTGCCACCTTTTATCTCATTGAGGTCAAAGCAGTGCAAGGGTTGACCTGTTGCGTGCAACAAGTAGTTGGTAATGTCGACAATGTTGTTGATGGGGTGCAAGCCTATAGCGGTGAGTGCATTGCGCAACCACTCGGGGCTCTCGGCCACATTTACGTTGCGTATGGTTACACCGGCATAGCGGGGACAAGCCTCTTCGTTTTGTACCTCAACGGCAATGGCGCCCTCTTGTTGGTCTACCTTAAACTCCTCTACCGAGGGGCGTTGAAGGTTTACTTGCTTGCCATTTTGCTTCAAGTAGGCAGCCAAGTCGCGAGCTACACCATAGTGCGATGCTGCATCGATGCGGTTGGGGGTGATATCTACTTCAAGAACATAGTCGCTCTTGATGTTGTAGTATTCCTTGGCGGGAGTACCGGGAATGGCAGTCTCGGGCAGTGTGATGATGCCGTCGTGTGATGTGCCAATGCCTATTTCATCTTCGGCACATATCATACCAAACGATTCTTCGCCACGGATTTTAGATTTCTTGATTGTAAAACTTTCGTCACCACTGTACAATGTTGTACCTACAGTAGCTACTACTACGTGTTGACCGGCTGCTACGTTGGCCGCTCCACACACGATTTGTGTAGGATTGCCATCGCCAAGGTCTACGGTAGTGATGTGCAAGTGGTCGCTGTTGGGGTGGTCTACGCAAGTGAGCACTTTGCCTATTACAAGACCTTCAAGGCCACCTTTTATGGTTTGTACCTCTTCGATACCACCGGTCTCAAGGCCTATTGAGGTGAGCGCTGCCGAAGTCTCTTCGGGGGTGAGGTCGAAGTCCAAATATTTTTTTAACCAATTATACGAAATATTCATAATATAATAGTTTGTTTATTATCCTGATAATGAGTGTGCTATGGACTATCCCAGAGGGCACACTGTGCGATTAGCAAAAAGTTGCCCAAAGATAGTGAAAAATTTTGATAAAACTTGCACTATGTTATTGCGAAATAGGGCTAATTTTTACGACACTATCCCATTTCTTTTTGTGTTGCGATTAAGATGTTGCAATAACAAAAACCATGCGAGAGAAGCCTTGGCAACTTCTCTCGCATGGTTGTATAGGGTGTGATGTTATACTCCGTTAGGTATATTGCATCGTTTGGGTCTTATTTCTTTACTATCTTGGTCGACGCTACTACCTCGTTGCCACGGGTTACAATAGCGATGTACACACCGGGGGTTACGTTGACCTTCAGTTCGATAGTTTCTCCTGCTTGGAGGTCGGCTTGTCTGTGCATTACCTCATGACCCTCCATGTCGAGCAAGATGATATTGTATGTACCGGCTTTATCGGCTTGCACATAGAAGTGGTCATCGAAGGGGTTGGGGTAGATGTTTTTGATATAACACTCGGCCTCTGTTCCTACGATATTGGCTTGTATGCGACCCTCGATGTTGGCTACATATACATACTTATATTCGGCCTCGTCGCTACCTATGCCATTGTCGAGTTGTAGCTTTACAGTGTATATTTTATATCGGTTCAAACCAGGGTTGGGGAAATTGAGGTCGGCATATCCATACAGTTTGTCGTCCTGAGCAACTGTGGCTTGGGTATATGTAGGCTTCATTGTGTGTTCACCTGCAACTTCATTGAAGTTGTGGGTGCTGTTGTCGGCCGATATAGTAGCTGTTACACCACCATTGACGGAGTATGTGGCCTCGGGGGCAAGGGTGTAACCGTCGTATGCGGTAAATCCAAGGTAACCGGCGGTTTCGTGTAGCTCGGGTATCACGGTGTTGCCCAACGACGATACATAATAGTGCTGCAAACGTGCGTTGGGGTAGGCGCTCACACCATTGGCATAACCGTTGTTGTTTTCGTCCTCAAAGTCCCAAAAACCAACAAGTCCCTCTACTTTATTGGGGTCTTCAAATTGGCCCATCGACTGGAGTACTCCTGCCTCGTCGAGTGCGATATTGTAGAGTTGGAAGTTGTCTACGGCGGCATCAAATCCGGCAAAGCGACCCTTTCCGGCTATACCACCCAAAGCGATGGTTGCATCGGAGTCGAAGTCGCTCCAACCTATATTCTTAGGCAAGCTGCTCGATACTGTATCGAGAGGTACGCCGTTGATGTATAGGGTGTACTCATTTTGTGCGTCGAAGTATTCGCCGTAGTAGTCTATCTCGTATATTTTGCTCTCCTTGAAAACATATGCAAAGTGATACCACACATCTTTCTCGAATTGGAAGTTGCTGTTTCCATTCTCGCTATAGTTGTATATATAGGCATTGTCGTTGGCCGAGCGGATAGTCATGGCGTTCATATTACCTTTATGGTCGAGCTCATGCCACAACCAGCCCCACAAACTATTGGGCCAAGCATCCTTGTCGTTGCGTATGCTCAACAGCCAAGCCTTGTAGTCGATGTTGCTTACTTTTATCCAGAATGCGATAGAGAAATTAAGATTGGAGTGGGTAGTTGTAACACTCTCCCAACCCGAGCCGGATACCTCAGTCTCGCGATGTTGGATAATGCCGGCGTCCTTGGCAACAATGCTGAGCGATTGTTGACGCAGGTCTACAGCCTTAGATACTCGTGCCTGAGCATTGGCATTGGCAACGTAGTGCATGCGCAATTGGTCTTTGCCTTGCAGCTTGATGCCGGCACCGGGAAGGTTTACGGCATTCTCTTTGTAATTACTCTCGCTACCATCCTCGGCTACCATTACAAAGTCGTCTTTGTAATCGCTCATGATGAGCTCGCCGGCTGTTGCATCGCTAACGGCCGAGATAGACTCATTGTCGCCATCGGTGTCAAGAGCCACAAACTTCTCTATTTGGGGGGCTACGATTGCAGTGTGGTCATACACATGAATGATAGAGGTGAGTGTGCGTTTTGTACCGTCGGTCTCGGTTACATGTACGTCATAGTAGCCGGCAGGAAGTGCTCCGAGTTCGACCGATGTAGATGCCACTGATGCTTGCGCGCCAAATAGAGGTGTCTCTTTGGCAACCACTATGGTTGTTGGTTGTTCTATCAGGCTGTTGTGGAAGGGACCTGTTATGCTCCATTCTTGGGCAGCGGGGTGCAATGGGTCGCTATATCCGATGGTGAATGTAGTGCCATCGGTGATGTAAGACGACGATATAACGATGTCGTTGTTCAGCTCGTATATCGACTGCTCGCCATCGAGCACAATTTCCATAGCGTCGCTCCATGCGATTTCCGAAGTGGTTGTCATATCTACACCTACGGCTTGCACACCTATTTGTAGGTTGGCGCCAAATTGCAATACGCCCATCGCATTGAGCGGAGCCGAGAAGAATGCGGCTGCCCACGATGTGGTGCTACCCATCAAGGTTGTCTCGCTGTAGCCTTCGCCATAGTTTACCTTGGCATAGATGTTGTAAAATGCCACATTGTGATCGATGTTGTAGTGACCCTTCTTATTGCCTGTTGCGGTGTTCATATCGAATATAACCTTGGCATCTATACCTTTTGCGTGGCAGGCGAGTATCTTGCTACGGATGATGGAGGGCACATCGGGTGTGGCATAAGTACCACGTTTGATTGAAATCTCGCCGATGTTTATGTCTAAATTCTCTGCGTCGTCAAATTGTAATGCTATCAACGCGAGTTCATTGCTCATGCTCACGACAAACTGTTTCTCGATCCATGTGCCGTAAACGGTGTTGTCGGTGTCGAGCACTACATAGGGAGTATCGCTGTTCCACTCGTTACATTCCTTGCCCATGCCCAGTAGCAGAGTGCATTGTGCATTACCTTTGTTGAGCTTGTAGCGCACGGTAACAATATCGCCACTTTGTACATTGTATTGGGTCTTGAAAAGGTGGAGTATGCTACTACCTTGCTCGCTACCGGTGATGCGCAATGAAGAACCGCCAAACCATGCGTCGTTCCAATCCAACAAGGCTGTCATGCCGGTGGGAATGTCTTGTGTAGAGCGACCCAAGGCCTTCTTAGACCACCACCAACGCCATGTGGGCAAGTAGTCTTGTATACCTATGTTGAACCACTCGGCGTTGTGTTGTCGCACTCCCTGCCAGTTGAAGAATGTACCGTTACCCATGTTGAAGTAGCTCACAAATGCCTCTTGCGACAAATCCCAGCTCAGTGTACTTTGCGCTGCTACAAACTTAGACATACCGAAAAATTCGGTGTCGAGTGTGTTGATGAGGCTCTCATTGACAACCAGGTTGTTGTCTATAGCGTAAATGGGGTTGTAGTAGCTGTTGGTAAACCAATGCTCCAGCAATTTTTGGTAGGTATGTTGTATCTGCATTGGGGTAGAACCTTGGTCATAACGATCCTCCCAGAAAGCATTACAATCGTGTCCCGACCATATTCCCAGCGACACGGCTTTTTCAGTGAGGTATTGCCAGCGACCGTTCTCCTCGCCCTTGCCGGTGAGCTTGGGCTCATGTCCTTGCAAGTTGACCGATGCATAGACGTCGAAGGGGTTGCGTTTGAGCTTCTCGGCGGCGTATTGCAACGTGGGTGGAAGGTATTCGTTGTTGTTGTTGGTATAGTTGGCATTCCAGTTGTAGTTGAGGAAGAATGAGCTGGTTTTGTTCTCGGCCGAGCCGAAAAACACCTCTGTCAACTCCGATACACCACTGTCGAAACGCGGACTGCCGGCTACCGTAACACCGTCATACCAAATGTTTTCGGCCGAGAATGACTTCATCTCACCGGTGTATTTCTCGCTGAAGTGTTTGGCTATAGCTTCGTTCAGTTTTACAATCTCCTTTACACCGTGGGCATCGTAGCCTCCGGCAAACTCCGAGTTATAGCCTATACCGTCTATACCGTAGTAGTCGAGGTAGGCCAATACTTTGTTGCGACTCTCCTCAGAACCTCCAAGTTCTACGTATGCGTCACCCCAACCGTTGGTGGTCATGTCGGCGCCGTAGGCGGTGGTCGATTGTGTTGCTACTGCCACACCGTTTTTGTGTGCTACGTCGGCAAAGTTGCCAGGCATGCGCATGAAGTGGTCGCTCCATGTGCCCCATGTTGATATGTATTGCCACATAGAGAAAACCTCGCTGTTGAAGATACCGTTGGGCAATATCTCAAATGGTGACAATTCGTCGTATGTGTAGCTGAAGCCGTAGGGTATCCAATTGAGAATTTTTTTGCTATAGTGTGAGTAGTCTTTGTTGCGGTCGTATGACGCATTGTAGTCCCACTCCCACCAGGGTATAAACTCCTGATTTATTTGAGTGCTTTGGTTGATAAATCGAGCTTTGGGTTTGACGCGCGAAATGTAAAAGTTGTCATCTTCGCTCCATTCGCTACCCTCTACCCAGTCTGATATGCGAAAATCGGCACCCGAAGTTCCGGGATTAATATGCCCTTTCTTTAGATGCTGTGCTCCGACGGGCAGTGCCATACATAAAAGCAGTAGTGTGTAGAATAGAGTTTTTTTCATAATACCTATGTGTGTTTCTGAGATTTTTTATTTTGACCATTTGCTACCTTGCACGGTGTCTCTCTCTCGCATGCGACGTAGCAAGCGTGCTGTAAATTCGTGATTTTTTACACCCCAATGAGGTGCTATGAGCAAGTTGGTGGGCGATTGCGAAACAAATCGCTCCACTACAATGTCGGGGCGTAGCAACTCGACAAAGTCGATGGCACGGTCTATATATGTGTCGATGTCGGGTATGTCAAAGTGTTCGGGGTGGGCAATATACTCATTGCCCATTACAGTACCTTTGATGAGTTGCAATTGGTGCAATTTGATGGTGTGCAAGGGTAGTTGTGAGAGGCGTGTGGCGTGCGATAAAATATCGTTGTGCGACTCGCCGGGTAGCCCCAATATGAGGTGTGCGCCGGTGATGATGCCGGCTTGTGCTGTGCGTGTAATAGCGTCGACTGCTGTGGCATAGTCGTGCCCCCGGTTGATGCGTAGCAGGGTTGCATCGAGGGTGCTCTCTACACCATACTCTACAGTGACAAAGGTGCGTTTGCGCAACTCCGAAAGGTAGCTGAGCAATTCCGGTGGCATGCAATCGGGGCGTGTGCCGATGATGATGCCCACCACACCCTCTACCGATAGAGCCTCTTCATATCGCGCTATAAGGCGGTCTATCTCGTCATAAGTGCTTGTATAGGCCTGAAAGTAGGCAAGGTAGCGCATCGATGGGTACTTGCGGGCAAAGAATCGCACTCCCTCTTGTAGCTGCTCGGTTACGCTCAACTCTGTGCTACAATACTCGGGGTTGAAGGTCTGATTGTTGCAGAATGTGCATCCACCTCTGCCCACCGAACCGTCACGATTGGGGCAGGTAAAGCCCCCGTTGATAGAAATCTTCTGGACTTTACCTGCAAAGTGTTTTTGTAGGAAAGAGCCGTAGTCGTTGTAGCGTGCTTTTTCCATTCTTTATTTATCCTTTGTATTGGTTGTAGAACTCTACCACTGCTACGATACCGCGCTCGTACATTTCGAGTGCAAAGCTCTCGTTGGGAGAGTGGATAGCATTCTTTTCAAGACCAAATCCCATCAATACCGATTTCAAGCCGAGTACGCGCTCGAAGATGGGTATAACACCGATACTACCACCACGACGCACTGCCAAGGGTTGTTGTCCGAATGCGAGGGCAAAGCCTTTTTCGGCGGCTTTATAGGCGGGTATACCAATAGGGCACACATAACTTTCGCTGCCGTGCATGGGGGTGACTTTTACGTCGATGGTATTGGGTGCTATTGCGGCAATGTGGTCGATAAATAGCTGTGTGATTTTGTGATAATCTTGGTTGGGAATGAGGCGGCAAGATACCTTGGCGTATGCTTTTGAGGGAAGTACGGTTTTTGAGCCTTCGCCTGTGTAGCCACCCCATATACCGCAGATGTCGAATGTGGGACGCGATGCGGCACGCTCGATGGTTGAGTAGCCTTTCTCGCCCGAGAGGGCTTTTACACCTATGGCGTCGCAATAGGCTTTCTCGTCGTAGGGCACAGCGGCCATCATGGCACGCTCTTCGGGAGAGAGCTCCTCGGCATCATCGTAGAAGTGAGGAATGGTAATGCGACCGTCGGCATCGGTAATGCCTGCAAGCATCTTGCACAACTCGTTGATGGGGTTGGCTACCGCACCACCAAAGTGACCCGAGTGAAGGTCTCGGCAGGGGCCTGTAACCTCAATTTCCCAATAAGCAAGTCCGCGCAGACCGGTGGTCAATGAGGGGTGCTCGCGACCTACCATGCTGGTGTCCGATACGAGTATAACATCGCCTTTGAGCAACTCGCGGTTGTTGGCGCAGAACTCTTCCAAGCCGGGAGAACCTACCTCCTCGCCACCTTCAAAGAGGAATTTTACGTTGCAGTGCAGTAGGTTGCGTTTGAGGGCTATCTCAAATGCTTTTACTTGAATAAATCCTTGGCCTTTGTCGTCGTCGGTACCACGACCCCACAAGCGACCATCGCGCACCTCGGGCTCGAAGGGGTCGCTGTGCCACAAATCGAGAGGCTCGGCGGGCATAACGTCATAGTGACCGTATACGATAACGGTGGGCCACTCGGGGTTGATGATTTTCTCGCCATATACTACGGGGTTGTAGCCTGTCTCCATCAACTCGGCACGGTCGGCACCGGCAGCGAGGAGTATTTCGCACCAGCGGTGGGCACAAGCATACATATCGTTGCGATGTTCGGGTTTGGCGCTGATTGAGGGTATGCGAAGCAATGAATATAGTTCGTCACGAAAACGCTCTTTGTTTTGATTGATGTAGTTGAGTGTTTCTTGCATAATTGTGTTTTTATAAGGTTTATGATTTTATTTACAATAGGGTTGTTTTGTTGCGCATATAGTGGTCGAGCAGTACCATTGCAGTAGCAGCCTCTACAACCGGTATGGCGCGGGGTACTACACAGGGGTCGTGGCGACCGTTACTCTCTAAGGTGGTTGCCTCACCGGTAGTTGTTACACTCTCGATGGGTTGTAATAGGGTGGGTGTGGGCTTGAATGCCGCACGAAAGTAGATGTCGGCACCGTTTGTTATACCCCCCTGTATACCTCCCGAGTGGTTGGTGCGAGTGGTGATATGCCCCTCTTGTGCCTCAAATATATCGTACACTTGCGAGCCTCGCTTTGTCACTCCGGCAAATCCCATGCCGTATTCAAATCCCTTTACAGCATTTATGTTAAGTATGGCTTTGCCCAAGTCGGCATGTAGCTTGTCGTATATAGGTTCGCCCCAGCCGGCGGGAACTCCTTGTATCACACATGTAACAATGCCTCCTACCGAGTCGCCTTCGCTTCGCACTTCTTTGATAAGAGCTTCCATGTGCTCTGCCACCTTGGTGTCGGGGCAACGCACGGCATTGCTGTCGATAGTGGTGAGGTCGTAGGCTGTGTAGTCGTGGGGTAGGGCAATCGGACCTATTTGCGAGGTGTAGGCACGCACGGTAACACCCATCTGTTCAAGTATTTGTAGTGCTATTGCGCCTGCCACGCAGGTGGCTATGGTGACACGTGCCGATGAGCGACCTCCGCCTCGATGGTCGCGATGGCCATACTTGGCGGTGTAGGTATAGTCGGCGTGCGATGGACGGAATACGTGGCGCATGGCCTCATAGTCGCTACTACGTGAGTCGTTGTTGCGCACAATAAATCCGATGGGAGTTCCGGTTGTAACCCCCTCGAAAATACCCGATAGAAACTCTACTTGGTCTTGCTCGTTGCGTTGGGTTGTGATGGTCGATTGTCCGGGACGACGGCGAGCCATAAACGCCTGAATGGCATCTATGTCGAGTCTAACGCCGGCGGGTACTCCTTCTACAACACCCCCAATGGCGCAACCGTGCGATTCGCCAAACGAGGTGAGTCTATATATAAGTCCGGTACTGTTCATTGGTGTGAATAATTGAGAAAGTAAAGATACTGCTTTTTGTTGAGATAGTACATTATATATAGTTGATTTTTCTTTTTTTCACAATCTTGCTATTCTTTATGGGGGGGGCGTGTGGTGCGATAATATGCTCCAGATAGTATGCTGCTCGGAAAATAAACTCAAGCAAACTTGTTTTGTATTCTCTCGCCTTTCACTATCTTTGCGCCAATCATGACAAGAAAGAAGAAAAACAGCAAAGGCAATCGTCGCCGTTGGCAGATTCGCATTTTCAAAATCGCACTCTTTCTATTTACGTTGGCACTGCCTTGTGTGTGGCTCGTAGGTGGTGGACATAAAGAGAGCGAGCCGATGCGCATATCGCGAGTTTTTGCCGACCATCTGATACATGCTCGCTACGATGAGGCGTGTGCTATGGCTACAGCCGAGTCGGCCGAGGAGATAGCTTTCTATGCCGATTGGGTGGGCTCGCAGACACATGATATGATAAATGGTAACCTTCGATTCAAAATAACACAGGCGCAATTCTTTATGCCGGCCGATAGTATAAATGTTGTTCATGGCAATGTGTTGGTTACAAACGAGCTGGGTGAGGAAATGGTGTTACATGGCCTCGATCTCAAAATGGTCTATTCTCTTGAAGGTTGGCTGGTAGACTTCGATAAGTCGCACGTGACTTGGTAGATGATAGAAAGCAAAAATTTACAACTTTATACTCCCTATAGGAAACAAGAGGATGCCTCATCTGATGCGGCATCCTCTTGTTTTGGTAGTGAATATAGCGCGAATATTTTGTTTTTCGCATCAAATGCGTTTCGCTTATTTTCTCAATTGTTTTATTGCTTTTTGAGCTTTAGTGACAAGTTGTGTACATTGGTTGCGGTAGTAGTACAACAGTAGGGCTATAATCAATACAATTGTTATAGCCGATATGGTGGGGTGTAGGCTCCACAACGCCGAGACGATGTCGAAGTATGTACCTTTAGAGAATATCCATATAACGAGTAGTATCATCTGAAGGAGAAGTAGGGTTATAGCGCCGGCGCAATTGTATATGACCGACAAGATGCGGGGTATGTGCTCGCTATGTTGGTTGATGTCTTCAAAGATATGGTTCTCGGTTTGGCGATACCAATGTGCATACCAGGGCATATTCTCTGCGACACGCATTATCTCTATACAAACCATTATGCTACCCATATTGTCCTTGAACCATATATCGCGCATATTGTCGACGCCAAAGTGGCGCCTTATAGAGTCGGGGTGTGTCACTACGTTTATCTGCTTGTTGTCGGTAGCGATGTAGTAGAGTAGGTCGTTCTCTTGTACAAAATCGAGTCGCTCTTGCATGTTGGCAATAGACTCAATTTGTGATGCTTGAGGTTTTGATAAATAGTTGTTTATCACCTCGTTGGTGAAGTAAATATCATTGACCGAGAAGAATATCTCTCCGTTTTCTTCTATGGTTATATACTCTTTGCTATCTTTCTGAGGCGATAGTTGGTGTATATTTCCTTTTGTGGGATTCTGGCGTACGATATTGCGGTCGTTTACTTGCCACAGTAGCGAGCCAAAAGCGGCATCGTCGTGGTTATAAAGTAGATTTGAATTGGGGTCTTTTTCTACTTTCCCGTTTACCATGCGACTGTCGTAGTAGGGGTACTTCAATTGCTTATTTTGTTTGGCCGATTGACATACACCCTTCAGGTCGTTGTGAAATCCGCCCGATTGCGATATGCGTATTTTATCACCTTTTTGCAGATAAACGCCGGTGCTCGACCAGCATTCGCTGGTGTTGAAAAAGAACAATACCTGTTCACGACTACATGAGCGTTGAGGTACGATTGATCCCGACTCAGTAACGATAGGTGGCTGGTTGTAGAGTAGGATATTCTTGATGAGAAATACACCACCTGCCAATAGAGATACTGCACACATAGCTGTGCCTATTACAACCATGCAGAAGGTGAGAATGCGCGATATAGAACGAGTGTTGTGGTTGTTGTTCTTATCGTCTATAAGGTCGATAAAGAAACTGCTGTCGTTGAGCAAAATATGTTTCTTGCCCGACAACATGGCCTGTTGTATGACCTCTTTGATGCCGTTGTTGCGTTCTTTTTTGCTCATAGACTTTAATTCTTGTTTTTTTGTTTCTCTACTACAATGAGGAATGAGCCTACATTGTCGTCAAACCATGCATTGTAGTAGCTGTTGCTACGGTAGTAATGCATCTCGTTGTGGAAGGGTAGTGCATCGTTGGGCGAAATTTTTGACTCTTCGGCCAAGTGCTTGTTTAGCGTGGTGTAGATTTTTGCATCGATAGCCTCGGGGTGCTTGCCCAAGTTGATAGATTGGCGGTTGTACACAATCCACTTTTGGCAGAACTCGGCAAAACTCTTGTTGTCTATAATCTTCAAGTATTCGGCCGTATCATTGTTGGCAATGAGAGCTTCCAATCTATATGCTTTGTTGTACAAGTCATCAATATTGCCTGTCTTTATCTCGCGTTTGATGAGCTCGTTGTTGTGCTTCTGTATAGTATCTATGCAGTTGTGTGTGAGTACAATGTCATTTACGGCAAAGTGTAGTATGCCATCTTGTACGATGCGCAAGTCTGTGCGCTCTTTGCCTATGAAATAATAGTTGTTATACTCTGTGTAATTTTCCTCTTTTGTGTTGTTGTCGGAGAAGTTGGGGCTGATGTATTTGTTGTTGTATAGATTGTTGTCGTATATAACAACATCTTCGGGTATCACTTGCATGATGAGTGCGTCAGATTGTCGCTCGGGCATAATGCGATATTGACTGCGGCGACCACTACGCTTGTGCCCTTCGGTACCGGCCCAGTTGTGTGTGAGTTGTTGATTATATTCTACCTCCTCTACAAGGTGGTGTATGGCAGTATTGCTCTTGCCCGATGCGCGTATGGTGAGAACATCGCCTTTTTCTACCCTGATGCCCGAGTTGGCCCACATCTCGGCTGTGTTGAACAGCCAATAGGTGAGTTCTACATCCTCGTTTTCCATTGTTGTAGCACCAAACATGTTGGTTTTTATCTCGTTGTAGGGGTAGAAGCTCTTGATGGAAATAACGACAAAGGCCAAAGCCGCAAAGATGGCAATCGTGAGTACAATAATCGCACTCATAGCCTTCAGTGCTTTGCGCGGATTGTCCAATATTTCGAGCAGAGTTTGGTATTGTCTTACGTCGATAATGATATCGGGTTTGTCGTTGGTCTTTTTTACGTTGCCGGTATCATCGTGCTCGATTTGTGCAGTATCAAAATCTTCTTTATTCATAGTGTTGTGTGTTAAGGTTGTCGTATGTTTGAGATTTACCTCAAATATAGTGAATTTGTTTTATAAGTTGTATAATTTTTCTTTGCATTTTTTTTGTATGCATAGCCGTGCCTGCCTGGTAAGTGGGCTTGCGATTTCTCAATAAAGCCTCGTGCGATATAAAAATAGGGGGTAATGTTCTGATTTTTGGATTTTTTAAGAAAAAGTTTTCACATTACAGCAAGATAAATGCCGAAATTTGCACCACAAAATGTAAACACACAAACCAATGAAAAATTTTTTAGTATCAATCAGTTTAGGTCTTTTTGCATTAATGACAACACAATGCACTACTAACAACAATCAAGTCGATCCTTTCTGTGGTGAGTATGACACCCCTCACAACACTATTCCGTTCGATAAGATTAGCAACAAACTTTATGAGCCTGCCTTCCAAAAAGGTATCGAACTCCAAGTAGCCGAGATTAACGCTATCGTTAATCAACGTTCAATCCCTACATTTGAGAACACTATCGTAGCTCTTGAAGAGAGCGGTAGCTACCTCAACCGTGTAGCAAGTGTATTCTTTGCGTTGCAAGGCGCCGAGAGCGACGATGAGATGATGGAAATTTCTCAACGCATCCAACCTCTCCTCTCAGAGCACAGCAACAACATCAGCCTCAATGAGCAACTTTTTGAGCGCATTAAATATGTTTATGACCGTCGTGCCGAGATGGATCTCACTTCGGAGCAAATGATGCTTGTTGAGAGCACATACGAGTCATTTGCATCGAGCGGTGCCAACCTCGAAGGCGAGGCTCGTGATCGCTATCGCGAGTTGTCAAACGAGTTGAGCAACCTCACTCTCGTTTTCAGCCAAAACGCTCTTCGCGCTACCAATGCCTACTCTCGTGAACTCACAGAGGAGGAGTTGGCCGGTCTTCCCCAAAGCGCTATCGATGCCGCTGCTGCCTTGGCAGCAAGCAAGGGCAAAGAGGGTTACATGGTTGACCTCTCATTCCCCAGCTACAGTGCATTTATGAAATACTCTACTCGTCGCGACCTCCGCGAAGAGTTGTATCGTGCCTACACTTCTCGTTCTATCGGTGGTGAGTTCGACAACCTTCCCACTCTCGCTCGTATCGCCGAGGTACGTCTTGAGATTGCCAAACTCTTCGGTTGCCAAACTTTTGCCGAGTACAAACTCAAACACACTATGGCCGGTACTACCGACGCAGTGTACAACCTTCTCAACCAACTTCTCGCTGCTTACAAACCCGTAGCTATGGAAGAAGTTGCCGAGCTTCAAAAATTTGCTGCCGAGAAAGAGGGTGCCGATTTCCAAATGCAAGCATGGGATTTCTCTTACTATGCCGAGCAATTGAAATCACTCAAATATGACCTCAACGACGAGGTATTGCGTCCCTACTTCAAGCTCGATAACGTAATCGAAGGCGTATTTGGTCTTGCTACCAAGCTCTATGGTCTCCAATTTACCGAGAACAAAGAGATCCCCACATATCACAAAGAGGCAAGCGCTTATGAGGTGACAGATGCCAATGGTGAGTATATCGGTGTACTTTATACCGACTTCTTCCCCCGTCCCGGCAAGCGTCAAGGTGCTTGGATGACTGAGTTCAAGGGTCAATGGATGGAGAACGACACAGTAGATAGCCGTCCTCACGTAACTATCGTTATGAACTTCACTCGCCCCACAGCTACAGCTCCTTCATTGCTCACATATGGCGAGGTTGAGACATTTCTCCACGAGTTTGGCCACGCTCTCCACGGCCTTCTCTCAGAGGTTACTTACAACTCACTCTCGGGTACTAACGTATACCGCGACTTCGTAGAGTTGCCCTCACAATTCAATGAGAACTACCTCACAGAGAAAGAGTTCCTCGATGGCTTTGCACGTCACTATGAGACAGGCGAGACTATCCCCGCCGAGTTGGTAGAGAAGATTATCGCTTCAAGCCAATACCACGCTGCATACGCTTGCATCCGTCAGTTGTCATTCGGTATGCTCGATATGGCATGGCACACAACTACAGCTCTTGTTGAAGATCCTTTGGCATTCGAGACAGCCGCTTTGGCCTCTACACAAGTTCTTCCCGCAGTAGAGGGTACAGCTCTCAGTCCTCAATTCAGCCACATCTTCTCGGGTGGTTATGCTTCGGGTTACTATAGCTACAAGTGGGCTGAGGTACTTGATGCCGATGCTTTTGCAGCATTCAAGGAGAACGGTATCTTCGACCAAGAGACTGCACGCTCATTCCGTGAGAATGTACTCTCTCGTGGTGGTACAGAGAAACCCATGGAGCTCTACAAGCGTTTCCGTGGTCATGAGCCCTCAATCGACGCTCTCATGAGCCGCGATGGTATCAAGAAATAAGATATAACTCTATAGACACACAAGAGGTTGCATCCATCAAGGTTGCAACCTCTTGTGCTTTATAAGGGGTATAAAATAAGCACGACTCCCTGCGATGGCGAGTCGTGCTTAAACAGTACTCCCATGGGGAGTCGAACCCCAATCGTCGGAACCGGAATCCGGTATTCTATCCATTGAACTATGGGAGCATGGGTGCATACACTGTATGTGTGTATAGTGTTGCAAAAGTACTAATTATTTTGTAGCTTTGCAAGTGTGTGCGTCGCATTGTGATATATTCGATGTAGCTGTGCACATAGATTGATGGTGAATTTTTTAGTCTTGTAATATGAATGTACGCATAGAAGAGAGTTGGAAAACTCGTTTGCAAGAAGAGTTTGACAAACCCTATTTTGCCAACCTTACCCAATTTGTGCGCAATGAGTATGCTTCGGGGGTGGTTTATCCTCCGGGTAACGAAATGTTTGCTGCTTTCGATGCTTGTCCTTTCGAACAGGTGCGTGTGGTGATTTTGGGTCAAGACCCCTATCATGAGCCGGGGCAAGCGCATGGATTGTGTTTCTCGGTAAATGATGGCGTGCAGTTTCCGCCTTCGTTGGTCAATATCTTTAAGGAGATAGAGAGCGACATGGGCAAGCCTATGCCTCGTAGTGGCAACCTCATGCGTTGGGCGCAGCAAGGCGTGCTCTTGCTCAATGCTACACTCACGGTGCGTGCGCATCAGGCCGGCTCGCATCAAAACAAAGGTTGGGAGACGTTTACCGATGCTGTTATTCGTCGTTTGGCTTTGGAGCGTGAGCATATTGTGTTCATCTTGTGGGGTTCTTATGCGCAACGTAAGGGCGCATTTATCGACCGCAATCGCCATTGCGTGTTGCAATCGCCACACCCTTCGCCTCTATCGGCCTATCGTGGATTTTTTGGAAACAAGCACTTCAGTAGCGCCAATAATTACTTGGTGCAACATGGATATAAACCTATTGAATGGTAGAAGAATATGGAAACGCAAAAGTTGAATATAGATGTAGAGGCTCGTGCTGCACGTGCACGTGAGCTCTTTGAGCACGGTTATAATTGCTCACAAGCCGTAGTGGTGGCCTATGCCGATGTGTTGGGTCAAGACCCTGATACCTTGGCTGCACTTGTGCAACCCTTGGGTGGTGGTATGGGACGCCTACGCGAGGTGTGTGGTGCTGTAAGTGGTATGTTTATGGTAAGTAGTGCGGCTCATCGAGGCGCTCCTGTTACCGACCGTGATGCGCGCACACATATATATAGTGGTGTACAACTATTGGCCGAGCGTTACAGAGGCGAGTGTGGTAGTATTGTGTGTCGCGAACTATTGGGCTTGAAGCAACAGAAGGATGCACCTGTGCCCGAGGAGCGCACCCCCGATTACTACAAGCGTCGTCCTTGCTCGGAGTATGTTGCTCTCTCGGCTCGCATGGTGGGCGAGTATCTCAATGGCGATATGAAGTAATCGTAAAGCAATGTCAATAAACAAGGGCGCATCACGGTCTCGATTGTGATGCGCCCTTGTTCTCTTTTTATGATTGTTTTGAGACTTCCTTTAGCTTCTTATAGAAATAATTGGGGTGTCGTATCTATCAAATTATTCTGCTGTAGAGTTTTCTTGCTGTAGCGAAGCTGTTGGTGTATCATTGTCGGTAGTAATGCTCTCTTGGGTAACACCGGCCTCTTCTTGCAATAGTTGCCAACTCTTTTGCGCGGCTACTTTACCCAACTTCTTAGGCTCAAGCCCCAGACGACGCATTTTCTCAAACTGTAGGATAAGGTTGTCGTTGCCCGATGTGAGGCGACGACGTGCCGAGTCGCACGAATCGAGTGCCGATGACAGGCTTTGTCGCACGGCATCTATATCGGTAGCAAAAGAAGCAAACTGTACATACATCTTCTCGGCACGCTCCTTGATGGCGCGTATGTTGGCTTCGAGGCGTTGTTGTCGCCACATATCTTGCAAGAGGCGCACAGCCAACACGAGGTTGGTGGGTGTCATGATGATAACACGACGCTCGTAGGCCTCATTCCAGAGGTTGCGACCTTGTGCACGGGCCTCGTCGAGTGCCAAGAGGAACATCGACTCGATGGGAATAAACATAATGACAAAGTCGTACGACAACTTGTTGCGCGAAGAGTAGTCGCGCTCGGCGAGTTGGCGCACATGATTATACACCGAGTCGAGGTGCTGGCGTGCATACTGTTTGCGAGCTTCGTCGGTATCGGCATGCATATAGCTGTCGTAGGCGGTAAACGATACTTTCGAGTCGATAATAAGGTCGTTGTGGTTGGGGAAGTGCAACACGGCATCGGGACGCTTGTTGTCGCCCACGGCATCTACGCTCTTTTGCACCTTGAAGTCCTCACCCTCACGTAAGCCCGATTGTTGCAGTATATTGTGCAATATCATTTCGCCCCAATCGCCCTGCACTTTTGTGCCACCACGCAAGGCGCTCGACAACTTGTCGGCCTCGCGACGCATCTGCTCGTTTTGTTGGGCAAGCTGGCGTATCTGTTCTTGTAGCGAGGTGCGCTCCTTATTTTCGGTTTCGTAGCATTCGGTCACTTGCTTCTTGAAGCCCTCAATGTCGCGGTTGAGGGGTTCCAATATAGTCTTGAGGTTTTCGCCACTCATCTCCTTGAAAGCGCGAGTCTTCTCGTCCATAATATCCGAAGCCATATTCTTGAACTGTTCCAATGAGAGTTTGTGTAGCTTTTCCATCTCTACCTTTTGGGTGTCGAGTTTCTCTTGCAGGGCATTGTACTCGGCATCGATACGAGCCTTTTGCTCCTTGCACGCAGTAATATCGAGCAACAACTCGTCGCAACGTTTAGATGCTTGCTCCAGCAGTTGTGTCTGCTCGGCATTGCGTTGCTCCACAGCACGCTTCTCGGCATCGAGGCGGGCCATAGTGTTGCGCAAGGTGTCGTTCTCGGCATCGAGCTGTGCAAGCGAAGCACGCGCCTCGGCAAGTTCGCCCTTCACACGCGCCAACTCTCCTTGTGCGGCTTGCAGCTCTGCGAGCAATCGATCGGCAGCACGCACCTGTTCCGACACACCTTTGTCATAACGCAATCGCATGGCCAAAAAAGTAACCACCACACCCACCACGAGGGCTATCAATACATATATTATTATTTCCATACTTGGTACATTTATAGTTTGCGATGATAAAGTTAGTAATTTTTTTCCTATTATCGCAGTTTTCGTATTATCTTTGAGCAAAATTAGGATAAAACTACAGTATATCATGATAGAAATTATTGAGAAATATTTTCCTGCGCTCACTGAGCGACAAAAGGAGCAATTCACTGCATTGGGTACACTCTATCCCGAGTGGAATGCCAAGATAAATGTTATATCGCGCAAGGATATCGACAACCTCTACGAGCACCACATCTTGCACTCGCTGGGTATTGCCAAGGTGATACAATTTACCGACAACACTACGTTGGTAGATGTGGGTACAGGTGGTGGTTTCCCGGGTATTCCGTTGGCTATAATGTTTCCCAACTGTCAGTTTCACCTCATCGACCGCATAGGCAAGAAGGTGCGTGTTGCCACCGAGATAGCCTCGGCAATAGGACTCACAAACGTTACCTTCCGTCACGCAGGTATTGAGGAGGAAAAACAAAAGTTTGACTTTGCCATCAGTCGCGCCGTAATGCCCCTTACCGACCTGGAGAAGTTGGTGCGCAAGAATATATCGACCAAGCAACGCAATGCCATGGCCAACGGCTTGATATGCCTCAAGGGTGGCAACTTGGAGGGCGAAATGGCTCCCTTGCGCAAGCGCCTCTTGGACTTCGATTTGAAAGATTTCTTTGAGGAGGAGTTTTTCGAGACCAAGAAAGTGTTATATGTACAGATATAAAAATCATTCAATCGCATAGATACATGAAGATTTCACAATTTTCGTTCAGCGCATTTCAAGAATCGACCTTCGTAATATGGGACGAGGCAAGCCTCGAATGTGCCATTATAGACCCCGGATGCTACTACAGTCGCGAGCGTCAGGTATTGGAAAACTTTATAAGCAAGAACAACTTGAAAGTGAAATACCTACTTCTCACACACTTGCACCTCGACCACTACTTCGGTGCACCCTTTGTGGCTCGTACCTACAATGTGCCGGTGTCGGCATGCAAGGACGATGAGTTCTTGCTCGAAGCTATGTCGTTGCACGCCGATATGTATGGCACACCGCTGCCCGAACAGCCTATACCCGTGGGCAATTACTTGAAAGCCGGCGATACCCTCTACCTGGGAAGCGAGCCTATCGAGGTGCGACAAGTGCCCGGCCACTCAAAGGGTAGTCTTGCCTACTACTTGCCCGAGTCGGGTTGTGTATTCTGTGGCGACGCACTCTTTGCCGGTAGTATCGGTCGCACCGATTTGCCCGGAGGAGACTTTGACGAATTGTTGGCCTCGATACGCGCCCAACTCTTCACTCTGCCCGGTGACACCGTAGCATACCCCGGACATGGTCCCGAGACAACCATTGCGCAAGAGATAAAGAGCAACCCCTTCTTGCAATAGATATATATAGATTATAGGACTTACATATAATGAGACAATGAAGCGAATACTCACTATACTCTGTATTATACTCACGGTAGTTGCTGCACAGGCACAAACCATAGGCCTTGTGCTGAGTGGCGGTGGAGCCAAAGGTATAGCGCACGTAGGTCTTATAAAGGCTCTTGAAGAGAATAATATACCCATCGACTACATCACAGGTACGTCTATGGGCTCTATCGTAGGCGCTCTGTATGCCATGGGTTATACGCCAGACGAGATGATGGAGGTGTTCAATTCGCAAGAGTTTCTCGATTGGGCGTTTGGCGTCATACCCAAGGAGCAACTGTACTATTTTTTGCTACCCGAGGAGACACCCGAAATAGTAACTTTCAACCTCGGACAAGTAAGGCCCGATACGACCGAGACACCCTCGTCGATGCTCAACAATATTATACCCGAGAGCGTCATTTCGCCCCTTGCCATGAACTTTGCTTTCATGGAGCTGTTTGACCGCTATACGGCCCAATGCCGAGGCGACTTCAACAAGCTCTTTGTGCCATATCGCGCTATTGCAGCCAATGTCAATAACAAGCGCGAAGAGGTGTTTGCCTCGGGAAGTCTGGGCGATGCAGTGCGTGCATCCATGAGTATTCCGGTTGCTTTCAAGCCCATTACTATCAATGGCAATGTAATGTACGACGGTGGTATATACGACAATTTTCCTGTGCGACCCATGGAGGAGGAGTTTCACCCCGACTTTATGATAGGTAGTATACTCGCCTCGGGCGAAAAAGCCCAAGTGCCTCTTGAGGAGCAAGACGTTATATCGCAACTTCTCACCTTCATCATGCAGAAGAACGACTACACAATTGCCCCCGAAAAAGGCATTGTGGTGACATGTCCTACCGAAGACTTTACCATGTTCGACTTTGCCAAGGCTCAAGCGATATACGAAAAAGGTTATGCCGAGGGTCTCGCCATGGCCGACTCTATAAAGCAACGCATAACCCGTCGCGTATCGCCCCAAACACGACGCATACAACGCGAGGCCTTCAAGAGTCGCACGCCGGCAATGCGATTTAGCAACGACATCACAATCGAAGGTGTGAAAAATAGCGAGAAGGAGTATATCGTGCGTCAGTTCTATTCGCGCGACAGCATTATGACTATGGATGAGGTATATCAAGGCTTCTTGCGCAATGTGTCGACCCAAAAACTTGCCGACTTGCGTCCGCAAGCACACTATAACACCCAGACCGGACTCTACGACCTGCACCTTATAGCCAAGAGTCGCGAGGGCATATCGGTGGGATTGGGTGGCTTCCTATCGTCGCACAACGCCAACTCGATATACTTGGGTGCACATTACCACACCTTGCGCCTCAATTCGTTGGACTTCGATGCCGGCATCTACCTCGGACAGTCGTACCAAGCCGGTATGATATCGAGTCGCATGGATATAGGTCGCAACCATCCTATGTACTTGCGCCTACTCATTGTGAGCCAAATGCAAAACTACAACAAGATACTCAAGCTCTTTTACGACGTCAACACCCCTACATTCATAGCCGATAATGAAAATTATGCCAAACTATCGCTGGGTATGCCCATAGCAAGTCGCGCCAAGTTGGAGTTTTCGGCAGGATATGGATATTCGGTAGATCGCTACTTCCGCTCAAATGTAAACGAATATAACAACGACGAGCGAGACATGAGCACCTACAGCATGGGTATGGCCTCGGTACACATCGAGACCAATTGGCTCGACAATATCAACTATCCAACCAGCGGAGGTTTCTTCCAAGCTACAGCAAGCTATATATTTGGCACAGAACATTTCAAGCCTGCACTTGCTACGTCCTCGCCACAAGATATAGCTCACTATTATTTTCAATTGCGCGCATCGGCACACTACTATCTGCCTATCAACTCGCCCTTTGCATTGGGATTGAGAGGCGAGTTTGCCTACAACAACAATCAATTTTGCGAGAACTACACTGCAACATTGATACAAGCGCCCGCATTTCAACCCACACCATCGAGCCTCAATGCATTTAATACAGCATTCCGTGCCAACCAATTTATAGCCGTGGGTATATTGCCTATTTGGAAGATTATAAACAACTTGCAGTTGCGCACCGAATTTTATGGATTTGCCCCCATCTACGCCATACACCAAGACGACAATGGCAAGGCATACTATGGGCAGGCATTCGAGGGTATTCATTTTATGGGAGAGGCTGCTGTCGTATACTCTTTGCCCTGGGCAGCATTGAGCGTGTATACCAACTACTGCAATGCACCCACTTCGCAGTGGACATTTGGTGTTACCCTTGGTGTGCAGCTATTTGCACCTAAGTTTATTCAATAAAATGTGGTAGTGTATTGTATTGAGTTTCAGTTGATTGATATTTTATTTTAAAAAAAGAGTAGAAAAATTGCTGTAATTCAAAAAATATTCCTACCTTTGCATCCGCGTTTGGCTCCGTAGCTCAACTGAATAGAGCATCTGACTACGGATCAGAAGGTTACAGGTTTGAATCCTGTCGGAGTCACAAACAAAGGGGTCCCGTAGCTTAACTGAATAGAGCATCTGACTACGGATCAGAAGGTTACAGGTTTGAATCCTGTCGGGATCACAGATAAAATATTTTAAGGAGGAGGCTCCGTAGCTCAACTGAATAGAGCATCTGACTACGGATCAGAAGGTTACAGGTTTGAATCCTGTCGGAGTCACAAAGAGATAAGACAATAGCCATAGAGATAATACTCGTGATATTGTCTTATTTTTGCTATATACCCACACTTGGGTGTGTCATGCCTCTACATTGGCACACTATTTGTACATATAGAAGAAATTCTTTTCATAAAATGAGGCACAATTTAAATAGAAGTTCAAAGTATTCAATCGACAGAAGGTGTTCGACAGCTCCTCCAGGGAGTTGCTATATCCTGTAGTCGATGCGATCTTTGACTTCTTGGTTTTTTGAGAGGTCACGGCGAGACGCGGTTTCGTCGCTCAAAAAACGACATCTGTGCCCAAAGAGTTTAAGCAAATAAATTCTTTCGGTAATCAACACCCTTTCCCGCACCATTTGTACACAGGCTACGGCTTGATGTACCCTACCGTTGTCGACCATCACGGTCGATACAAACTATTTGTTTCACTCTAAAAATAAGGATATTATGAAAAGAAATGACAATACCAATAATACATACCGCGAAATAGAGCACAACGATACACGGGTAAAAATACTCGACAAAACTCTCTATCGCATCAAATACAAACAATGCTACTACATCGTACCACGCGCACAACAATCTTGGGGCACAACAACTTTGTTTGATATGAATGTGCAACATGCCGACACCGGACACTATCACGACGCCAAGAATGGAAAGTTGTGGATAAATGAAGAAAAAGAGGGCTGCCTCATTATTGAATGCAAGATGCAAGAGAGTATAACCACAGCTGAGTGTGAGGAGGTAATGATGACAATATTTCGCGAGGGCGATGGCAATATTGTCATGCAATATCCACTTGGCAAGTCATACGATGGCAGTTACCACTTTGTCGACGATTACGACTGCGAGACTCTACCCGAAGCGGGCAGATACATTGCTATCGTGAGTGGAATGCAACACGCCAACCACATATACAACTACAACAGTCACTATATGATAGTACCCTTTACTGTGTGTAAAGGCGATGCGCCACACAATACCTATATAAAAAGCGCACAATATACCCTCTCTTCGACCGAAATTACCGGCTCGACACAACCGTTGGAGATAGACTTACAACACCACTCTACAGCGGGCAAGGATACGATTCTCAAAGCTCTTTGCTTTGACTCGGAGATGAACCTGGTGGCGCACAGCGACGTTGCTATCACCACTCATAATGGCGAGGCAAGCACGCGCATTGCAGTACGACCGGACTTCTTCTGGATTGAAAACGAAAGATACACCCTCGTACTCAACGACACAACGCGTGCAATAGCCACACTTTCGTTCGACTTGAACCACGAGGGGGTGTGCCATGTGGTAAATGGCAACGATATTGAGCCACTCTATCGCAATACCCTTAAATTGAATAAGCGCGAATACTCTCTACTGCAAGAGGTGAGTGGCATGCGCAAGATGCGTACACAGATATTCGAGCAACTCGAACGCACGCGTATGATAGAAGAACTCAACGAAAATGTCGAAGGTATCAACTTCAATACATCGCACCACGCCATTATATATACCGACTTTGCGTACGAAAAATCGCCCACACTCAACCGAGCGTATGCCCTAAGCAAGACGCTTATGAAAAAGTCGGCCAACGTTGTCGACTGCCAAAGTGCGGTTGAGGAGAAAAAGTATAGCGAGCTATTTGATGACGAGGAGGTGAGCGTGTGGACAATGTAGAGGCGCTGTGCAAATCTCCACTAAAGTCATGGCAATACCTCAAAGAGTATATCGATATGGATAGGCACATCATCCTGTACGACAGCCGGCGTGCTATCGACAGGCTCTTGAAATCTATTCCACAGCTACAAGATCTGTTTGATACGGAGCATATCTATCATAGCACCGGTGCTACGGCCAAAGAGATTGCGTACCGCTTTTTCTCTCAGATAGAGTCGTGCAAAGATATACTCAATAGCGAGAAAGCCATGCAACACATCTATCACACACTTGCCGTGAAAGAGGTTGCAAATGAGTGCTTAGAGTCATACTTGAGCAACGATATTAGACGTTTCTTGAGAAACTTTGTGGCACAAAGAGCACAGAAACGCATTCTTGCCATGCCACTGCACAAAATAGCCATGATGGGACAAGAGGTAAAGCGCCTTCAACCCGAGGATATTGATTTCAACTTCTTTGCCACTTCGCAAGAGAAGAAACCGGCTACGCAAGAGGTGTTGGGCTCGCTCAATGCCATGATAGGGTTGCACAACATCAAGCAGGAGATAACTGCACTATCGACGCTGCTAAGCTTCAATCAACAACGCGCACGCTTGGGGCTCAAGGCAAGCTTCACCGGTTGTCATCACATGATATTTACCGGCAATCCGGGTACGGGCAAAACTACCGTAGCCAAGATGATAGGCCGGATATTCTACAATTTGGGCTTACTATCATCGGGCGAGGTGGTAGTGACCGAGCGTTCAAAGATATTGGGTCGCTATATAGGCGATACCGAGAACAATATGCGAGAAATAATTAATAGTGCCAAGGGTGGAGTGCTCTTTATAGACGAGGCCTATACCCTGTGTCGTAGCAACGATGACAATAAAGACTTTGGCCGTCATGCCATCGAGGCACTGCTCACAATACTTGCCGAAGAGGATAGCGACATATTGGTGATATTGGCAGGATACAAGGAGGAGATGGACAATATGCTGAGCATAAACACCGGACTCAGAGGTCGCTTTCCGCACCAATGGCACTTCGACAACTATTCGTGCGAGGAGTTGATGCAGATAGCGTACACGACCCTGGAACAAGAGCAATACACACTCTCGCCCGAGGCCGACATGCGACTGCAAAAGGTTGTAACCCAACAGCTCATTGCCAACGACAAGGAGTTTAGCAATGCGCGTTGGATAAAACAGTATATAACACATAGCATATTGCCCACGATGGCACAACGCGTGTCGCAACACCCGCATTGTAACGATCGCACCATCTACTCTACTATAGAGGCTTGTGATATACCTTTTACCGACAAGGAGAGCACTCTCGGTATCAAAAAGCGCAATCGCATTGGATATTGCACATTGCAGCAGTATGAAGCCGCATAGTGTGTCGATGAAAATCGGCGCACTACCTTGCAATTCTATAGGATAAACTCTACCTTTGTATTCACCAATAATGCAACACTGAACAATGGAAAAAAAAGAGCGAGCCGAAGCGCTGTTGCGCATGGGCGAATCATATATAAGTGGCGATAAAGGCGCCAAGAAAGACTATGCTGCAGCCATCAAGGTGTGGAAAGAGGCGGCCGAACTTGGCAACGTAGATGCACAGTACAACCTTGGTGTGTGCTACAACAACGGCACGGGCGTCAAGGCCGACAATGCCGAGGCTGCACGCTGGTGGCTCAAGGCTGCCAAGCAAGGCGATGTAACAGCTATATTCAACATAGCGCTTTTCTACCAGCAAGGAATAGGCGTAAAACAAGACTACGTCGAGAGTCTGCATTGGATGCAACTTGCTGCCAAGCAAAACGACCCCGATGCCATTTTCCAAATAGGTATGTATCACGAAAATGGTTGGGGTGTGGCTGTCAATCCCGTCGAGGCACAAAAATATTATCTTCTCGCTGCTGAAAAGGGACACCCCAAGGCGCAAACCATTATAGGTACAGAACTATACAACAAGCAACAATATACCGAGGCTATAGAGTGGTTTAAAAAGAGTGCCGAGCAAGGATATGCCGATGCTCAATACTACATGGCACGCTGTTATCACAACGGACATGGTGTAGAGCAAAATCACGAAGAGGAGGCTTCTTACTACCAAAAGGCTGCCCGACAAGGACACACCGACGCACTCTACAACATGGGATATTGCCATCTCAATGGTGTAGGAGTGACCGAGAATGTAGAGCTGGCAGCTCAATGTTTCAAGAAAGCTGCTCAGAATGGCGATACCGAGTCGCAATACATTACGGCCCTATTTTGCGAGAATGGATTGGGATGCGAAGCCGATATTGACGAGGCAACCCATTGGTATGCCCAAGCCGCCGAGCAAGGACATGTCGCCGCTCAAGAGTGGATAGAAAAGAAAAAGTAACCCTATCGCATCGTACCGGCATAAAAAGAAAAGAGCCAAAGGTTTTTTGTTCCCTTTGGCTCTTTTCTGTGTTTTATCTATAATGTGTGTATTACTCCCACTCGATTGTTGCAGGGGGTTTTGAGCTGATGTCATACACTACGCGGTTTACGCCTTGTACCTTGTTGATGATGTCGTTAGATACCTTGGCGAGGAACTCGTAGGGGAGGTGTGCCCAGTCGGCTGTCATACCATCGGTAGAGAGCACGGCACGCAAGGCTACTGCGCTTTCGTATGAACGCTCGTCGCCCATAACACCAACACTCTTCACGGGCAAGAGTATCACACCGGCTTGCCATACCTTGTCGTAGAGGTCGTTGTCGATGAGACCTTGGATGAAGATGTGGTCGGCGTCTTGCAAGATTTGTACTTTCTCGGGAGTGATGTCACCCAAGATGCGCACTGCCAAACCGGGACCGGGGAAGGGGTGGCGACCGATGAGGCGCTCGCTGATGCCCAACTCACGACCTACGCGACGTACCTCGTCCTTGAACAACAAGCGCAAGGGCTCAACGAGCTTGAGGTTCATGCGCTCGGGCAGACCGCCTACGTTGTGGTGACTCTTGATAACCATACCGGTGATAGAGAGTGACTCGATAACGTCGGGGTAGATTGTGCCTTGGCCCAACCATTTGATGTCTTTGAGTTTCTTGGCCTCTTGGTCAAATACCTCGATAAAGCCTGCACCAATGATTTTGCGCTTGCGCTCGGGCTCTGTTACACCGGCAAGACGCTCGTAGAAGTATTCTTTGGCGTCTACACCTATCACGTTCAAGCCCATATCTTTGTAGTTGTCGAGAACGCTCTCAAACTCGTTCTTGCGCAACAAGCCGTTGTCTACAAATATACAAGTGAGGTTGCTACCGATAGCGCGATTGAGCAATACGGCAGCTACAGTAGAGTCTACACCGCCCGAGAGGCCGAGTACAACCTTGTCGTCGCCCAATTGAGCCTTCAATGCCTCAACTGTGTGCTCGATGTATGATGCGGGTGTCCAGTCTTGCTTGCAACCGCAAATGTCGCGCACGAAGTTGGTGAGCAAGATTGTGCCATCTTCGCTGTGGTATACCTCGGGGTGGAATTGTACAGCCCATGTTTTTTCGCCCTCGATGCGGTAGGCAGCCGAACGCACCTCGTGTGTGCTGGCAATGAGGGTGAACCCTTGGGGTATCTCGGTGATAGTATCGCCGTGCGACATCCATACTTGTGAGTTTTCGCGTACGCCACGCATGAGCATGTCGTTTTCGTCGTGCCAAGCAAGGTTGGCGCGACCATACTCGCGAGTCTCGCTGCGTTCTACCTTACCGCCCGATGTGTGTGCTATGTATTGTGCACCATAGCATACACCCAAAACGGGGTATTTACCTCTGAGTTTCGACAAGTCTACTTGCAATGCGTTAGGGTCGTTTACCGAGTAGGGGCTACCCGATAAAATTACACCCTTGATGCCCTCTTCGTTGCCAAAGGGAAACTTGTTGTAGGGCAACAATTCGCAATAGGTGTTCAACTCGCGCAAGCGACGCGCAATGAGTTGAGTGTATTGCGAACCAAAGTCGAGAATAATAATTTTTTCTTGCATCGTTCTTAGATGTTTATATGTTGTTCAGTAATTTATTATCGCAATCAGTGCGTATGCGTCTTGCCGGCTGCAATTTCCTTGATTGCCTTCAAGTTGTCTTGCTCGCAGGCTATCCACAATATGTCGTTGGCCTCTATCTTTATTGTGCCATCGGGTTGTAGGAAGGTGTCTGTGCCGCGCTCAATACCCACCAATAGGCAGTGGTAGTTGTTGCGCAAGCCCAGGTCGGCAGTCGACTTGCCTACCCATTCCGAGTCTTGTCCTACTATTACATACGAGTAGTTTACCTCCTCGCTTGTACCGTCGGCAATCACTTCGCCACACTCTACGATGGGCAGTATTTGTGCTATTTGCTCGTCGGTGCCTATCACGCGGATTACATCACCGGGGAAGAGGCGCACGTCGCTACCGGGTATATTGATGCGTCGTGTGCCACGTGTGATGCTCACGATGTTCAATCCATGCTTTTGGCGCAAGTTCGACTCCGAGAGGCGCACACCGGCCAACTCGCTGTCTTCGTGCATGGTCATGCGTGCGATGTGCAGGTCGTGTATGAGGTCGATACCCTTCTTGCTGCGTTCGCGCAGGTTGAGGTTGTCGAGAAAACCTTTCTCCAGACGGGTGAACTGTTTCTGTATCTCCTTTGAGAATGTCTTCATCAATAGTAAGAATATCACGGCGCCAATAGTCATACCTACGTATGAATATACGGTGTGGAGAAATCCGAGTACAAAGGCAAATGCTATGACATAGCGCAGTGTGATAAGTAGCATGATGGGCACTTGGTTGTTGCGACCATTGCTCCACAACGAGCGCAGTACGTCGTTGTTGGTGCGCTTTGTGGTTATAGCCCACAAGAAAGGAGCCATTGCTATGAGGGTAATGATGGTGGCCAGCAGTTGGCCCACTGTGCCGGGCATCCACGACTCAAACAGAGGGAAGAGCAACAGGCGTGAGGCTACTATTATGGCTATAGTAAGGATGCCAAAGATGGTTATCTTGCCTATATAGCCGATAAGAATCTTTTTCCACACACTCTTGCCGTCTTCAATGATAGTATTGCTATGTGAGTATTCGTCAAGGCGACGCTTGAGATTTTCGGGCAGATGTTTCTCTAATTTGGTAAAGAAAGGCTCTGCGAGTTTTATCATGTAGGGAGTGGTAAAGGTTGTTACTACCGATACTGCTACAACGATGGGGTAGAGCGTAGGATTCATTACACCCAGCGATATACCCAGCGTGGCAATAATAAACGAGAACTCGCCTATCTGCGAGAGGCTGAAGCCCGATTGTATAGCTGTACGCAAGGGTTGTCCCGATAGCAACATACCGGTTGTGGCAAGGAACGACTGTCCGATGATAACAATAAGCGACAAGAAGATAATAGGAGCCGAGTACTCTACAAGGGTATCGACGTTGACAAGCATACCCACCGATATAAAGAAGATGGCTCCAAACAGGTCTTTGATGGGCTGTATCACGCGTTCCATACGCTCTACCTCATTGGCGCTCGATAAGATAGAACCCATAACGAATGCTCCCAGCGCCGACGAAAAACCGGCATAGGTTGCTATAACCACCATACCGAAGCACAAGCCCATCGATACGATGAGTAGGGTTTCGTTGTTGAGAAAGCGACGCACGCTACGCACAAATGTAGGTATAATATAGGTTCCTATGACAAACCACAAGACCAAGAAGAATACCAGTCGAGCAACACTGTTGAGCAACTCGCCACCCTCGACACTGCCCGTTGCAACCGACGAGAGTATAACCAACAGAACCACCGCTAAGAGGTCTTGTACAATGAGTACACCAAACACGGTCTGTGTAAACTTCTGTTGCTGCATGCCCAAGTCGCCAAAGGCCTTGATAATAATCATGGTAGACGACATAGAGAGCATGGCACCGAGGAAGATACTGTCGAATGTGGTAAATCCCATGAACTGTCCGGCGGTGTAGCCTATGACAATCATGCCTATTGCTATGGTGAGTGCTGTAGTGAACGCAGTTGCTCCTACATTGAGTAGTTTCTTGAAGTTAAATTCAAGACCCAATGAGAAGAGTAGTACGATAATACCTATCTGAGCCCAAATGTCGATATTCTCGGGGTCGGCAATAGAGGGTAGATAGTGAAAGTTGGGGCCTGCCAAAAATCCCGCTACAATATATCCCAATACGACGGGTTGGCGCAATCTCTTGAAGAGTAGTGTGACGCCACCTGCCAATATGAGGGTAAGTGCGAGGTCTACAATGAGTGGCTGTAAGCTGTCCATATATTATAGTTCGTTTTGTAATGATATGTTATTGGTAGGATGTAGCTTCTGCAAGATGCCAAATAGGCGCAGAATGTCGGTGTTTTCGCGTATCTGCACCACAAACTTGATGGTTGTCGACGGCTTGCAATAGTCTACATCTATATACCATTCGTGTAGTTTTACCGATTGTTGCTCAAAGACGCGGCGATAACCCTCTATCGAGCCGATATTTTGTGGGAGTTCTATTGCGATAATGTGACTTTCCCACTCGAAGTTCATGTGGTTTTCGATATTGTTTATTACCACCAACGTGATGAGGATAAATACCATTGCCATGAATGCAATGGCATACAGGCCTATACCCACAGCCAAGCCTATACCGGCCGATACCCAAATGCCGGCAGCAGTGGTGAGACCACGCACCGAAGCCTTGGTTTGGATGATTGCACCGGCGCCCAAGAAGCCTATACCGCTGATGACTTGTGCTGCGATGCGGGCGGGGTCGCCGCCATTTTCCAGGTGACTGAATAGTTGTGGTATAGCACACGAAACCAGCATGGCAAGTGTTGCACCCATCGATATGAGGGCAAATGTGCGTGAGCCGGCTATTTGTCCCTTGCGCTTGCGCTCAAAACCTATAGCACCGCCCAGCAATGCACTCACTGCCAACTTGCATATTGCGCTACCAATGGTGACATTGGTTGCGGTCATAAGGGCGTTGAACTGTTCTATGGCCGATAGCATTGTTGTGGTATATTATAAAATTATCGGTTGCGAGTCCACATGCGCTCGCTATCGCGCACCATTTGTTCGTCTTTGTTTATGGCTTGCATGGCCATCCAGTTGGTTATGAGCGCGCAAATGGGGAAGATGATGTAGGTTGTAGTCTTGAATGTTGTTGCACACAATGCTGTGTAGTTGTTGTAAATCATCAAGCCCATTACCACATACAGGGTTATGTAGAAAAGGATATTGATGCGACATATCAATATCTGTTTCATGCGATTCTTGAAAAGGAATATAGCAAGTGTGCTCATAGCCACAATAAGAGCCGATATGATGGCCGGAATGAAGTTTTGCGTTGAGGCAACGATGGCTGTCTCGGCAATGGCCTCGGCAGGAGTGGTCAGGGTTGTGCCCATGCAGTTCATTTGATATGTACCTACAGGGGTTATGAGGTTGATAAATGGTGTAAATGCAAATATGGCCATGAAGATAATGGCGCAAAGCAAATAAAGTGATTGTATGCGTTGTATCATTGTGTTTGTATTTTACTTTTCGTTAACGATATATTCAAATTTCTCGGGCAAGGTCGACTCGAAGTGAAGGGTTTGTCCGGTGATGGGGTGCTTGAAGCGCAATGATGCGGCGTGCAGACCTACGCGACCTATGGGGTTGCAGTTTGAGCCATACTTGCGGTCGCCAATGATGGGGTGTCCCATGTCGTGCATGTGTACACGGATTTGGTTTTTACGACCGGTTTCGAGTTGTACTTCGACGAGCGAGAAGCGACCGTTGCCGGCTACAGTCTTGTAGCGAGTGATGGCAAGTTGACCCTCCTCGGGGTTCTTGGTCGAGTATACTTGCATGGCGGCGTTCTCCTTCAAGTACGATTTTACCTCACCTTGTTCGGGAGTAAGGGCGCCTTCAACGACGGCCATATACTTGCGCTCTATAACCGAGTCGTTCCAGTTGCGTTGCAACAACTCTTGTATGCGTTGGCGCTTGGCAAATAGCATCACACCCGATGTGTCGCGGTCGAGACGGTGTACGATGAAGATGTGACCCTCGGGATCGTTGGTCTTTACATAGTCGCTGATGATGCGATAGGCTGTCTCGGTCTTTTCATTCTTGGTAGCCATCGAGAGAAGTCCGTAGCCCTTGTCTACAACAATGAGGTACTCGTCCTCGAAGATGATGCGCAAGCGACGGTGACGGAACATCTTGTAGCCTGTTGTAAAGTTGATGGTGATGCGGTCGCCACGGTGCAAGGGAGTGTTGAACTGTGTTGTAGGCATGTCGTTTACCGCTACTTGGCGGTGCGAGAGGTACGACTTGACTGTAGTGCGCGACTTATCCTTGAGTGTAGCGAGGAGGAAATCGAGAAGCATACAATCGTTATCTACGTGATAGGTGTACTCTTTGGCCGGACGGCGACGAGGATTATGCTTTTGGGGTTGTTTCATATATGCAATATATTTTATAATCTGCAAAGATACATTTTTAACACCCAAAATGCAAGATGATGACCCAAAAAGATTGCCCTTGCCAACAATGTTTTGTGCGATTGTAGTCAATTTCATTAAGGGGCTTAATATTTCTGTGATTTTATTGGCTTTTACGGCAAAAAAAACTATCTTTGCACTTTGAAAGAGAATAACCTTATCTTAGTTATGGCTATTAAGAACAACGTGATGATTGTCAGACATAAATTGCTGACAAATCTTATTAAATTATGGAATGCCGGCGAATTGGTAGAGAAGATCGACCGTTTGCCCATCGAGTTGAGTCCCCGCAATTCACAAGTTCGCGGTCGTTGCTGTATTCACAAAGAGCGCGCAGTGTGGAAGTACAAATCACTCCCTCTCTTGGGTTATGACATGACAGACGAGACCGACGAGCTTACACCGCTCAGCGACTATGCACGCAGAGCGTTGGATCGTGACAAAATCAAAGAAAATATCATGTGTGTAATCGACGAGGCTTGCTCGTCTTGTGTACACACCAACTATGATATTACCAACTTGTGTCGTGGTTGTGTGGCTCGTGCGTGCTCGCATGCTTGTCCCAAGAATGCTATCGAGTTTGACCCCTACACAAGCCAAGGTCGCATCAATCACAACGAGTGTATCAGCTGCGGTAAGTGTTTCGAGGCTTGTCCCTACCACGCAATTGTTTACATCCCCGTTCCTTGTGAGGAGGCTTGTCCTGTAGGTGCTATTACCAAAGACCAATATGGTGTAGAGCACATCGACGAGACAAAATGTATCTATTGCGGTAAGTGTCTCAACAGCTGTCCCTTCGGTGCTATCTTCGAGATTTCGCAAGTATTCGATATCTTGCAAAGCATCCGTCGTGGTGAGAAGGTTGTTGCTATGGTTGCTCCCGCAATTCTTGCACAATACAACTTGCCCGCCGAGCAAGTATACAGCGCTATCAAGGCTATCGGTTTCACCGACGTGATTGAGGTAGCTCAAGGTGCCGAGGTAACTACTCGTCTTGAGAGTGCCGAGTTGAAAGAGCGTCTTGAGGAGGGTGCGCCCTTCATGACTACTTCTTGCTGTCCCGCCTACATCGAGATGGCCGAGAAGCATGCTCCCGACTTGAAGAAATACATTTCGAGCACACGCTCACCTATGTACTACACAGCTCAAATCGCTCGCGAGAAATATCCCGATGCAAAACTCGTGTTTGTAGGTCCTTGTATCGCTAAGCGCAAAGAGGCTCGTCGCGATGACTTGGTAAGCTATGTAATGACATACGAGGAGTTGCACTCTGTATTGGATGGTATGGGTATTGATATTGCTGCACAAGATGCATTCGAAATTCCCGTTTCATCAAGCAAGTTTGCTCATGGCTTTGCTCAAACCAATGGTGTGACTCAAGCTGTATTGAACGAAATCAATGGCGAGTTTACATTCTCTGCTACATTGGTGGCCAACCTCACCAAGAAGAATGTTGCTCTCTTGCGTGCATACGGCAAGTCTGGCAAGTCGCCCGTACAATTTATCGAGGTGATGGCTTGCGAAGGCGGTTGTATCTCAGGTCCTGCCAATCACGAGATTTACGACAAAGCTCGTCAGACATACAACAAAGAATTGCAAAAACGATAATCGCATCTCGTTATGGATGCGTTGGTTGATCGCTTGATTAGTGAGCATCGCCTCGATGCCACTCAACTTGGCTCTCTTATTGAGTCGTGCGACAATCGTACGTTTTCTTTGCTCAAAGAACATGCTGCCGAAGTGGCTCAACGCCACTTCGGCAGGCGTGTTTATATACGTGGCCTCATTGAAGTGAGCAACTACTGTCGCAACAACTGCCTGTACTGTGGTATAAGACGTGACAACCGCGCTGTAGAACGCTATAGACTCACCGATGAGCAGATTTTGTCGGCATGCGAGGCCGGCTACCAATTGGGGTTTCGCACCTTTGTAATGCAGGGTGGCGAGGATGGAGCGTTTGCCGACCGTCGCTTGGTGCCACTCATCTCTACTATTCATGAGCGCTATCCCGACTGTGCTATAACGCTGTCGCTGGGTGAGCGTTCGGAAGAGTCGTACAGAGCACTCTATGAAGCCGGAGCACGACGCTACTTGTTGCGACACGAAAGTGCATCGCCCGAGTTGTATGCTTCGTTGCATCCCGCCGAAATGTCTTGGAGTAACAGAATAGAGTGTATCAAAACACTCAAGAATATCGGTTTCCAGACCGGTATGGGTATGATGATAGGAGCTCCCGGACAGACCCTTGAGCATTTGGTACAAGACCTTATGCTCCTGCAACAGATACGCCCGCAAATGGTGGGTATAGGTCCCTTTATACCGCACTCGGCTACTCCGTTGGGTAGTCATCCCGCAGGCTCGGTGCAAACAACGCTGTTGCTCATTTCCATTATTCGTTTGTTATTACCTTGTGCGCTCATACCGTCTACCACGGCGTTGGCCACATTGTCGCCATATGCGCAGATGCAAGGTATTGAGGCTGGTGCCAATGTCATCATGCCCAATCTTTCGCCCTCCGATGTGAGGCGCAATTATGAGATTTATGAGGGTAAAGCCGCTTTTGGAACCGAGGCCGCCGAAGGCCTGCGACTCCTGGGTGAGCGACTCTCTACTATTAATTATGAAATAAGTTACGACATAGGTAACTATAATGAGGAGGTTAAGATATGATAAAGTATCAAGTAAATTCACCTCGTGCCGAAGAGTTTATCCACGATGGTGAGATAATGGCTACTATCGAATACGCCAAGCAACATCGCAATGACATGGCGTTGATCGATGAAATATTGGCTCGTGCCGCCGAGCGTAAGGGTCTCACGCACCGCGAAGCCGCTGTGCTCTTGGAGTGTGACGAACCTGCAATTGTCGAGCGTATTTTTACACTTGCTCGCGAAATCAAGTCGCATATTTATGGCAATCGCATTGTGATGTTTGCCCCGCTATATTTGTCCAACTATTGTATCAATGGTTGTGTATACTGCCCCTATCATGCCAAGAATCGCACTATACCCCGTCGCAAGCTCACACAAGAGGAGATACGCCGTGAGGTAATTGCCTTGCAGGATATGGGTCACAAGCGATTGGCGCTTGAGACAGGTGAGCATCCTACCAAGAATCCTATCGAGTATGTATTGGAGTCTATCGATACCATCTACTCGATACATCACAAGAATGGTGCTATACGTCGTGTAAACGTTAATATTGCAGCTACTACCGTCGAGAACTATCGCCTCTTGCGCGATGCAGGTATCGGTACATATATATTGTTTGAGGAGACCTACAATCGCAAAGCCTACGAGGCGTTGCATCCCACAGGCCCCAAGAGCGACTGGGCATACCACACTGAGGCTATGGATCGTGCCATGCAGGGTGGAATTGATGATGTGGGTATAGGTGCGCTCTTCGGGCTCTGCAACTATCGATATGACTTTGTGGGTATGCTCATGCACGCCGAGCACTTGGAGGCTTGCTATGGGGTGGGCCCCCACACTATCAGTGTGCCTCGCATACGTCCGGCCGATGATATCGACCCCGCCGACTTCCCCGATGCTGTTACCGACGAGGTATTCCGTCGCATTGTGGCTGTGTTGCGCATAGCTGTGCCCTATACCGGTATGATTGTATCTACCCGCGAGTCTCAACGCTCTCGCGAGTTGGTGCTTGATGTGGGTGTGTCGCAGTTGAGTGGTGGCTCGCGCACATCGGTAGGTGGATATGCCGAGGGTATTGTTGATGCAGAAGATTCTGCTCAATTTGATATATCGGACAATCGTACACTCGACGAGATTGTGGCATGGTTGCTCGAGTTGGGCTATATACCCAGCTTCTGTACTGCATGCTACCGTGAGGGCCGCACCGGCGACCGCTTCATGTCGTTGGCCAAGCGTGGACTCATAGGTAACTGTTGTGCTCCCAATGCGCTCTTTACTTTGCGCGAGTATCTCGATGACTATGCTTCGCCTCGCACTCGTGAGTTGGCCGAGAAGATGATTCAGAGCCAAATTCCCCTTATCCCCTCGGATAAGGTGCGCAATATAACTATCGAAAATCTCAAAAAGATTGCCGAGGGCAAGCGCGACTTTCGTTTCTAATCTCTACTGCTATGCAACAGACACCTCAATCAGAACGCTTGCACATAGCCTTCTTTGGCCGTTGCAATAGTGGTAAGTCGTCGCTTATCAATGCGCTTACAGGGCAAAATATAGCAGTGGTGAGCGATGTGAGTGGTACGACTACCGACCCGGTGAGCAAGCCTATAGAGTTGCCCGGATTGGGTGCTTGTGTGCTCATCGATACGCCCGGATATGACGATACAAGTATATTGGGTGAGCAACGCATTGCGCAGACTACCAAGGTGGTCGATAAGACCGATATTGCTGTGTTGCTCTTTACGGAGCAATGGGGCGATGACGAGCGTCGTTGGATTGCCGAGTTTCGTGCGCGAGAAATTCCTATTATCGCAATACTTTCTCAATGCGATCGTTTGGTAGATGTCGACAATTTGTTGCAGGCTATAGCTCGCGATATGACGCTGAAGCCTATTGCGGTTAGTTCTACGCAAGGCGACGGCTTGCCGGCGTTGCGCGAAGCATTGGCTGCTGCCGGTATGCGCGAGGAGCGTACTATCTTGCAAGGTCTTGTAAAGGAGGGTGACACTATATTGCTTGTGATGCCCCAAGATGCAAGTGCTCCTAAAGGTCGCCTCATACAGCCTCAGGTGCAAACTATCCGCGAGCTGCTCGACCGTCGTTGTACGGTTGTGAGTTGTACTACCGAGGGTATGCCCGCCGCGTTGGCTTCGTTGGCACAAGCGCCACAACTCATTATTACCGATTCTCAGGTATTTGAGGCGGTGTATAAACTCAAGCCCGAGGCCTCGCGACTCACGTCCTTCTCGGTGCTCTTTGCCCGCTACAAGGGCGATATATCGACCTTTGTGGCAGGTGCTAAAAAGTTGCCACAGCTCACAGAGAGTTCGCGCGTGCTCATTGCCGAGGCATGTACACACATACCGCAAAACGAAGATATAGGCCGTGTGAAGTTGCCTGCAATGTTGCGACGTAAGTTTGGTGCAGGCCTGCACATAGATATTGTGAGCGGGCATGAGTTCCCGCAAGACCTCACATCGTATGACCTTGTAATACACTGCGGCGCATGTATGTTCAACAGTCGCCATGTGCTCAATCGTATAGCCCGTGCCCGTATACAAGGAGTGCCCATTACCAACTATGGTATAACGATAGCTGCCCTTACAGGTATACTCGATAGAATAGAGTATTGAGCCTCTTGATAATGAATAAAAAATGGATGGTTGCGTTTTTGAAATATAGCAGCCATCCATTTTTGTGTCGTCTCATATATATTACACCACGCCTACTACTTGGCGCATAGCTTGTCGCAGGTTGTTGGCCTCTTGACTCTCTTCGCGTAGAATAGATAGGATGTACTTCAGATACTTGTCTTTATTGGCAAATCCGCACAGTTGCACAATACCGCAATTGGGCAACATCGCTTTTTGGTTGTATACGCGCAGTATTTTATTGTATCGACGTTCGGCTACGTAGAGGCGGAATTTCTGGCATAGTTCGTTGTAGAGCTTGCGCGGAGTACACTCGGCGGTGAGGGTGCGTATGTGTTGCACATAGTCGTCTATGTCGTGCGAACGACGGTCTATAAAGCACTCTATCTCACGCTTGGTGCGGTGGCGGGTGTGCAGCAGGGCTTGCTGTTCGAGCTCGTCTTCAAACATGTTGATAATGTTGCTGCGCACAGTGTCGAATGTGTTGTTGGCGTTGAGTCCCATACGACGTGCCACAGTGCGTATTACCGGCTCTATGAGTAGTAGGTTTTCTATCTCGGCTACATCGGGCACTGCGATGTTGCGTTGGCGCAGTGTCTCTATCTCACGGTTTGTGCGACGATCGCGGTCGACAATACCATGTGACTCGATGTGATGAAAACTTTTCAGGTCATTGAATGTGCGTGTGGTTTCTATCACTTTTGAGCAACCCCCTAAGGGCTTTACTGTGTACTCGGGATATAGTAGGGTGTATATGCGCACGTCTATGCTACGATTGTCGGTGCCTTCGATAAAGAGTATAGGCTTGCGACTGCCCAGCAGGTCGAGGTATACATCCTCGGGTAATTGGTCGGGGCTGCGTAGCATTTCGTAGTCCCATGTTTGATGTAGGGCATCGTACGATTTCACCCATAGGCATGAGCTGTCATTGCGCGAGGCGGCAAATTCGAGATCGTGAGTGAGGTATATAAAAGTGCAGTCGGGTCGCAGTTGTTCTACGGTGTCCCACACGGCTTTCATGATAGAGTGGTGGAGAAATATCTCGGGATCTTCTACCATTATGATGTCGTTCTTCTCGGCATATAGTACCGATGCAAGAAGGTATAATACAGTTTTCTCGCCATCGCTCAGTCGGGTAGGGGCGTAGGGTTTGCTGTCTTTCTCTCCTACAATGCTCAGCTTGCCCGACATGCGCAACATCTTGTTTTGTGGGAAGATGCTCTCCCAATGTTTCTGCACGATGTCGAGTTTGGTCTGTGGTAGCTCTCCCTCTTTGTTTTCGCTCTGTTTGTAGGCTATTACATTTACAAACTCTTCGTACATAAGTAGGTACATGAGTCGCTCAAACTCGGTATCAATCGCCTCAATCTTGTAGGTGGTCTTGGCCTGTAATTCGTTGTATAGACCGGTGATACTGTTGCCTATAGAATTGCCACTTGTCGGGTCGATAAAGAGGGCTTTAAGTGGCGATATACAGAATACCTTGTCGCTATATCGGCGTGCAATGTCGTCGCCAAAGCGGCTCTTGCCCGCACCATTGGCTCCTATGATGGTGAGTGTGCGCAATTCGTTGCTAAACTGCTTGGTGCGAATATTGCTGTGTTGAGGTAGTTCTATTTTCATGGCTGTGCGTTTCACGGTGGTCAATTCACAAATATACAGTTTTTGTATTATAACACTCTATAGATGTGTAAAAAAATAACATCCGCCTCAATATTTGTTGAGACGGATGTCGTATGGTGTTGGTAATGTTGTTGTTGCAATGCCTTAGTGAAGAGGCTTTTGAGTGGTGTAAATTATCTTTATCTGAGCGCCATCGAGGTCGAGTGTGGCAATAGCGGGCGATGTGCTATAGGGTGTCACACTTACTACCGAAGTGGTTGTATTGTAGTAGCTCGAATTGGTCTCTGTGTATACTGTGACAGGGACAAGTGCAATTGTTTCATCATCCTCGGTCACGGTAGGATCCTCGCGCTTTAGGATGTTGCTTATGTAGTTGCTTATGTTGCCAAAGTCATACACCCCTTTCGACTTGTTGTATGTAGCATACATAGTGCTTATATCGTCGGGAAGGAGCTTTTGCTCAAAGAAGTCTTTCACTTGCGATGCTCGGATAAAGAGCAAGTGTTCGGGCGGAGCGAGCTTGTCGTTCTCGTCGGTTACTACAGGTATTGTAAACGACAAGTAGTTCAAGATGTTTTGTATGCGACCGCTCTCTTCGAGCTTCTCTTGATACTTTTTGATAATGTTGCCGGTGGGGAAGTTGATGATGGGCAGGTAGCCAACAGGGGCTTGTGCTATCACCTTTTTACCGTTGGTATTATACTCCTCGACCTTGTCAAGCAGTTGTTGGTCGGGGGTGAGTGTAAAGTGGTTGATGCTGCTCACCTCGGGTGTTACGCCCAGGTAGTTGTATGACAGAGTGTCTATATCGCCTTTGCTATCGATAGAGCGGTAGTGCATGGTCATATATATACCTTTGATATTGACCATACGACCGTTGCCATACGATACATTCATGTACATGCCGGGGAAGTACTTGGCAAACTCCGAGGGCAACGAGAAGATTTCGGGGTCTTCTTTGTACTTGTTGAATATTTCTTGGCCTATCTCAATAGGCAATTTTATATCGATGCGCTTGTAGGTAACAGTCTCCTCGTCGGTGCTGTTGTTCTTGTCGATAAAACCATCGGTAGAGCTACCAAAGGGTTGGCTCGCAATAAGGTTCTCGGGCGAGTAGTAGTCGAGCGGATTGATATTGGTATATAGAGGGCTCTTTACGGTCTTGTCGAGGGTATATATATCCAGTACCATAGGTGCCAACGAGTCGCCGGTGAGGTCTT